>NZ_JBNGGG010000037.1:0-130639 GCF_049974585.1 Streptomyces sp. UG1 | reverse complement strand
CTTCAACCGATCACTCGGGAAGGTACGCCCTTCGCGTCCCAACCCGAGCCCGATCCACAGGTCCTGAGCATTGCTCGACGTCGTTCGTTCCAGCACGCTGTCGCGCAGGCTCTTCGACTCCAGTAGTGCCGATTCGTTGATCATGTTCTGCCCTTTCGTTCGTGGTGAGGTCGCTTGGCCGGGGCAGAGCAGTGAGTCCCCACCCCACCCGATCAACGAGTCATCGCATGCGAAGAAACAATTGATGTACGTAGCAGGAATGCGACGTAGTCGGCGGAGGGTTCCGAAGGCGAGATGTACTGCGGGTTGTCGGGTCACCGAACTCGTGCAGACCGGTGGGCACCCGCTCTCATAGAACAGGTGCCCACTTGGGCTCGATAGCCGACCGACGGTATGGGAGTACACGGACCTGATTGACTCCAGCCCTCAGGTTCTCCGGCTGTCGTGTCGCTAAGGGCTATTCATCTCGTGCTCACTGCGGTGATGTACTTCTACCCCTTCGGGGCATAGTCCGAGCAGAAGAAGTACTGCTCGTCGCCTCCGTTGCGAGTGACGTCCGCCTCAAGGAAGATCGCCTTCAAGCCCTTGGGCTGCTGAAGAGTGGTGTCCCATTGAGTCAGAATCGCTCGTCCCTGGTCCCCAGTGCGCCATCGGTAGTTGGTCACCGAGCCGTCCTGGTTGAGCGAGCGGAGTCTGACCTTCGGGGCCCGTGTGTCGTCAATCCTGTCATAGACCGAGATCGATACTCTGTACTTAGCAGTAGGAGCTCCACTGCCATAGAGAGTCGCTTTGGCCACGTAGGAGCGCGTCCTGTCTTCACAGCGCAGCTTGATACTTACGTCAGCTGCCTGAGCCGGAGTAGCGAGGGACATCGCAGCTGCGGCTGAGGTTAGGCCGACTGCAGCAAAGGTGGTTATGCGCCACCTGTGAGAATTGTTCGCCCTGCGGAACTGCACTTGCGTTTCCCCTCGTTTGGGATAGAACACTGGTCGATCTCTATTCGAACCTCTTGAGCTGACCACGGCAAGTGAGTTGATCTTGATATGTCGGATAAGAGTATTTATCAGGGTGTGATGATGATCACCTGCATGATGTGTGCAAGTTGAAGCAATTGGTCAAATAAGGCCTCGGCACCCTTCAGGGGTGCCGAGGCCTTATTTGGATGGCGAAAACGCCAAGTTCTGCTGGCTGTCTGTGGCGCTCCCCTTAGAGGATGTCTCACGTGGTGATGGTGCGAGCTGCGGCATGATGCCTCTTCGTGAGTGCCGATCTGTCGCAGCGGCTGGTTCCTGACGGTCTGTGGGAACTGGTCGCCACGTTGCTGCCGTCGTTCAACTCCCGTCCGCAGGGCGGCGGGACCGCGCCGCTGGACGATCGTGCCGTGTTCACAGCGGTGGTGTACGTGCTGACCAGCGGGTGTGCCTGGCGGCATCTGCCGGAGACGTTCGGTGTCGCCCGCGACGGCACACCACCGGTTCATAGCGTGGACCGAGGTGGGGGTGTGGCGCCGATTGCACCGGGCGGTCCTGGACGAGCTCGGCGCCCAGGGCGAGATCGACTGGACCGCTGCGATCGTGGATGCCGCGTCGGTGCGGGCGAAAAGGAGGTTCGCTGACCGGGCCGAACCCGGTCGATCGCGGCAAGAAGGGCAGCAAGCTGCACGTGCTGTCCGAGGACCAGGGCCTCCCTCTCGCCGTCGCCGTGTCCGGCGCGAACATGCACGACAGTCTCGCCCTCAAGCCGCTGATCCGCGGCATACCCGCCATCCGCTCCCGGCGCGGACCTCGTCGGCGCCGCCCGGTCAAACTCCGTGCCGATAAGGCGTACTTCTCCGCCGATCACCTCTCTTGGCTGCGTGAACGGGGACTGCTCCCGCGCATCGCCCGGTCGGAATCGAGTCCGGCGAACGACTCGTCCGGCACCGCTGGAAGATCGAGAGGTCGATCGCCTGGCTGTTCGGCTACCGACGTCTCACCGTCCGATACGAGCGAAAGGGCTCCCACTTCCTCGCCTTCCTCGGCCTGGCCGCCGCCCTCACCTGCTACAAGAAACTCGCGAAGCTCGCCACGTGAGACATCCTCTTAGCCGAAAATACCTCCGTTGTCGTTGCCTCCGTTGTTGCCTCCGTTGTTGCCGAAACTGACGGTGGTCAGCGTGATCTGGGTGTTCGCCGGGTCGTCGACCTGCTGGTTGCCCTTCGGGTCTTGGGCCGCGACAAGGGCCGTGTCGCTCTGGTCACTGCCGCCCGCGAACTGGATGTTGGTGAAGCCGGCCGCCGCCAGAGTCTGCTTGGCCTGACCCACCGTCTGACCCACGACGCTCGGTACCTGGGTCTTCTGCTGGGCCTGCTTGCCGATCTGGATGGTCACCGTGTCGTTCTTGTCGGCCTCAGTGCCGGCCTCCGGCGAGGTCGAGATGGCCCTGCCCACCTGGTTCGGGTCCTGGGTCTCCACCTCGACGCAGGTGCCGACCAGGTCGTTGGCCGCCATTTGTGCCTTCGCCTCGTCACAGGACCTGCCGAGAACATCCGGAACCGTGGCCTTCTCCTTCTCCTTGGCCACGGTGAGGGTGATCGTCGAGCCCTTCTCCTTCTCCGTGCCGCCGTTGGGGTCCTGGCTGATGACGACGCCCGGATTGCGGTCGGACTCCTCGGTCTTCTGCTCGACGTTGAAGCCCTTGTCCTCGAGTTGGGTTTTGGCCTGGTCGTATTGCAGGCCCTCGACGTCCGGCACCGACACCTTCGGCGCCCCGGTCGACACCACGACGTTGACCGTGGTGTTCTTGTCGACCTTGGTGTTGGGCTCGGGGTCCTGCTTGCAGATGTTGCCGGCGGGCTGGTCCTCGCACGGCTCCTTCTTGGCCTGCCCCAGCGCGAGGTCGACGTTGTTGAGCAGGTCCTTCGCGCTGTTCTGCGTCTCACCGACCAGGTTCGGCACCGGCACCTGGCTGTTGCTCGCGTTCTTCCCGTCGAACACCCACTTGCCGATGAGGACCGCGCCGACGAGGACCAGTACGGCGGCGACGGCCAGCAGTATCGTCGAGGTGTTGGACTTCTTCTGGCGGCGCCGGTCCACGCGGTCGTCGTAGCCGAAGCCGCCGTCGTCCGGGTTCATGGGCGGCAGCATCGACGTGGCGCCGGCGTCCTGGGCGCGCAGGGCCGTGGTCGGCTGGTCGTCGGGGTAGCCGCCGTAGCCCACCGAACCCATCGCGGCCGTCGCGGCGACGGGCTGGCCGTCGAGGCAGGCCTCGATGTCGGCGCGCATCTCGTCGGCGGACTGGTAGCGGTAGTTGGGGTCCTTGGTGAGGGCCTTCAACACGATCGCGTCCATCTCGGGCGTGATCTCGGGGTCGAAGACCGACGGGGCCTGGGCCTCCTCGCGCACGTGCTGGTACGCGACCGCGACCGGGGAGTCGCCGACGAAGGGCGGGCGGACCGTCAGGAGCTCGTACAGCAGACAGCCGGTCGAGTAGAGGTCCGAGCGGGCATCCACCTGCTCGCCCTTCGCCTGCTCCGGCGAGAGGTACTGGGCGGTGCCGATGACGGCCGCGGTCTGGGTCATCGTCATGCCGGAGTCGCCCATCGCGCGGGCGATACCGAAGTCCATCACCTTGACCTGGCCGTTGCGCGTCAGCATGACGTTCGCGGGCTTGATGTCGCGGTGGACGATGCCGTTGCGGTGGGCGTACTCCAGGCCCTGCAGGATGCCGATGGTCATTTCCATGGCGCGCTCGGGCAGGAGTTTGCGGCCGCTGTGGAGTAGCTCGCGGAGTGTCGAGCCGTCTACGTACTCCATGACGATGTACGGGATCGACACGTTGTCGATGTAGTCCTCGCCCGTGTCGTAGACCGCCACGATCGCGGGATGGTTGAGCGAGGCGGCCGACTGGGCCTCCCGGCGGAACCGGGCCTGGAAGGACGGGTCGCGCGCGAGGTCCGCGCGCAGCGTCTTCACCGCCACGGTGCGGCCGAGGCGGGTGTCATGCGCGAGGTAGACCTCCGCCATGCCACCACGACCGAGCACCTGGCCCAGTTCGTACCGGCCGCCGAGGCGACGCGGCTCTTCCATAAGCTACCTACCAGCCCTCTCCGTCGGTCCCGACCTCACCCTTGTGGGTGGGGCGGTGTGCCGTCCGGGCATACCGTACCCGGCTCATCTTGTGTGACCTGGCCAAGCCCGTAACCCGATACAGGACCGGTATCGCAACGTGCACCGATGTGAAGGGGACGTGAGCAGGGTCACTTCTTGCTGTTGATGACCGCCTCCATGACGCTCTTGGCGATGGGGGCCGCGAGGCCGCCACCTGAGATGTCGTCGCGGACCGCGTTGTCGTCCTCGATCACCACGGCCACGGCGACCGGCGAGCTGCCGTCGTCGCCCTTGGCGTAGGAGATGAACCAGGCGTAGGGGTTCTCGCTGTTCTCCACACCGTGCTGGGCGGTACCGGTCTTGCCGCCCACCTTCACGCCGTCGATCCGCGCGTTCTTGCCGGTGCCGTCCTCGACGACCGTCTCCATCATCGACTGCAGGATCTGCGCGTTGTCCGCCGACAGCGGCTTGCTCATCTCCTCGGGAGTGGTCCTCTCCAGGGTGTCGAGGTTGTTGGTCTGGAGCTTGTCGACCATGTACGGCTTCATCAGGGTGCCGTCGTTGGCGACGGCGGAGGCGACCATGGCCATCTGCAGCGGGGTGGCGGCGGTGTTGAACTGGCCGATGGAGGACAGCGCGACCTCAGAGGGCGCCATGTCCTCGGAGAAGACCGACGCGCTGGTGCGGATCGGCGTGAACTGCTCCTCGGTGAAGCCGAACTTCTTGGCCATCTCCAGCATCTTGTCGTTGCCGAGATCGGAGCCGATCTTGCCGAAGACGGTGTTGCACGAGTACTGCAGGGCGACCCGCAGCGTCGCGTTCTTGCAGGGGATGTTCCCCTCGTTCTTCAGCACGGTCGTGGTGCCCGGCATGGTCCACGGCAGCGGCGTCTTGGTGGCCTGGTCCGCCTCCGTGTACAGGCCGTTCTCCAGTGCGGCGGCCGCGGTGAGCACCTTGAAGGTGGAGCCCGGGGGGTAGACCTCGCGCAGCGCGCGGTTGAGCATCGGGTCGTCGGGGTTGTTCTTCTTCTGGAGCTTCGTCCACGCCTCGGTGTCGGTCGTCGTGGAGTTGCCGGCGAAGGACGAGGGGTCGTACGACGGGTAGGACGCCAGTGCCAGGATCTTGCCGGTGGACGGCTCGATGGCCGCGACGGCTCCCTTGCCGCCCTGCTTCTTCAGGCCGTCGAACGCGGCCTTCTGCGCGGCGGCGTTGAGGGTGGTGACGACGTTGCCGCCCTTGTTCTCCTTGCCCGTGAGCATGTCGAGCGTGTTGCGGAAGAAGAGCCGGTCGTCGGTGCCGGTGAGGATGCCGTCCTCGATGGACTCGAGCTGGTTGGCGCCGAAGGCCTGCGAGGCGTATCCCGTGACGGGCGCCCACATGGGGCCGTCCGTGTAGGTGCGCTTGTACTTGAAGTCGCTGCCGGAGGTCTCCTTCGAGCCGGTGACCGCCTTGCCGTCGACGATGATGTTGCCGCGGGGGGAGGCGTAACGCTCGATGACGACGCGGCGGTTGTCCTTGTGGGTCCTGAGCTCGTCGGCCTGGACGTACTGGATCCAGTTGTCGCGGATGAGCAGGGCCAGGACGAGGAGTCCGCAGAAGATCGCGATGCGACGCAGGGGCTTGTTCACGGTCGGACCACCTGGGTCATCTCGGCGTCGGGGTTGGGTGCGGGGGCGGGGGCCGGGCGGCGTGCGGTGTCGCTGATGCGCAGCAGGATGCCGATCAGGGCCCAGTTGGCGATGACGGAGGAACCGCCGTACGCCACGAAAGGCAGCGTCATACCGGTCAGCGGGATGAGGCCCATCACACCGCCGGCCACGACGAAGACCTGGAGGGCGAAGGCGCCGGACAGGCCGACGGCGAGCAGCTTGCCGAACGGGTCGCGGGCCGCGAGGGCCGTGCGCACACCGCGCTCCACGATCAGGCCGTAGAGCAGCAGGATCGCCATGACGCCGGCCAGGCCCAGCTCCTCGCCGAAGGTGGCGAGGATGAAGTCGGAGTTGGCGGCGAAGCCGATGAGGTCGGAGTTGCCCTGGCCGAGGCCGGTGCCCAGGGTGCCGCCGGAGCCGAAGGCCCACAGGGCCTGCATGGCCTGCTCGGAGTGGAAGACCCCGTCCTGGACGGCGGCGCGGGAGAGCTCGTACTCGCGCATCGGGTCGAGCCAGGCCTGCACACGTGTCTGGATGTGTGACTCGAAGCTCGCCACGCCGACGGCGCCGACCGCGGACATCAGCAGACCGAAGACGATCCAGCTCGTCCGCTCGGTGGCGACGTACAGCATGATGACGAACATCCCGAAGAACAGCAGGGATGTACCGAGGTCGGTCTCGAAGACCAGGATGAGGATCGAGAGCACCCAGACGACGAGGATCGGGCCGAGGTCGCGGCCGCGCGGCAGGTACAGGCCCATGAAGCGGCGGCTGGCCAGCGCCAGGGCGTCTCTCTTGACCATGAGGTAGCCGGCGAAGAAGACCGCGAGGGCGATCTTCGCGAACTCACCGGGCTGGAGTGTGCCCAGGCCGGGGATCTTGATCCAGATCTTGGCGCCGTAGATGTTCGCGCCGAGTCCGGGCACGAGCGGCAGGATCAGCAGGAACAGCGCGGCGGCCATGGAGATGTAGGTGTAGCGCTGCAGGACGCGGTGGTCCTTGAGGAAGATCAGCACGGCCACCAGAAGGGCGACGCCCATCGCGGAGTACAGCAACTGGCGCGGGGCCGCTTCGACGTACGCGCTGCTCGCCTGCAGTTTCTTCGACTGGTCCAGACGCCAGATCACCACCAGGCCGAGGCCGTTGAGCAGGGTGGCCAGCGGCAGCATCAGGGGATCGGCGTACGGTGCGAACTTGCGGACGGCGAGGTGGCCGATGCCCGCGAGCAGGCCCAGCCCGACACCGTAGCTCAGCAGTCCGGGCGGCACCTGGTCATTGATCGCCAACCCCACGTTGGCGTACGCGAAGACCGGGATGACGACCGCGAACACCAGCAGCGCGAGCTCGGTGTTGCGCCTGCTCGGCGCACCGATCGCGCCGATCGTGGATGTGTGGTGCGTCGGCGAGTTGGTAGTACTGCTCATGGTGTGACGGGGCCTCTCACGGCTTGCCTACTGCGTACCGCAGTTCGAGACGACCTTCTGCTCTTCCTCCGAGAGAGTGGGGCCGGGGCTTGGCGTCGCAGTCGGTGTCGGGGAGGTGGAGGTGGACGGCGGGGTCGGGGACTGGGACGTCGACGGATTCGGCGTCGGTGTCGCCTTGGACGTAAGGGAGGTGCGGGTGGTTCCCGTGGTGCCCCCGGCCTCGCCCTCGCCGGTCTTGGCGTTCTGCTCGCTCTGCGCCGCCCGCTGCTCGGCCCGCTTCTTGCACGCGGAGGCCTGCAGCGAGAGCTCGTCGATCTTCGCCTGGGCGTCCTTCAGGCCGCCCTCGGTGATCGTGTTCTCGACGAGCTTTTTCTGGTACGGCGGCAGGTACTTGAGTTCGATCTCGGGGTGGTCCTTCTCCACCTTCGACAGCGAGACCCAGGCCAGGTCCTGGCTGATCCCGCGGTACAGGGCGACGTGTTCCTCGTTGGCGCCGACGTAGTACTGGGTCTGCGTCCAGCGCCAGCCGCCGTACAGGCCGCCGCCGAGCACGGCGAGCGCGAGGGCCGAGTAGAAGGATCTCTTCAGCCACCTGCGGCCCTTGCGGGGCTTGACGAAGTCGTCGTCGGTGTAGTCGCCGAAGCTGCCCGCGGGCACGTAGCCGGTGGTGTCGCCGGAGCCGGGCGGGCCGAACTCGCCGCCCCCGCCGCCCTGTCCGGGCACTTGGCGGCCGAGCCCGGAGGCGCGTCCGGCGGGGGTCTGCATGATGCCGTTGTCGTGCAGGTGGTGCTGCTGGTTCTCGGCGACCGCGCCGACCACGACCGGGGTGTCGGAGAGCTGCCCGGCGAGGGTGTCGCCGGTGTCCAGGTCGAGGACGTCCGCGACGATCACGGTGATGTTGTCGGGGCCGCCGCCGCGCAGCGCGAGCTGGATGAGCTCCTGGACGGTCTCCTGGGGGCCCTGGTAGCTGGCGAGGGTGTCCTCCAGGGTCTGGTGGGACACGACGCCGGAGAGGCCGTCGGAGCAGATCAAGTACCGGTCGCCGGCGCGGACTTCGCGGATCGACAGGTCGGGCTCGACATGGTCGCCGCTGCCCAGCGCGCGCATCAGCAGCGACCGCTGCGGATGCGTGGTCGCCTCCTCCTCGGTGATGCGGCCCTCGTCGACCAGGCGCTGCACCCAGGTGTGGTCCTGCGTGATCTGCGTGAGGACGCCGTCGCGCAGCAGGTACGCGCGCGAGTCGCCGACGTGGACGAGGCCGAGGCGCTGCCCGGTCCACAGCAGGGCGGTGAGCGTGGTGCCCATGCCCTCGAGCTGCGGGTCCTCCTCGACCATCGAGCGCAACTGGTCGTTGGCGCGCTGTACGGCGGTGCCGAGGGAGGTGAGGATGTCGGAGCCGGGGATGTCGTCGTCGAGGGCGACGATCGTGGAGATGGCCTCGGAGGAGGCGACCTCGCCCGCGGCCGCGCCGCCCATGCCGTCGGCGATGGCGAGCAGGCGGGGTCCGGCGTATCCGGAGTCCTCGTTGCCCTCCCGGATCATGCCTTTGTGCGATCCGGCGGCGAAGCGCAGTGACAGACTCATGCGCACCTCGCCCGTCGGCTCCGGGTACATCCGCACGGTGCCCACCCTCCGGTCGGGAGCGCGCCGGGGCCCGTCGTGCGGTCCTCCGCTGCGTGCTCGCTCCGCTCGCTCATTGTCGTACTACTTCCGCAGCTCGATGACGGTCTTGCCGATGCGGATCGGCGCGCCCAGCGGAATCGGCGTCGGGGTCGTCAGCCGCGTTCGGTCGAGGTACGTGCCGTTGGTGGAGCCCAGGTCCTCGACGATCCACTGGCCGTCGCGGTCCGGGTAGATCCTGGCATGCCGGCTGGAGGCGTAGTCGTCGTCCAGCACGATCGTGCTGTCGTGCGCCCGGCCCAGGGTGATGGTCTGGCCCTGGAGCGCGACGGTGGTGCCGGTGAGGGTGCCCTCGGACACGACCAGCTTGGAGGGGGCGTTACGGCGCTGGCGGCCGCCGCCGGACTGCTGGCGCTGCTGCGGGGGCGCCTGCCGTGCGGCCTGCTGCTGCCGGTTCGCCTCCCGCCTGGATCCGCGCTGGGTGACGCGCGTGCCGAACAGGTCGCTGCGGATGACCTGCACGGCCACGATCACGAACAGCCACAGGACGGCCAGGAAACCCAGCCGCATGACCGTGAGGGTCAGCTCTGACATTGCCCCCGCTTCACCCTTCGGCTTGCCGGTAAATGATGGTGGTGCTGCCCACGACGATCCGCGAGCCGTCGCGGAGCGTAGCGCGGGTGGTGTGCTGCCCGTCCACCACGATGCCGTTGGTGGACCCGAGATCCTGGATCGTCGAGGGCGCTCCGGTCCGGATCTCGCAGTGCCGGCGGGAGACGCCGGGGTCGTCGATCCGCACGTCGGCGTCGGTGCTGCGGCCCAGCACGAGCGTGGCGCGGGAGATCTGGTGGCGGGTGCCGTTGATCTCGATCCAGTAGCGGGTGCGGCCGCCTGCCGCGGGTGCGGCGGGGGGACGCCGGCCGCCCGCGGGCTGCGGGTAGCCGTAACCGCCTGGGCGGCCGCCGGGCGGCGGCGCGGCCGGCATGGGCGGGGCGCCGGCGGGCGCGGCGGGCTGCGGGTAGCCGTAGCCGCCCTGGGCGCCGCCGGGCCGCCCGGCCGGGGCGGCGGGTGAGGGGGCCTGCGGGCCCTGCTGGTCGGTGGAGCCGGCCAGCGTGCGGCTGCGCACCCGGTACAGGCCGGTGTCGAGGTCGTCGGCCTTCTCCAGGTTGACCTTGATCGGGCCCATGAAGGTGTAGCGCTGCTGCTTGGCGTAGTCGCGGACCATGCCCGCGAGCTCGTCGCCGAGCTGACCGGAGTAGGGGCTCAGCCGCTCGTAGTCCGGTGTGCTGAGCTCCACGATGAAGTCATTGGGGACGACCGTGCGGTCGCGGTTCCAGATGGTGGCGTTGTTGTCGCACTCGCGCTGGAGCGCTCCCGCGATCTCGACCGGCTGGACCTCGGACTTGAACACCTTGGCGAAGGTGCCGTTGACCAGACCTTCGAGACGCTGCTCGAACTTCTTCAGGACTCCCATGGGGCACCTCCTCCGTCGCCTGCTTCGTCCTGTGTCCCGCCGGGCGGGCACTGCCTTACCTGGTACTGCTTACTGATCGTATCCACGCGCCGGTAAATCGGCTGGTTCCCCCTGTCGGCCCGGTCGACGGGTGTCGACGCCCTCGAAGTTCCCTGAGGAGGTCTGCTTCGAACTCCTCGGGGACACAGTCTTGCCATGGATCGTAGAGGCGGCCGCAGACAAGTGTCCCGCACCTGACTGTGGTCCCCGACCGGCTCCTGGGGAGATGCCGGGTACCGGTACGAGGTTGATACGTGAACAGGTCGTCGTTGATACGGAGCGGCCGGCGCCGTGGATCGGTCACCGCGGGGTGGCGTTCGTCGACTGCGCTGGTGGGCGGCTGCCTGGGGATAAGGGATGTGAACCCACCCTGGCCGGCGTGCTAATGTTCTGGTGTCGGAAGGCGCCGCACCGCAAGGGAAGGGCCCGAAGACACACCCAATGCGCGGGTGGCGGAATAGGCAGACGCGCTGGATTCAGGTTCCAGTGCCCGCAAGGGCGTGGGGGTTCAACTCCCCCCTCGCGCACCCATGAGACACGGGTCTCTGCAGGTGACAGAAGTCACCGCAGGGGCCCGTTTCTCGTTTCCGTGATCCTTGTGAGGCATCACACAAGCCGGGAGTCGGACGACGGCTCCCGGCGCGTGAGCTATCTCACCAGGGGCTTTCAGCCCGCCGCGACCACCGTGGCGAGGGTCACGGCGGCGGGCAGGGCCTGGGCGAAGAGGATGCGGCGGTTGGCGGTGGCCGCGCCGTAGACGCCGGCGACGACGATGCAGGACAGGAAGAAGATCTGCACCCGGTAACCGGTCGGGTCGTCGGCGATCAGGCCCCAGACCAGGCCCGCGGCCAGGAAGCCGTTGTACAGACCCTGGTTGGCGGCCAGCGGCGCGGTGGTGCGGGCGAGCTCCGCGTCGAACCCGGAGAAGCGGCGGCCCGGGCCGCGCTGCCACAGGAACATCTCCAGAACCAGGATGTAGGCGTGCAGCAGCGCCATGAGGGCGACGAGAACGACAGAGAGCGTATGCATGCGGTGATTGTGCCGGTAGGGGGTGAGCGGAGGTTCGGGCGGGCCGACGTGTGCGTCGGGGGCGGTCGGACTTTTGGCTGAGTCGGCGGTTTCGGGGCGCGGGAAGCGTGGCCGTTCGGCCGAGGTGGGCGCAGGGGGCTCGGCGCGAGATTGGAGCTCCCCCCTTCCTCAGGAGCCCACCGATGCCACCCGATTCCCTCTCCTTCGTCGCCGGAGTCCGGCCCGACGGACCGGTCCTCGCCCCCGCGCGGCCGCAACCCCGCCCAAGCGCCCGTGGGTCGTCCCGCCGGGTACCGCGCCTGCGCCGGGACGTGCTGTTCTGGCTCGCCTGCGCGGGCTTCGCGATGTCGCTGGCCCTGGTCACGACCCTCACCCCGCACCGGATCTGGGGCGCCTGCGCCGCCGTCGGGTACGCCGCCGCCGCGCAGCTCGCCCGCCGGGCGCCGCGCCCCTGGAGCCGGCCCAGCGCGCTCGCCGCGCTGCTCGGAGCCGTCGTGGTCCCGCTGACGCTGATGGTCCTGGCGGGGACCGCGCAGTCGGAGGTGCATGTCGTGGAGCGCTCGGGCGGTCTGCTGCTGAACTCCGGCAGCCCGTACCTGCCGCACCCGGTCGGCGTCGAGGACTACAACCCCTATCTGCCCGGCATGGCGCTGTTCGGGATACCGCACGCGCTCTTCGGGGGGACGCCGCTCGCGGATGCGCGGGTGTGGTTCTGTGCCGCGTTCCTGGTGAGCATGCTGGCCGCCGCGCGGGAATCAGGACGCAACTCCCTTGCGCCGGAGGGGAAGCCGAGCGCGGGCGGCGCCGCCCTGCTGCTCGCGGCGTTCCCCGCGGTCGCGTTGCCGCTGGCGGTCGGTGGGGTCGATCTGCCGGTGATCGGGCTGATGTGCCTGGGGCTGGCGCTGGCCGGCCGGGGCGGGTCCGGTACGGCGGCGGGGCTGGCGATGGGGGCCGCGGCCGCGCTGAAGTGGACGGCCTGGCCGCTGCTGCCGGTGGGCCTGGTGCTGCTGGCGGTGACGGCGGGGCGGCGGGCGGCCGTACGCGCGGGAGCCGTCGCCGTGCTGGTGGCCGCGGTGGCGGTGATACCGGTGGCCCTCGCCGATCCGCACGCCTTCATGGAGCACGTGGTCCTCTTCCCGCTGGGACAGGGCGGGGTGCATTCGCCGGCGGCCAGCCCGCTGCCCGGGTATCTGCTGGCCACGTACGTCCCCGGCGGCTCCGTCCTCGCCATGGGTGCCCTGGTGGCGGCCGCGGGCGGTGTGGCGGTGTCGTTGGCCGTACGGCCGCCCCGGACCCTCGTCGCGGCGGCGGACCGGCTGGCGCTGGGGCTGGGCCTCGCGATGTGCCTGATCCCGGCGACGCGGTTCGGATACCTGGTCTATCCGCTGGTCCTGGCCGCCTGGTTCCGGCGCGCGGAGCTGGCGACGGCCGCACGTCGGGTGGGGCGGTTGGTGGCGGGTCGTGGCCGCGTGGCGCGGTTGGTGGCAGGCGGCGACCAGGCGGGGCGGCTGGTGACGGGCGGCGGCCGGGCGGCGTGGGGGAGGTCGGAGCGTGTCTGAGCGTCTGAACGCACGTGGGTGTGAGCGCCTGAACGCGCATCTGGACGGGCGCCTTGACGCGCATCTCGTGTGGGTCACCGTGCTCGCGGTGGTCGGGCTGGTCGTGGCGCTGTGTCTGCCTTCGGCGGGGCAGTAGCCGGTGGGTCGGACGCCCTGGGTCGGTCTCGACGGGTGGTGGGACGGAGGGCGCGTCCAGGGTTTCGGTGGCCGGCGAGGCGGTGGCCGGCGAGCGGCGTCGGGTGGCGCGGCAAGGGGGGCGGGGAGTCGGCGGCTCGAGGGTGAGGCGTCGTGGCGAGGGCCGTCACGCGCGCGTATGGCCCGGATCGCCCCGGCCCTCCCGGCGAGGCCCTACGCGCGCGTGCCCCCCCGATGCCCGCTACGCCGCGAGCCGCGCGGCCACCTGCTTCGCCTTCGCGGCGGCCTCGTCGAGGGCGCGCTCGCGGGAGGCCTCGAAGAGGGGGACCAGTTCGGTCATCTCCGGGTTGGACGGGGCCATGGTGAGCTCCGGGACGATGAAGTCGACGTCGGCGCCGAGGAAGTCGGCCAGGATCGCCGACAGATAGTTCTGCACGTACTCGTAGCCCTCGCGCGGCGTGCCCGGGCCGTACGCGCCGCCGCGGCTGGCGACGACGGTGACCGGGGTGCCCTTGACCGACTGGGCGTTGCCCGCGGTGCGGCCGAACAGGACCACGTTGTCCAGCCAGGCCTTCAGCGTCGACGGGATCGTCAGGTTGTACATCGGGGCGCCGATCAGCACCGCGTCCGCGCTCTCCAGCTCCTCGATCAGCCGCACCCGCTCGGCGAAGGCGGCGGCCTGCTCAGGGGAGTGGGCGGCCGGATCGGAGAAGCCGGCGGTGTGGGCGTGGGCGGTGATGTGCGGCACCGGGTGCATGGCGAGATCGCGGTGGATCACCGTGCCCTCCGGGTGCTGTTCCTGCCAGGTGCGGCGGAAGGCGTCGGTGACGGCACGGGAGGACGAGGCGTCGGCCGGGAAGACCGAGGAGTCGATGTGCAGCAGCGTTGCCATGGAGGTCTCCAGAAGTGCAGTGAGTGAAAGTCCGTATGCAACTATGGATAACACAGTCACTTACTTTTTTTCATCCGCATACGGCGGCGCAGTACCCTGAGAGGCATGGCGGGTGAGCAGAGTCACGACGTAGCGGCGTGCAAGCGGGTCGACGAAGGGATCAACCGCGTCTTCCAACTGCTCGGCAAGCGCTGGACCGGCCCGATCGTGTCCGTCCTGACCGCGGGGCCCGCCTACTTCGTCGCCCTGCGCCGGGCCGTCCCCGGCATCAGCGAGCGCATGCTCTCCGACCGGCTCACCGAACTGGCGGCAGCGGGACTCGTCGTACGCGAGGTGTACGAGGGCCCGCCGTTGCGGGTCGTGTACCGGCTGACGGAGGCGGGCGCGGCGCTCGAGCCCGCGCTCACCGAGCTCGGCGGATGGGCGAGGAAGTATCTGCCGGACGGGGAGCGGGCCGAGGGCTGCTGAGGCGGCGAGTCGGCAGCCGCAGGTTTTCCACAGCCGTGGAGTTGTCCACAGGGTCTGACGCGTTTCGGCCACCGGTTGTAACGTCGGCACGAGTTGATGTTCGTGACGAGGTTCGTGCGGGTGCGGGGGAGGCGGTCGGTATGACCGAGGTCGGTGCGGGGGCTACGGCGGAGGCGGCCGCGGAGGCGGAGTCGTCGGGGTCGGTGCGGCGGCGGCTGCCCCGAGTGCGCGGCTTCGCCGAGTGGCCCGGCGGTGGGGCGCCGAGGGAGGAGGGCAAGGCGCTGCGCAGGCGGGTGCCGCGCGCCCAGCACTCGGTGCTCGATCTCGACGCCGGCCGTCCCGACGCGGTGGCCGCCGTCGAGGAGTCCAACGCCGGCCGGCTCCCCGGGCTCACCCCGATCCGGGTCGGCCGGATGGCGGCGACGCCCTTCGCGTTCCTGCGCGGCTCGGCGGGACTGATGGCGTACGACCTCGCCCGCACCCCCATGACCCGGATCCGCGCCCAGATCTGCGGCGACGCGCACGCGGCGAACTTCGGCCTGTACGGCGACGCGCGCGGCGGCCTGGTCATCGATCTGAACGACTTCGACGAGACGCTGTCCGGCCCCTGGGAGTGGGACCTCAAGCGCCTCGCCACCTCGATGGTGCTCGCGGGACGGGAGGCGGGTGCGGACGAGGACAAGTGCCGCAAGGCGGCGTACGACACGGTCGGTGCCTACCGGCGCACCATGCGGCTGCTGGCCAAGCTCCCGGTGCTGGATGCGTGGAACGCGATCGCGGACGAGGAGCTGGTCTCCCACACCGACGCCCATGACCTGCTCGGCACGCTGGAGCGGGTCGCGGAGAAGGCGCGGGCCAACACCAGTGGGCGCTTCGCGGCGAAGTCGACGGCGCTGACGGAGGACGGCGGCCGTATGTTCGTCGACGCGCCGCCGGTGCTGCGCCGGGTGCCGGACGAGGAGGCCGCGGCGGTGGCGGCGTCGCTGGAGAGCTACCTCACCACGCTCTCCGAGGACCGCCTGCCCCTCCTCGCCCGCCACGCGGTGCACGACGTGGCGTTCCGCGTGGTCGGCACGGGCAGTGTGGGCACCCGCTCCTACGTGGTCCTGCTCCTGGACCACCGCGGCGAGCCGCTGGTCCTGCAGGTGAAGGAGGCCCGCCCCTCGGCCCTGGTCCCGCATCTGGTGACGGCCGGTTTCCAGGCTCCGGAGGCGGACCACGAGGGGCGGCGGGTGGTCCTCGGCCAGAAGCGCATGCAGGTCGTCAGCGACATCCTGCTGGGCTGGACGACCGTCGACGGGCTGCCCTTCCAGGTACGCCAGTTCCGCAACCGCAAGGGCAGCGTCGACCCGGCCGCGCTGGCCGCCGACCAGATAGACGACTACGCCCGCATGACCGGCGCCCTCCTGGCCCGCGCCCACTCCCACAGCGCCGACCCCCGCCTGGTCGCCGGCTACTGCGGCAAGAACGAGGAACTGGACGAGGCGATCGCCACGTTCGCCGTCACCTACGCCGACCGCACCGAGGCGGACCACGCCGCGTTGCTGTCGGCGGTGCGGTCGGGGCGGATCGCGGCGGAGCTGGGGGTGTGAGGGGGCGGGGCGGTTATGGAGCGGCGCTCGTGGGCAGGCCGGCTCTTGGGCCGACTCGTAGCCCCGGTCCGGTCCTGGGCTGGCTCGTAGCTCGCGCCGGACGGGACTCGTAGCTCGCGCCGGGCTGGGCCTGTAGCCCGCGTGGGGCTGGACCCGGAGCCCGCCGCTTCCGACCGGGCTCGTAGCTCGCGTCCGACTGGACTCGAAGCCCGCCCCCGGACCGAACCCGCAGCTCGCGCGGGCCTGGACCCGGAGCCCGCCGCCCCCGACCGGACTCGTAGCTCGCGCCGGGCTGGACCCGCAGCCCGCGCCCGGCCGGACCCGCAGCCCGCCCCCCGACCGGACCCGCAGCTCGCGCCGGGCTGAACCCCAGCCCACCCCCGACCGGACCCCAGCCCGCGCCCGGCCGGGGCTCCTCAGCCCGCCCCGGGCCGCAGAGCACCCCCCATCTCGCATCGAACCGGCGCGTTCGAAGGGCTGGGCCCGCCGTGGCCTACGCTGGGCGGGTGATGACGCCGGAAGCTGAGCAGTCCCAGGCCGGGCCCGCTGGTGCGGGGGCGCCGGGCGGTGCCGAGGTGCCCGTCGGTGGAGCTGAGCAGGGTGGTGAGGCGAAGGTGACGGCCGAGGACGCGGCGGCGGAGCGGCCGGAGGAGCGGCTGGAGCGGGCCGTGCGGGCCGCCGAGCAGGCGTTGATCGAGTACGAGATCGCGGTGGAGACCTTCCGCGTCGAGGTGGAGAACTTCTCCCGGCTGCACCACCAGAAGCTCGGCCCGATGTACGCCCGCCTCGACGAGCTGGACGCCCGTATCGCCGAGGCGGTCGCCGCCCGCACCGGCGACCCCGAGGACATCCGCAAGGCCGACGAGGCACGCGCCCGGGTGCTGCCGATGCCCGGCGTCGAGGAGCTGTTCCACGGCTGGATGGACGGCGAGGGGCTGTTCCCGGAGGCCGCGGCCATGCTCACGGACCAGCCGGTGCGGCCCCCGCAGCGGGTGCGCCCCAGCGACGAGGCGCGCAAGCTCTACCGCGAGCTGGCCCGCAAGGCGCACCCGGACCTCGCCCAGGAGGACGCCGAGCGTGCCCGGCGCGAGGAGTTCATCACCCGCGTCAACGCGGCTTACGCCCGTGGCGACGAGGCGCTGCTGCGGGAGCTGGCCGAGGAGTGGGCCGCGGGACCGGCGCCCAAGGAGCAGGGCCCGACCCCCAGCGAGGAGCTGTACGCCCGCCTGGAGTGGCTTGCCCAGCGCAAGGAGATGCTCACCCTGGTCGCCAAGGACCTGGAGGAGAGCGCGATCGGCGCGATGCTGCGGCTCGCCCCCGATGACCCCGACCGCCTCCTGGACGAGATCGCCGAGCAGCTCCTGGCCCAGGTTGCGGAGCGGGAAGCAGAACTGGCCGCACTGCAACGCCCTTGAGGGGCGCGCGGCCGTTTCGATGTGCCCACCGTCCCCCTCAGGAGCCCAGCGCCCGCCGGCGCAGCGTCAGGTAGCGTCGAAGTCATGAACTTCGGATCCGCCGTACCCACAGTCGAGGTCACCGACCTCAAGGACGACGACTTCCTCCTGGACGTCCGCGAGGACGACGAATGGCAGGCCGGCCACGCCGCGGGCGCGCTGCACATCCCGATCAGCGAGTTCGTGGCCCGCTACGGCGAGCTGACCGAGGCCGCCCCGCAGGACGCCCGCGTCCATGTGATCTGCCGCTCCGGCGGCCGCTCGGCGCAGGTCGCGATGTACCTCGTCCAGCAGGGCGTCGACGCCGTGAACGTCGACGGCGGCATGCAGGTGTGGGCGGCGGCCGGACGTCCCGTGGTGAACGACGAGGGTCAGCCCGGGTACGTGCTGTAGCGGCCGTAGCGGCCGTAGCGGCTGTAGCGGCACCGCGCGCCGGTCACGCCAGTGGATGCGCCGCCAGCAGATCCCCCAGCGCCTCCTCGTGCGCCGCCGCCGGGCCGAGCGCCAGTTCCAGGTGCTTGGCCCAGGCGTGGTACCGGTGCAGCGGATAGTCGACGTCGGCGCCGAAGCCGCCGTGCAGATGCTGGGCGCTCTGCACGATCCGCCGTACGCCCTCCGAGGCCCAGATCTTGGCCACGGCCACGTCCCCGGAGGCGGGCAGCGCCCCCGGCGCCCCCGAGGCGATCCGCCACGCGGCCTGCCACAGCGTGGCCTCCATCGCGCGCAGGTCGATGTACCGGTCGGCGCACTGCACGGCGACCGCCTGGAACGTGGCGATCGGATGCCCGAACTGTTCCCGCTTGCTCGCGTACTCGGACGTCATCCCCAGCACCCGCTCCCCCAGCCCGAGCGCCAGCGCACACGTCCCCGTGGCCAGCAGCTCCCGCAGCCACTCCCACGCCCCCTCGGCGTCGATGACGTCCCGCGCCGCGAGTCGCACCGACTCCAGCCGCAGCTCCCCCAGCCTCTCCCCGCTGGTCGAGAACTGCTCGGCGAGCGAGACTCCCTCGGCACCGCGCGGCACAAGGGCGAGGACGGTCAGGTCGGCGGCCGTACGGGCCGGCACGACGACGAGATCGGCGTCGTAGACCCAAGGAACCGTGGTCTGCACCCCGTCCAGCACCCACCCCGGACCGTCCTGCCGAGCGGTCACCGCCAGCTCCGCCGGGTCGTGGCCGGTGCGGCCGTGCGCGCCAACGGTCAGCACGGCCTCCCCGCGCCCCGCCCGCGCCAGCAGCCCGGCCTTCAGCTCGGGGCCGCCGTACGCCTGGACGGCCGCCGCCGCGGCGCAGCTCTCCAGCAGCGGCACCCGGGCCAGTACCTTCGCCGACTCGCGCAGCACCAGGCACAGCGCGACGGCGTCGAGGCCCGCGCCGCCGTACTCCTGGGCGAGCAGCAGGCTCAGCAGGTCCGCGTCCGCGAGGCGGTGCCACAGCGGGCGGTCGAACGTGTCGGCGACGGCGCCCGGGGTGAGCGCGGGAGAGGGCACGGCGTCCGGCGCGACCCCGGCGAACACCCCGCGCGCCGCCTCGGCCGCCGCCTGCTGCTCCTCGGTGAAGGTGAAGTCCACGGTCCTGCCCTTCCACACGCACGGCGATCTGACGGTGCGTCAAGATAGAACAGGTTCTAGAAGAAGGGAATGCCGCGTGTGCGGGTCCCGTGAGGGCCCGCCGCGCGCCGGCCAGGGGTCGGTGGGGCCCCCGTAGGGTGTGGGCAACGGCGGCCCGACAAGGGGCTGTGCCCGGCGGGTGGGCCTGAGTACCGTTCCCGTGCGAGCGACGAGACAGGACGAACCGGAATCGGGGAACGGGACAGGATGGACGCGTACGACGCAGGCTCGGCCGCCCGGCAGGGGGCGCGCGAGGAGTCGCAGCCCGCGCCGCCCGCCGAGCCGCCTCTGCCCGTCGATGCGCCTCTGCCCGCCGACGCGCCCCTGCCCTTCGGCGAGTCTCCCGCCGCCCCGCCGCCGCCCGAACCGGAACCTCGCACGGGCGTCGCCGCCCTCTCCCTGCGCTACCAGATCGGCGCCGCGCTGGCCCTCGCGGTCGTGGCCATCGGCGTCTGTGTCCACATCGGCATGGTCTTTCTGCATGTCGCCCCGCCGAACACGGTCACCAAGCAGCACGGCAAGGCGATCGACGACTGGATATATCCGGAGTTCGAGCAGAACTGGAAGCTGTTCGCCCCCAACCCGCTCCAGCAGAACATCGCGGTGCAGGTGCGCGCCGAGGTCGACACGGCCGGCGGCGGCACCCGCATCACCGGCTGGTACGACCTGTCCGCCCAGGACGGCCGGGCCATCGACGGCAATCTGCTGCCCAGCCACACCCAGCAGAACGAGCTGCGCCGGGCCTGGGACTTCTTCGTCGCCACGCATGACGCCGAGAACCGTCCCGTGGGACTGCGCGGCGCCCTGTCCGAGACCTACCTGCGGCACATAGTGCACTCGCGCCTCGACCGCGCGAACGCGGCCGGGGACGGTGGCGTCGTCGAACGCGTCCAGGTCCGCTCCCGCACCACCAATGTGCCCCCGCCGAAGTGGAGCGACGAGCAGATCTCCGGCAAGGCGACCTACCGGGTGCTGCCCTGGTGGTCGATCCCGGACGACGAGACAGCGGGAGCCGCCCGGTGACCCGCTTCGCCCTCGCGGTCTCCTCCGCCATCGCCCGCGTCACCGAGTCCGCCCTGGGCCCGTACCAGGCGGCCGTGATCCGCATCGGCTTCACCGCGACCTGGCTGCTGTTCCTGCTGCGCGAGCTCCCCCACCGCCATGAGCTGTACGGCCCCGACGGCCCCTGGGACTTCGACCTCGCCCAGCAGCTCATCGGGACGAACGGCTCCTTCACCGCCCTGATCTGGTCGAGCGACGGGCTGTGGTTCGAAGGCGTCTACGTCTTCGCCGTGCTGACCAGCGTCCTGCTGCTGCTCGGCTGGCGCACCCGCACGATGTCCGTGCTGTTCATGGTCGGGGTGCTCTCGCTGCAGAACCGCTCCGTCTTCATGGGCGACGGCGGCGACAACGTGCTGCACCTGATGTGCGTCTACCTCGTCTTCACGCGCTGCGGCCAGGTCTGGTCGCTGGACGAGCGCAGGGCGCGGCGCGGGCGCGAGGCACGCGCGCGTGGCGAGCGGATCGCGCCGGACCGGGTGGGCCCGGCCCTGTGGGGCGTGTTGGGGCTCGCGCTGGTCGCGGTGACCGCGACGGGCCGCCTGGACGGCGATCCGACGGTGCCGGTGATCCTGTGGCTGGTCTGGACGGCACTGGGCGTGTGGTGGATCGTCGGCCGCCGCGCGCGCACCGCGCAGCCGCGCATCCTGCTCGACGTCATCGGCAACATCGTGCACAACGGCGCCCTGCTGGTGATCATGGCTGAGGCGTGCCTGATCTACGCCACCGCCGGCTGGTACAAGATCCAGGGCACGCGCTGGCAGGACGGCACCGCCGTCTACTACCCGCTGCACCTCGACTACTTCTCGCCTTGGCCCGCCCTCGCCGACCTGCTGTCCTCCAGCGGTGCCATGGTGATGCTCATCACCTACGGCACGGTCATCGTGCAGGTCGCCTTCCCGTTCACGCTGTTCAACCGGCGGGTCAAGAACGTCCTCCTCGGCGCGATGATCATCGAGCACGCCGTGATCGCGATAGTCCTCGGCCTGCCGTTCTTCTCCCTGGCCATGATCGCGGCGGACGCGGTCTTCCTGCCGACGACGTTCCTGCGCCGTCTGGGAAGCTGGACGGCACGCGCGCGTGGACGGCTCTCGCGTCTGGTGCGGCGCGGTGAGGACCGTACGGGGCCGCCCGAGCCGCGCACCCCGGAGAACCCCGAGCACGCGCACGTAGGCTTCACGGCATGACCGTGACCACCTGGAACCGGCTCGCCCAGGCGGCCGTACTGCTCGACGGCTTCCACGCCCTCAAGCACGCCGTGCGCTTCGGAGCCGAGGTCCCGGTCGCGGTCACCGTCGACCGGGAGGCCGCGCTCGCCCTCGCCGACGAGCTGGCACCGGACGTACGGGACGCCCTGGACGCGCTGCTGACCGAGGTCCCGGAGGCGACGTATGCCTCCCTCGTCCCGCGCCCGCACCCCACCGCGGTGGCCGCGTTGGCGGTACGTCCGTCCCGCGCGGCCAACCTCGACAAGCTGGCGCGCACCCCGCGCACCGCCCCGGTCGTGGTCCTCGACAACCCCCGCAACCTCGGCAACGCGGGCGCGGTGATCCGCCTGGCCGCCGGTTTCGGCGCGACCGGCGTGGTCACCACCGGCACGCTGGACCCCTGGCATCCGACGGTCGTGCGCGGTGGGGCGGGCCTGCACTTCGCGACCGCGGTGGAGCGGCTGGCGGTGGCCGAGCTGCCGCCCGGCCCGCTCTTCGCGCTCGACCCGGAGGGCGACGACATCCGGGGCACCAAGCTCCCGGACGACGCCGTCCTCGCTTTCGGGTCGGAGCGCAGCGGCCTGTCGGCCGAACTACGCGCGCGTGCCGACCATTTGGTGGCGCTGCCGATGCGCCCCCAGGTCTCCAGCTACAACCTGGCGACGAGCGTGGCGATGACGCTGTACCACTGGAGCCTCGGCAGCGATCAGGGCGGTCAGAGCGGTCAGAGCGTTTAGGCCTCCCGACGCACCTCGATGACCCGGAACCGGTTCGCCACGAACGCGCCGTCACACAGCGCCGAGTTCGCCGCCGGGTTGCCGCCCGACCCGTGGAAGTCGGAGAACGCGGCCGTCTGGTTGACGTACACCCCGCCCGTGAGGTTCAGCGACAACTGGGCCGCCTCCTCCAGGCACGCCTCCTGTACGGCCTGCTCGACCTCGTCGTCGGTGGTGTACGCCCCGACGGTCATCGCGCCCTTCTCCCGCACGGTCCGCCGCAGCAACTCCACCGCGTCCGCCGCCGAGTCGACCGCCACGGCGAACGACACCGGCCCGAAGCACTCGCTCATGTACGCGGCCTCGTCGTCCGGCTTGGCCCCGTCCAGCTTCACGATCACCGGGGTGCGCACCACCGCGTCCGGGAACTCCGGATTGGCGATCTCCCGCGAGGCGAGGGCGACTTCGCCCAGCCCGGCCGCGGCCTCCAGGCGTGCCTTCACATCCGGGTTGACGATCGCGCCGAGCAGCGCGTTCGCGCGGGCGTCGTCGCCGAGGAGGCCGTCGACCGCGCGCGAGAGGTCGGCGACGACCTCGTCGTAGGTCTTGGGGCCCTCGTCGGTGCGGATGCCGTCGCGGGGGACGAGCAGGTTCTGCGGGGTGGTGCACATCTGGCCGCTGTACAGGGAGAGGGAGAAGGCCAGGTTGGACAGCATTCCCTTGTAGTTGTCCGTCGACTCGACGATCACCGTGTTGACGCCGGCCTTCTCCGTGTAGACCTGCGCCTGGCGGGCGTTGGCCTCCAGCCAGTCGCCGAACACGGTCGAGCCGGTGTAGTCGATGATCCGGATCTCCGGGCGGAGGGCCAGGGTCTTCGCGATGCCCTCGCCGGGGCGCTCGGCGGCCAGCGCGACCAGGTTCGGGTCGAAGCCCGCCTCGCCGAGCACCTGCCGGGCGACCTGCACGGTGAGCGCGAGCGGCAGCACCGCGCGCGGGTGGGGCTTGACCAGGACCGCGTTGCCGGTGGCGAGGGAGGCGAACAGGCCCGGGTAGCCGTTCCAGGTCGGGAAGGTGTTGCAGCCGACGAGCAGGGCGATGCCGCGCGGGACCGGCGTGAACTGCTTGTTCAGCGCCAGCGGGTCGCGCTTGCCCTGCGGCTTGGTCCACTCCGCGGTGTCGGGGGTGCGGACCTGCTCGACGTACGCGTACGCCACCGCCTCCAGGCCGCGGTCCTGCGCGTGCGGGCCGCCCGCCTGGAACGCCATCATGAACGCCTGGCCGGAGGTGTGCATGACCGCGTGCGCGAACTCGTGCGTCCGGTCGCTGATCCGCTTGAGGATCTCCAGGCACACCACCGCGCGCATCTCCGCGCCCGCGTCCCGCCACTCGCGCTGTCCGGCCTTCATGGCGGGCAGCAGCAGGTCGATGTCCGGGTGCGGGTACTCGACGCCCAGCTCGATGCCGTAGGGGGAGACCTCGCCGCCCACCCAGTCGTCGGTGCCGGCCTGGCCGAGGTCGAGCCGGTTGCCCAGGAGGGCGTCGAAGGCGGCCTTGCCCGCCGCCGCGTCCAGGCTGCCGTTCTCGCCGTAGGCCTTGGGGTGCTCGGGGTGCGGCGACCAGTACGCGCGCGTGCGGATCGCTTCCAGCGCCTGGTCGAGGGTGGGCCGGTGCTGGGCGATCAGCTCGTGGGCGGTCAGTTCGACGGTGGCCATGCGGGACCAACTCCTCGTTTCCTGAGCTCTCCGTCGAGCTCATGACCTGGGCGGAACATGGGCAGAAACAGCCAGTCAGAGTTAGAGTAACCGAACGATCGGTCGGTTCAAGGGGGTCCGCCGCATCTGTGGAAAACCCCGTGCGGGAGGATCGCGCACATGACAGCACTCGACCTCAGCAGCCCCGTGGCCGTCGTCGGCACGGGCACCATGGGCCAGGGCATCGCCCAGGTCGCGCTGGTGGCGGGCCATCCCGTACGGCTGTACGACGCCGTTCCCGGGCGCGCCAGGGACGCGGCCGACAGGATCGGCGCCCGCCTCGACCGGCTCGTCGAGAAGGACCGGCTCACCGGCGCCGACCGCGACGCGGCCCGCGCCCGGCTGCTGCCGACCGAGGCCCTCACCGACCTCGCGGACTGCGCCCTGGTCGTCGAGGCCGTCGTGGAGCGCCTCGCCGTCAAGCAGAAGCTGCTGCGCGAGCTGGAGGGCATCGTCGGCGAGGACTGCCTGCTCGCCACCAACACCTCATCCCTGTCCGTCACGGCGATCGGCGGTGCCCTGGCCAACCCCGGCCGCTTCGCCGGCCTGCACTTCTTCAACCCGGCGCCGCTCATGCCGCTGGTCGAGGTCGTCTCCGGGTTCGCCACCGACGTCACGTACGCCACGCGCGCGTACGAGACGGCACGCGCCTGGGGCAAGACGCCGGTCGCCTGCGCCGACACCCCCGGCTTCATCGTCAACCGCATCGCGCGGCCCTTCTACGCCGAGGCCTTTGCGGTCTACGAGGCGCAAGGGGCCGACCCCGCCACCATCGACGCGGTGCTGCGCGAGTGCGGCGGGTTCAAGATGGGCGCGTTCGAGCTGACCGACCTCATCGGGCAGGACGTCAACGAGTCCGTCACCCGCTCGGTGTGGGAGTCCTTCTTCCAGGACATGCGCTTCACGCCGTCCCTCGCCCAGCGTCGCCTGGTCGAGTCCGGCCGGCTCGGCCGCAAGAGCGGGCACGGCTGGTACGACTACGGCGAGGCCGCCGAACGGGGCGAGCCGCACACCGCCGAGCAGCAGCCGCAGCCCGCCTACGTCGTCGCCGAGGGCACCCTGGGCCCCGCCGCCGAGCTGCTCGCGCTGATCCGCGAGGCGGGCATCCCGGTGCGCGAGGAGGACGAGGACCACGGCACCCGCCTGGTGCTGCCCAGCGGCGGCCAGCTCGCGCTCGCCGACGGCCAGACGTCGGTGGAGTTCCGGGACGTCGTCTACTTCGACCTCGCCCTCGACTACCGCCGGGCCACCCGCATCGCCCTGTCCGCCTCCCAGGACACCTCGCCGGGGACCCTCGCCGAGGCCACCGGGCTCTTCCAGGCGCTCGGCAAGCAGGTCAGCGTCATCGGCGACGTCCCCGGCATGATCGTCGCCCGCACGGTCGCGAGGATCGTCGACCTGGCGCACGACGCCGTCGCCAAGGGCGTGGCCACCGAGGAGGACATCGACACCGCGATGCGGCTCGGCGTCAACTACCCCGTGGGGCCCTTCGAGTGGAGCCGCAGGCTCGGCCGCGGCTGGGCCTACGACGTCCTGGACGAGCTGCACGTACGCGAGCCGTCCGGTCGATACGCGCCGTCCCTCGCGCTGTACCGCCACGCCTACGCCTCCGACAAGCGGGAGGGCAGCACCTCATGACCACCGCCAAGCGCGACACGTACACCCCTCAGACGCTGCTCTCCGTGGCCGTGCGGGTCTTCAACGAGCGCGGCTACGACGGCACCTCCATGGAGCACCTCTCCAGAGCGGCCGGCATCTCCAAGTCGTCGATCTACCACCACGTCACGGGCAAGGAGGAGCTGCTGCGCCGCGCCGTCAGCCGTGCCCTGGACGGGCTCTTCGGCATCCTCGACGAGGAGCACGCGCGCGTGGGGCACGCCGCCGACCGCCTGGAGTACGTGGTCCGGCGCATGGTGGAGGTGCTCATAACCGAGCTGCCGTACGTCACGTTGCTGCTGCGCGTGCGCGGCAACACCGACACCGAGCGCTGGGCGCTGGAGCGCCGCCGCGACTTCGACCACCAGGTCGCCGCACTGCTCAAGGCGGCCGCCGCGGACGGGGAGGTGCGCGCCGACGTGGAGGTACGGCTCGCCACCCGGCTCGTCTTCGGGATGATCAACTCGATCGTGGAGTGGTACCGCCCGGACGGCCGGGGCATGAGCGAACGCGAGGTGGCCGACACCGTCGTGCGGCTGGTCTTCGGGGGGTTGCGGCAGGAGCACTGACGGGTGTTCACCCCTGCGGCTCCAGGTCCTCCTCCTCGAACACCAGCAGGGTGCGTGTGCTGAGGACCTCGGGGATCGCCTGGAGACGGGTGAGGACCAGTTCGCGCAGGGAGCGGTTGTCGGGGGTGTGCACCAGCAGCAGGACGTCGAAGTCGCCGCCGACCAGGGCGATGTGGGAGGCGCCGGGGAGCTGCCGGAGCTGTTCGCGGACCGCGCGCCAGGTGTTCTGGACGATCTTCAGGGTGATGTACGCCGAGGTGCCCTGGCCGGCGCGTTCGTGGTTGACGCGGGCGCCGAAGCCGCGGATGACGCCGTCCTCGATGAGGCGGTTGATACGGGCGTAGGCGTTGGCGCGCGAGACATGGACCCGTTCGGCGACCGACCGTATGGACGCGCGGCCGTCCGCCTGGAGCATCTGCAGGATGTCCTGATCGATGGCGTCGAGCGGACGGGGCGGCGATTGGGGGACGCCGTCCTGCGGGCTCTCGGCCATTTGTTCAGGCGCCATGTCCCCCTACCTTCCCTCCGTGGACGTACTGCGTTCATTGCAGGCTGTGGAGAACCGTTTGTCCACAGCCTGAGGGGGCCTGTAGCCAAAATGTGCCGACGACCGAACAATCGGTAGGTGAGGCGTGTCACAGGAGCCGCGCCTCCCGTAGCCGCTCCCACGAGGAGGTGCCGTCATGACGGTCATGGAGCAGCGAGGCGCGTACCGGCCATCGCCGCCGCCCGCCTGGCAGCCCCGTATGGACCCCGCGCCGCTGCTGCCCGACGCCGAGCCCCACCGCGTCCTCGGCACCGAGGCCGCCGCGAAGGCCGACCCGGATCTGCTGCGCAAGCTGTACGCCGAGCTGGTGCGAGGGCGCCGGTACAACGCGCAGGCGACCGCGCTCACCAAGCAGGGCCGCCTCGCCGTCTACCCGTCCAGCACCGGTCAGGAGGCCTGCGAGGTCGCCGCCGCGCTGGCCCTGCAGGAGCGCGACTGGCTCTTCCCGAGCTACCGCGACACCCTCGCGGCCGTCGCCCGCGGCGTGGACCCCGTCGAGGCCCTGACCCTGCTGCGCGGCGACTGGCACACCGGCTACGACCCCTACGAGCACCGCGTGGCCCCGCTGTGCACGCCGCTCGCCACCCAGCTCCCGCACGCCGTCGGCCTCGCGCACGCCGCCCGCCTCAAGGGCGACGACGTGGTCGCGCTCGCCATGGTCGGCGACGGCGGCACCAGCGAGGGCGACTTCCACGAGGCGCTGAACTTCGCCGCCGTATGGCAGGCGCCGGTCGTCTTCCTCGTCCAGAACAACGGCTTCGCGATCTCCGTCCCGCTCGCCAAGCAGACCGCGGCCCCGTCGCTGGCCCACAAGGCCGTCGGCTACGGCATGCCCGGCCGCCTGGTCGACGGCAACGACGCGGCCGCCGTGCACGAGGTCGTCGCCGACGCTGTACGGCACGCCCGCGCGGGCGGCGGACCGACGCTGATCGAGGCGATCACCTATCGCATCGACGCCCACACCAACGCCGACGACGCCACCCGCTACCGCGGTGACTCCGAGGTCGAGACCTGGCGCGGGCACGACCCGATCGCCCTCCTGGAGCACGAGCTGACCGAGCGCGGCCTGCTCGACGAGGCCGGCCGGCAGGCCGCCCGGGACGCCGCCGAGGCGATGGCCGCCGATCTGCGCGAGCGCATGAACCAGGACCCGGCGCTGGACCCGATGGACCTGTTCACGCACGTGTACGCCGAGCCCACCCCACAACTGCGCGAGCAGCAGGTCCAGTTGCGCGCCGAGCTCGACGCCGAGCACGGCCATCAGGAAGGTGCGCACCGATGACCACCGTCGCCGTCAAGCCGGCCACCATGGCGCAGGCCCTCACGCGCGCGTTGCGCGACGCCATGGCCGCCGACCCGGCCGTCCACGTCATGGGCGAGGACGTCGGCACCCTCGGCGGCGTCTTCCGCGTCACCGACGGTCTCGCCAAGGAGTTCGGCGAGGACCGGTGCACGGACACCCCGCTGGCCGAGGCGGGCATCCTCGGCACCGCGGTCGGCATGGCCATGTACGGCATGCGCCCGGTCGTGGAGATGCAGTTCGACGCCTTCGCCTACCCGGCGTTCGAGCAGCTCATCTCGCACGTCTCACGCATGCGCAACCGCACCCGCGGCAAGATGCCGCTCCCGATCACCATCCGCGTCCCCTACGGCGGCGGCATCGGCGGCGTCGAGCACCACAGCGACTCCTCCGAGGCGTACTACATGGCGACTCCGGGGCTCCATGTAGTCACGCCCGCGACCGTGGCCGACGCCTACGGCCTGCTGCGCGCCGCCATCGCCTCCGACGACCCGGTCGTCTTCCTGGAGCCCAAGCGGCTGTACTGGTCGAAGGACTCCTGGAACCCGGACGACCCGCAAAGCGTTGAACCGATCGGCCGCGCGGTGGTGCGGCGCTCGGGGAGGAGCGCCACGCTCATCACGTACGGACCGTCCGTGCCGGTCTGCCTCGAAGCCGCCGAGGCGGCCCGGGACGAGGGCTGGGACCTGGAGATCGTCGACCTGCGCTCGCTGGTGCCGTTCGACGACGAGACGGTCGCCGCCTCGGTACGGCGGACCGGACGGGCGGTCGTCGTGCACGAGTCGGGCGGGTTCGGCGGACCGGGAGGGGAGATCGCGGCCCGGGTCACGGAGCGCTGCTTCCACCACCTGGAGGCGCCGGTGCTGCGCGTGGCCGGGTTCGACCTTCCCTACCCGCCGCCGATGCTGGAGCGTCATCACCTGCCCGGCGTGGACCGGATCCTGGACGCCGTGGGGCGTCTGCAGTGGGAGGCGGAGAGCTGATGGCCCAGGTGCTGGAGTTCAGGCTGCCGGATCTCGGCGAGGGCCTGACCGAGGCGGAGATCGTGCGCTGGCTGGTCCAGGTCGGCGATGTCGTCGCCGTCGACCAGCCGGTCGTCGAGGTCGAGACGGCCAAGGCGATGGTCGACGTCCCCTGCCCCTACGCCGGCGTGGTCACGGCCCGCTTCGGCGAGGAGGGCACCGAACTGCCCGTCGGGGCGCCGCTGCTGACCGTGGCGGTGGGCGCGCCGGCCCTCGCCGACGAGACCGAGGGCTCCGGGAACGTGCTGGTGGGATACGGCACCTCGCAGGCCCCGGCGCGGCGGCGCAGGGTGCGGCCGGGGGAGTCGGTGCCCGCGGTTCCCGTGGAACCCGTGCCGGCCAACGGCAAGGCGACCGCCCAGGAGGTGCCCGAGGGACCCGTGCCGGTCATCTCACCCCTCGTCCGCCGGCTCGCCCGGGAGAACGGTCTCGATCTGCGGGAGCTGCACGGCTCCGGACCCGACGGGCTGATCATGCGGGCCGACGTCGAGTACGCCCTGCGTGCGGCCGCAGCACGGGGACGCCCCGCCACGCCGTCGGCCGAACCGCACACCCACGCGGCGCCGGCCCCGGCCCCCTCCGCCGCCGTACCGCCCGCGCACGCCCCCGTCCGCTCCTCCGCGCCCCCCTCCGGCCTCCGCGTCCCCCTCAAGGGCGTCCGCGGTGCCGTGGCCGACAAGCTCTCCCGCAGCCGGCGGGAGATCCCGGACGCCACCTGCTGGGTGGACGCGGACGCGACGGAGCTGATGCGGGCGCGCACCGCGATGAACGCCGCCGGGGGACCGAAGATCTCCCTGCTCGCCCTGCTGGCCCGTATCTGCACCGCCGCGCTGGCCCGGTTCCCCGAGCTGAACTCCACGGTCGACATGGAGGCCCGGGAGGTCGTCCAGCTCGACCATGTGCACCTCGGGTTCGCCGCACAGACCGAGCGGGGACTCGTCGTCCCGGTGGTACGGGACGCCCACGCGCGCGACGCGGAGTCGCTGACCGCGGAGTTCGCCCGGCTGACCGAGGCGGCCCGCGCGGGCACCCTCACACCGGCGGAACTCACCGGCGGGACCTTCACGTTGAACAACTACGGAGTGTTCGGCGTCGACGGCTCCACGCCGATCATCAACCACCCCGAGGCCGCGATGCTCGGCGTCGGCCGCATCATCCCCAAGCCGTGGGTGCACGAGGGCGAGCTGGCCGTGCGCCAGGTCGTCGAGCTCTCGCTCACCTTCGACCACCGGGTCTGCGACGGCGGCACCGCGGGCGGCTTCCTGCGCCATGTGGCGGACTGCGTGGAACAGCCGGCGGTGCTGCTGCGCACGCTGTGACACCTCGGCCGACTCCGCCGCATCCCCCGCGTTCCCTGTGATCGCCGGGGCACGCATACTCGGGGGATGACCGCGTACGAACCGACGGGCGCGCAAGACCCCGGCGACGCACGGCACGACGCCGGGCGGGGCGTCGGGTACGACGCCGTGGTCCTCGCCGGCGGGGCCGCGCGGCGGCTCGGCGGTGTGGACAAGCCCGGTGTGCGCGTCGGCGGGCGGCCGCTGCTCGACCGGGTGCTCGCGGCCTGCGCCGACGCGCGCACCACCGTCGTCGTCGCCGACCCCCGGCCCGCCGCGCGAGCGGTGACCTGGGCGCGCGAGGATCCGCCCGGCGGCGGCCCGCTGGCCGCCCTCGGAGCCGGGCTGCGGCACACCACGGCGGAGTCGGTCGTCGTCCTCTCGGCCGACCTGCCTTTCCTCGACGAGGGCACGGTACGGCGGCTGCTGGCCGCCCTGCGCGCCGGCGATACCGACGGCGTGCTGCTCACCGATGCCGACGGGCGCGACCAGCCCCTCGTCGCCGCCTACCGCGCGTCCGCGCTGCGCCGCGAACTGGCCGCGCTCGCCCGCGGGCACGACGGCCTCACCGGCCTCCCCCTGCGCCGGCTGACCGGCGCTCTCGACCTCACCCGAGTCCCCGACCCCGTCGCGTCCTTCGACTGCGACACCTGGGACGACATCGCCACCGCCAGGGCACGCATCAGGGAGCATGGGCACGTGTTGGATGAATGGATTTCCGCAGTCAAGGACGAACTGGGCCTCGACCTCGACGTCGACACCAAGCTGCTGCTGGACCTCGCCCGCGACGCCGCCCACGGCGTGGCGCGGCCGGCGGCCCCGCTGACCACCTTCCTCGTCGGATACGCGGCCGCGCAGGCCAAGGGGGGCCAGGGAGGCCCGGAAGCCGTCGCGGAGGCGTCCCGCAAGGCCGCCGCGCTCGCCCTGCGCTGGGCGGAGGAGGCCGCGGCGGCCAAGTCCGACCAGGCCCCCGACGCCACGCCCGACACCCGCCCGGACGCCGGATGACCGCCCGCGGCGCCCGCACGGACGAGGACGCCGAGGACCTCGACGTCGAGGAGGTGCTCGCCCTCGTGAACGAGACCAACGGCCACCGCACCCCAGGCGATCACATGCCCGCCGCCACCCCGCACCCCCAGGGCTCCCCCGGGTCCGAGCACCACAAGCCGGACCGCGACAACCCCGACCGCCACCACAAGGCCACCCCATGGCCCGAAGCCCGGGACATCGCCGCCCGCGCCGCCCGCGCCACCACCCGGGCCGCCCGCCGCGCCGCTGTCTCCGTCCCTCTCGACGCCGCCCTCGGCCTCACCCTGGCGGCACCCCTCACCGCCCTGACCGACCTGCCCTCCTTCGACACCTCCGCGATGGACGGCTGGGCGGTCGCGGGACCCGGCCCCTGGGACGTACGGGAGGAAGGCGTGCTGGCCGGGCACGCCGAGCCCGAGCCGCTCACCGACGGCGAGGCCGCCCGTATCGCGACCGGCGCCCGTATCCCCCCGGACACCACCGCCGTCCTGCGCAGCGAGCACGGCCGCACGGACGCCAAGGGCCATCTGCACGCCACCCGGGAGGTCCAGCCCGGCCAGGACATCCGTCCACGCGGCCAGGAGTGCCGCAACGGCGATCAACTGCTCGCCGTCGGCACCCTGGTGACCCCGGCGGTGCTGGGCCTGGCGGCCGCCGCCGGATACGACACCGTCACCGCCGTACCCCGGCCCCGCGTCGAAGTCCTCGTCCTCGGCGACGAATTGCTCACCGAAGGGCGCCCGCACGACGGGCTCATCCGGGACGCCCTCGGCCCGATGCTCCCGCCCTGGCTGCGCGCACTCGGCGCCGATGTCACCGCCGTGCGCCGGCTGGGCGACGACGCCAAGGCCCTGCACAAGGCCCTCACCAAGTCCGATGCCGACCTCATCGTCACCACGGGCGGTACCGCGGCCGGTCCCGTCGACCACGTCCACCCCATCCTGCGACGCATCGGCGCCGAACTCCTCGTGGACGGCGTCAAAGTGCGCCCCGGCCACCCCATGCTGCTGGCCCGCATCAAGGAGGACCAGCACCTCGTCGGGCTGCCCGGCAACCCCCTGGCCGCCGTCTCCGGCCTGCTCACCCTGGCCGAACCCATGCTGCGCACCCTCGCGGCTCGCCCCGCTCCGGAGGCGTACGCGCTGCCCCTGAAGGAGGCGGCGCACGGGCATCCGTACGACACCCGGCTCATCCCCGTCGTGCTGCGCGGCGATCACGCCGTGCCGTTGCACTACCAGGGGCCGGCCATGCTGCGGGGCATGGCGGCGGCCGACGCCATCGCGGTCGTACCGCCGGGCGGAGCGGGTGCGGGTCAGGAGACCGAACTGCTCGATCTGCCCTGGGCGAGTGCCGGCATCGAGGTGTGTTTCACGTGAAACTTCCGGGCCAGGACGCCATAGCGCGCCGGGCGGACGAGCGGGTCGAGACCTATCGGGTGAAGCTCCCGAAGAAGATCGTGGAGCATCCGTTCCGGCACCTCGCCAAGCGGGTCGTGCTGGCCTTGTCGCTGCTCGTTGCCACTGCCTTGATCACCTATGCCGACCGCGACGGTTACACCGACAGCGCCGACGGTTCCGTCGATCTCCTCGACTCGTTCTATTACGCGACCGTCAGCCTCTCCACCACGGGGTACGGCGACATCACCCCGGTCACTGACGCCGCCCGGCTCACCAACATCTTCGTCATCACACCGATGCGTGTGCTGTTCCTGATCATCCTGGTCGGCACCACGCTCGAGGTCCTCACCGAGCGGACCCGGGAGGAATGGCGACTGACCCGCTGGAGGTCCGCCTTGCGCGATCACACCGTCGTCGTCGGCTTCGGCACCAAGGGGCGTTCGGCGATCCAGACCGTCTGTGCGACCGGGTTGAGGAAGGACCAGGTCGTTGTGGTCGACCCGAGTTCCAAGGTGATCGACGCGGCCGTCGCGGACGGATACGCCGGGGTCACGGGGGACGCGACGCGCAGCGAGGTCCTCAGGCGGGCCGAGGTGCACAAGGCGCGGAAGATCATCATCGCGACCCAGCGGGACGACACGGCCGTGCTGGTGACGCTGACGGCCCGGCAGCTCAACCCGGGCGCGAAGATCGTGGCCGCGGTCCGCGAGGAGGAGAACGCCCCGCTGCTGAAGCAGTCCGGCGCCGACGCGGTCATCACCAGCGCCAGCGCGGCCGGGCGACTGCTCGGCCTGTCCGTGCTCAGCCCCGCCGCCGGCATGGTCCTTGAGGACCTCATCCAGCAGGGCAGCGGGCTGGACATCGTCGAGCGGCCGATCATAAAGGCCGAGGCGGGCAAGAGCCCGCGGCAGTTGGACGACCTGGTGGTGAGCGTCGTACGCGGGCACCGCGTGCTCGGATACGACGATCCGGCCGTCGGGACACTGGAGTTGACGGACCGGCTCATCACCATCGTGCGGGCGACGCCGGGCAGTCAGGTGGCACCCGATGAGCGGCGGCTGCCCCCGGGGATGAAACCGATCTGACACCCTCGGCGCCCCCGGGGCAGAACAGCCCCCAAGACCTCCTGACGCCCGGTCCGGCTACTTGCGGTTGTACAGCCGCATCGTGATCGGCCCGAAGACCAGCACGAACAGTCCGGCCCAGCCCACCGACCAGGCGATCTCGTCCGCCGGCCAGTCGCCCGCCATCAACCCGCGTACCGCCGAGGACAGATGGGTGATCGGGCTGTTGTTCACGAACGCCTGGAGCCAGCCCGGCATGGTCTTGGGCTCGACGAAGACGTTGGACAGGAAGGTGAGCGGGAAGATCACCATCATGCTGACGCCCATCACCGACTTCTCGGAGCGCAGCATCAGCCCGAACATCGTCCAGATCCACGAGAACGCGAACGAGAAGGCGACCAGCAGCGCGATCCCGGCGAGCACTCCGCCGACGCCGCCGTCGGGTCGGTAGCCCAGGATGATGCCGACGGTGAGCATCACGACGGACGCGATGGTGTAGCGCAGGGCGTCACCCAGCAGATAGCCGACCATCGTCGACGGCCGCCAGATCGGCAGCGAGCGGAAGCGGTCGAAGACGCCCTTCTCGATGTCGGTGTTCACCGAGACGCCCGTGTACATGGTGATCATCACGACCGACATCACCAGGATGCCCGGCAGCAGGAACTGGATGTACTCCTTCGGGGACCCGGCCAGGGCGCCCCCGAACAGGTACGTGTACATCAGCACCATCATGATCGGGAACGCGGTGACGTCGAAGAGCTGCTCCGGTACGTGCTTGATCTTCAGTATCGCCCGCCAGCCGAACGTCAGGCACGCCGACCAGGCGCTGGGCCGCGGCGGGCGCTCCTTGCTGACGAGCAGCGCGGCGAGCGACTCGGCGCTGACGGGGGCGAGTTCCCTGCTCTCGGTCTGCGTCGCGGTGCTCATGCCGTCACCTCGTCCTTGTCGGCGTCGTGGTCGTGGGCGTCGTGCGTGTCGTGTCCGGTGAGGGCGAGGAACACCTCGTCCAGGCTGGGCTGACCCAGCGAGAAGTTGTCGACGATGATTCCGGTGCGGGCCAGCTCGGCGAGCGCCCGGCCCGCCTGCTCGGCCGCCCCCTGTCCGCCCGCGGCCCCGGAACCGACGCGCGCGGTGAGCGCCACGGGGTCCGGCTCCAACTGCACGTCCGCGTCCAGGGCCAGCCGCAGCACCCGCTCGGCCTCCGGCCGCTGCTCCGGATCGCGCAGCCGCAGATGGACGGACCCGGCGCCGACGGACGCCTTCAGCTCGCCCTTGGTCCCCTCGGCGATCACCTTGCCGCGGTCGATGACGGCGATCCGGGACGCGAGCTGGTCGGCCTCGTCCAGGTACTGCGTGGTCAGCAGCACCGTGGTGCCCTGGGCGACGACCGCGCGCACGATGTCCCACACCTGGTTGCGGCTGCGCGGATCGAGGCCGGTCGTGGGCTCGTCGAGGAAGAGCAGGTCGGGGGTGTTGAGGATCGACGCGGCGATGTCGATACGGCGCCGCATGCCGCCCGAGTAGTTCTTGACCTGCTTCCCGGCCGCGTCCGTCAGCCCGAAGGCCTCCAGAAGCTGTGCGGCGCGCTCGCGCGCGGCCTGCTTGCCGTGTCCGAGGAGGCGGCCCAGCAGGACCAGGTTCTCGGTGCCGGTGAGGTCCTCGTCCACGGAGGCGTACTGGCCGGTCAGGCTGACCCGGCCGCGCACCGCGTCCGCCTCGCGGACGACGTCGTGCCCGAAGACGTGGGCCTCGCCGCCGTCGGGTCGCAGCAGGGTGGCGAGCATCTTCACGGTGGTGGTCTTGCCGGCGCCGTTCGGGCCGAGGACGCCGTAGACCGTGCCGGCCGGAACCGCGAGGTCCACGCCGTCGACGGCCCGCGTCTCGCCGAACGTCTTCACCAGACCGGCGGTCTCGATCGCGAGACCGGACGTCGTCTGCGTGCTCATGCTGTCGGGATCCTTCCGAGTGGTCCTTCCGCGGCTTTGGGCTACGCATGGGGAGACTTTTACGGTCGCGCAAACTCATCGGTTCCGCACAGGGATTTCCGGCAGACCCGTCGAAGGTCCGAGGGACCGGGGAAGAAGGTCCCAGGGACCTGCGGCCGGGGGATGAGGGCCGGGGGATGAGGGCCGGGGGACGAGGGCCGGGGGATGAGAGCCGGGATGAGGGCCGGGGATGAGGGCCAGGGACGAGGGCCGAGGAGTAGCGTCCGTCCCATGCATGCGATCACGATTCCCGAACCTGGTGGGCCCGAGGCGCTGGCGTGGGTCGAGGTCCCCGACCCCGTGGCCGGTGAGGGCGAGGTGCTGGTCGACGTGACGGCCGGGGCCGTCAACCGCGCCGACATCCTGCAGCGCCAGGGCTTCTACAACCCGCCGCCCGGCACCTCCCCCTACCCCGGCCTGGAGTGCTCCGGCCGGATCGCCGAGGTCGGCCCGGGGGTCTCCGGCTGGGCCGTCGGCGACGAGGTGTGCGCGCTGCTGGCGGGCGGCGGCTACGCCGAGAAGGTCGCCGTGCCGGCCGGTCAGCTGCTGCCCGTGCCCAAGGGGCTGAGCCTGACGCGGGCCGCCGCGCTGCCCGAGGTGGTCTGCACGGTCTGGTCCAACGTGTTCATGGTCGCCCATCTCCGCCCCGGCGAGACGCTGCTCGTGCACGGCGGCTCCAGCGGCATCGGCACCATGGCCATCCAGCTCGCCAAGGCGGTCGGCGCCAAGGTGGCCGTCACCGCGGGCAGCAAGGAGAAGCTCGACCGGTGTGCCGAGCTGGGTGCCGACATCCTGATCAACTACCGGGAACAGGACTTCGTCGCCGAGGTCAGGGAGGCCACCGACGGGGCCGGGGCCGACGTCATCCTCGACAACATGGGCGCCAAGTACCTCGACCGCAATGTCCAGGCCCTCGCCGTCAACGGGCGCCTCGCCATCATCGGCATGCAGGGCGGCGTGAAGGGCGAGCTCAACATCGGCGCGCTCCTTGCCAAGCGCGGCGCCATCAGCGCGACCTCGCTGCGGGCCCGTCCGCTCGCCGAGAAGGCGGCCATCGTGGCGGCCGTACGCGAACACGTCTGGCCCCTCCTGGACGCCGGCCACGTACGCCCCGTCGTCGACCGCGAACTGCCGATGAACGAGGCGTCGGAGGCGCACCGGGTGCTCGAGGAGAGCGGGCACGTGGGGAAGGTGCTGCTCGTCGCGCCGTAGGGCATCTGGTGGACGGGGAAGGTGCTCGTCGCGCCGTAGGGCACCTGGGCCGTGTGGTGGGACTGGCGGGCTTGTGAGGACGACGTCGAGACCGAGTCCGCCCTGCGACCGCCGCGGTGGCAAAGGCGTCGTCGGATCTGCTGGTGTGCGCTTGTCGGGGTGGTGGGGCGCTGTCGGATCTGCCGGTGTGCGTCTGCTGCGGTGGCGAAGGTGCCGTCGGCCTGTCGGTGTGCGTCTGTCGGGGTGGCGAGGTGCTGTCGGACCTGCCGGTGCGCACCCGCCCCGGTAGCGAAGGCACCGCCGCGTACCCGTCCCGGACAGCGCCCGCTAGTCCCTTCGCAGCCGAAGCCCCACGAAGGCGAGGCCCAGGCCGAGGCCGATCAGTACCAGGCCGGTGCCGAGGGGCAGTAGTTCGAGCACGGGCTCGGTGGGGCCGCCGGCGTGCGGGGCCGGGTGCCGTGCGGGGTGGGTAGGCGGGGTGGGGTGTGCCGGGTCCTGCGCGGGGGCCTCGGCCGTGTCCGAGCTCTCGGGCATGCCCCAGCCGTCCTCCTCGCCCTCGCCCTCCTCCTCAGGCGTTCCCGAGTCGCGCCCCTCGCCGACACCCTCCTCGCGGCCAGGCCTGTCTCTCCCCTTGTTCCGCCCCGCCTCCTCGTCCTCCAGCGGCCCCCTCACCCGCCCGGGCCGCCCCGGCCGGTCCCGGCCCTCACCCGCCCGGCTCCCGGCCCGGGAGGGCTTGGCGGAGGGCGTGGGAGAGGAGGCGGTGGGCCCGTGGGCGCTGGATGTGGACGGAGCACTCGGCCCCTCCCCGGCTTCTGACTCCTCCCCGGCTTCCGACCCCTCCGCGGTTTCGGACTCCTCCCCGGCTTCCGATGCCTCCTCGGCGGTCTCCCCGCCCCCGTCGGCGGAGGCGGACGGCCTCTCGGGCGCACCCGGAGGGTCGGAGGAAGGACGGGCGTCGCCCTCGACCGCGGAGCCGGACGACATCCCGGAGGGCGCCGTCGGCGAACCCGCGGGTTCGGAGGAGGCCAGGGGCGAGTGCGACACACCCGCGGAACCGGATGGCCGCGCCGCCCGCGGATCATCGGCGCCGTACGACGTCCCGGCCCCCCACAGCCCGACGGCCAGCCCCGTCACCACCACGACCAGCGTCCCCGCCGGCCGCGGCAGGCCGCGCGACCCGCTCGGAGCAGCTCGCGTACGCCCCCGCACCGCCCCCGGCCATGAAGTCATGGAACAACCTTCACAGCGCCCGGCACACCCGGCATTCCGGACTCCGCCACCCGATCCAATCCAGCGCCCACGTACGGCTGGGACCCGCCGCTGAAGACCATGGCGACCAGCCTGGTCCGGCGCCCGTGTGCGGGTGGGACCCGGCGGCAGTGCATCCTGCCGACCGGGCTGCTCCGGCGCCCGCGTGCGGCTGGGACCTGCCGCTGAAGACCATGCCGACCAGGCTGGTCCGGGCCCGTGTGCGGGTGGGACCCGGCCGCAGTGCATCCTGTCGACCAGGCTGCTCCGGCGCCCGTGTGCGGCTGGGACCTGCCGCTGAAGACCATGCCGACCAGCCTGGTCCGGCGCCCGTGTGCGGGTCGGACCTGGCCGCCGTGCATCCTGCCGACCGGGCTGCTCCGGCGCCCGTGTGCGGCTGGGACCCGCCGCTGAAGACCATGGCGACCTGCCCGGTCCGGCGCCCCTGTGCGGCTAGGGCCTGGCCGCCGTGCATCCTGCCGACCAGGAGGCAGGTCCAGCACCCGCGTACAGGTGGACCCCGGCTGCCGTGCATCGTGCCGACCAGGCCGGTCCGGCGCCCGCGTGCAGGTCTGCCCCGGCCGCCGTGCATCGTGCCGACCAGCCCGGTCCGGCTCCCACGTACAGCTGGGACCCGGCCGCAGACCACCATGCCGGCCAGGCCGGACGGCAGTCGGTGTAGTCGGGGTGTGGCGGAAACCGGTTGTGCGTAAACGGTGGATCAGCCCACACGGGGGGCACCACGATGATGAGCTGTACGGGTGCGAGAGAATGGCGGCATGGAGATGCCGAGGAACGAAAGGTCGCCCGAGAACCCCCAGATCCTGGTCGTCGGCCAGGACGGGATGGCGCTCAGCGGTGGCAACGGAGACGAGGACTCCCGCGAGATCCCGGTGACGGAGCAGGTCGAGCAGCCGGCGAAGGTCATGCGGATCGGCAGCATGATCAAGCAGTTGCTCGAAGAAGTGCGCGCCGCTCCTCTGGACGAGGCGAGCCGGGTCCGGCTGAAGGAGATCCACGCCAGCTCGGTGAAGGAGCTGGAGGACGGACTGGCCCCGGAGCTCGTCGAGGAGCTGGAGCGGCTCTCCCTGCCCTTCACGGACGACGGGACTCCGTCCGACGCGGAACTGCGTATCGCGCAGGCCCAGTTGGTCGGCTGGCTGGAGGGCCTCTTCCACGGCATCCAGACCACGCTCTTCGCCCAGCAGATGGCCGCTCGCGCCCAGCTCGAGCAGATGCGCCGCGCCCTTCCGCCGGGCGTCGGTGGCCACGAGGAGGGCGAGCAGCACCCGGGCGGCCGCTCGGGCGGGCCGTACCTGTAACCACCTGCCCATGATCAGCGAAGGGCCCGGCAGCACAGGCTGCCGGGCCCTTCGCGAGCCCGGTGCCGCCGAGCCCTCTCACGCCGCAGACGTCACTCCGGGTTGCCCGTCGACACCTCGAACGTGAGCGTCGGCGGGTCCTCCGGGTCGATGTCCTCACCCGCCTTCGGCGACTGCCGCAGGATGGTGCCCTGGCCGTACGTGTTCTCTTCGACGTCGACCTTCTTGTACTCCCACTCCGCCGCGTCGAGGCACTCGACGACCGACGGCCAGTACTTGTACGTGAAGTCCGGCACCCGCACCTTGTCGGGGTCCCGGTACGACTCCGACGGCTCGGTGCACTCCGACGTCTCGACCGTCCTCGAACTGTCGCCCTCGCGGTAGCCCGCCTTCTTCGTCACCGAGGGCGTCGCGGTCGAGCCGCCCGCGCCCTCGTTGCCCTTGGAGCCGCCGTTGTTCAGCACCAGCGCCACGATCAGGCCGACCACCGCGACGATGGACACCACGATCGAGCCGACGACGACGGGCCTGTTGGATTTGCCCCCGCCCGAAGCGGGCTGCGGCTGGGGCGAGATGGTGTACGGGGGCGGCGTCGGGTGGCCCGGCTGCGGGGAGTAGGCCGCCGGCTGGGGGGTCTGGTAGCCGGGCTGCTGCGGATAGCCGTACGACGGGGAGGGGGCCGATGGCGGCGGGGTGCCGTACGGATTCGGATTCGGACTCGGATTCGGCGCCGGGGTCTGCTGGTACGGCGTCTGGACGGGGCCCCCGGGCGGCGGGGTCTGGCCGACCGGCGGGAACACCGAGGCGCCGACGCCCTGGCCGCTCTGCGTCTGCGCGCCCGGCACGATGCTCGGCGGGGTCGCCTGGAAGGAGGCGGCCACGCGCAGGCACTCGTCGCGCATGGACTCGGCGCTCGGGAAGCGTTCGTTCGGGTTCTTCTTCAGGGCGCGGGACACCAGCGCGTCCACGGCCGGCGGCAGCGCCCGGTTGATCGAGGACGGGGCGACCGGCTCCTCCTGCACATGCGCGTACGCGATCGCCAGCGGCGAGTCGGCGTCGAACGGCAGCCGCCCGGTGACGAGTTGGAACAGCATGATGCCGACCGAGTAGAGGTCGGAGCGGGCGTCCACGGAACGGCCGAGCGCCTGCTCGGGCGAGAGGTACTGCGGGGTGCCGACCACCATGCCGGTCTGTGTCATCGACGTCACACCGGACTGCATGGCGCGCGCGATGCCGAAGTCCATCACCTTGACCACGCCACGCTTGTTCAGCATCACGTTGCCCGGCTTGATGTCCCGGTGGACCAGCCCCATCTCATGGCTGATCTCCAGCGCGGCCAGCACATCCGCGGTGATCTTCAGCGCCTTGTCGGCGGGCATCGCGCCCAACTGCCGTACGTCCTCGTCGAAGACGGAGCTGAGCGGGCGGCCCTCGATGTACTCCATGACGATGTACGGCGTCGTCATGTCGTCGACGGTGTCCTCGCCGGTGTCGAAGACCGAGACGATATTGGTGTGCGTGAGTTTGGCCACGGCCTGGGCCTCGCGGCGGAAGCGCTCGCGGAAGGCCTGCTCGCGGCCGAGCTCGGTGTGCAGCGTCTTGACCGCGACCTGCCGGTCGAGCACGGAGTCGTAGGCGAGGTGCACGGAGGCCATGCCGCCCTGCCCGAGCAAGTCGCGCAACTGATAGCGGCCGCCGGCCAGCGCCCGCCCCCCGGTACCGCCCTGTGCGCCGTCCTGGCTCATGTTCTGCGTCCCCCGTGCCTCTCGGGCGCCTGCGATTGCCCGTGGATCGAGTGATCCCGAGTGATCCAATGTGCTATTCCCGGCCAAGTCTGCCCCACGGCACTGACAGGTCAAGCGCGGTGCCCGTTCCGTGACCGTACGCGAAGGCGGCGTCGCGGAAGCGTTACAGCGGTCGTACCGTCGGTGCACAGAATTTGCACGAGTGGACGGGTGCCGGTTTCATGGCCGGTCCGTCTCCGTCCGATTGGTGCGACCTTCTCGGACCGACGGCTTGCGCGGAGGCTGTAGCGTGGCCGACGGAGACCGTAACAACACCGCGCGCACCGCGGGCAGAAACGACGGCGAGGACTGATGGCACAGCAGCAGCGCGCTCAGGGCCCGTCCGACCCCGAGGCGGCTGGCGGCGGTATGTCAGACGCGCCGGAAATGTGGGGTAATGGCGGACTTGTCGGGGACGGCCGTTACAGGCTGACCCGCAGACTCGGCCGGGGCGGCATGGCCGAGGTGTTCGCGGCCGAGGACGTGCGTCTCGGCCGCACCGTGGCGGTCAAGCTGCTGCGCTCGGACCTCGCCGAGGACCCGGTGTCCAAGGCCCGCTTCACGCGCGAGGCCCAGTCGGTGGCCGGCCTCAACCATCACGCGATCGTCGCCGTGTACGACTCCGGCGAGGACGTCGTGGGCGGCCAGAGCGTGCCGTACATCGTCATGGAGATCGTCGAGGGGCGGACCATCCGCGACCTCCTGATCAACGCCGAGGCACCCGGCCCCGAGCAGGCGCTGATCATCGTCTCCGGCGTCCTGGAGGCGCTCGCCTATTCGCACCAGCACGGCATCGTGCACCGCGACATCAAGCCCGCCAACGTCATCATCACCAACAACGGCGCCGTGAAGGTGATGGACTTCGGCATCGCACGCGCCCTGCACGGCGCGCAGTCGACGATGACGCAGACCGGCATGGTCATGGGCACGCCGCAGTACCTGTCGCCCGAGCAGGCGCTCGGCAAGGCGGTCGACCACCGCTCCGACCTGTACGCGACCGGCTGTCTGCTCTACGAACTCCTCGCGCTGCGGCCGCCGTTCACCGGCGAGACCCCGCTGTCGGTGGTCTACCAGCACGTCCAGGACATCCCGACCCCGCCCTCCGAGGTCTCCGACGCCACGCCGCCCGAGCTCGACGGCCTGGTCATGCGCTCGCTCGCCAAGGAGCCCGACGACCGCTTCCAGACGGCCGAGGAGATGCGCGGGCTCGTCCAGTACGGCCTGCAGATGCTGTACGACCAGGGCGGCCACACCGGCACCTGGAACACCGGCCCGGTGGCCGTGCACGACGGCCGGCACACCCCGGCGGCCGGCTTCGCGCACACGACCGTCATGGGGCACCCCGGCGACTCGGGTGCCGGTACGGCGCAGATCCCGCAGCCGATCCTGCCCAACCGGTACGGGGGCGGTGACGACGGCGGCTTCGAGGGGCACGGCAACAAGGGCGGCGGCGGTCGCGGCAAGCTGTGGATCCTCGCCGTCCTCGCGGTGATCGCCATCGCGGCGGGCGTCGCGCTGGCGATGAACGGCGGCGACAAGAAGGAGCCGGGAGGCGACGTCAAGCCGACGCCGACCGCGTCGCAGAGCAGCGACCAGGAAAAGACGACCGACGAGCCCACGGACGAGCCGACCGAGGAGCCGACGGACGAGGTCACCGAGGACGGCGGCGGCACGGGCGGCGACCCGGACTACACGCCGACCGAGCAGCCCACGTACACGCCCACCGAGCAGCCCACGCAGCAGCCGACCGAGCAGCCGACCAACAGCCAGCAGCCGACGGAGGAGCCCACCGAGGAACCCACCGAGGAGCCGACGGAGGAGCCCACCGCGCCGACGTCCGCCCCGACGGCGCCGACGGACGGCGGCGTCACCGGAGGCTGACCACCCTCGGTTGAAACCGCAAGCACCTCCTTACGCGCGCGTGTGGCCCGGAAACGGGCTCCACGCGCGCGTGTATTTGATCTTCCTTTGATCTTCCTTTCGGTCGATCTCCTCCCGGCGGCTCTTCCCGTGACCTGGGTCACCGATATAACGTGCCGTTGTTCCGGCCCCCTGCAAGGCTGTGACCAGGAGTTGTTCCCGACTTTCGCGATTTACTTGGATATCCAAGCAAAATCGCAGGTCAGGAGGGGTTTCACAGAAATGTGGAGCACTGGGTAACGTGCTTTTTGCAGGGCGCTCGCCGGGGCACCTGTCACGCCTGTCCCCCAACGAGCCGCACCCACCCTGTGCGTCCGTAGGGCTTCAGGTGAGCCGCACTGGCACCCGGCGAACCCGGGTAGCCGGACCGACGGAGGAGCACACGTGACCGTGGAGAGCACTGCCGCGCGAAAGCCGCGACGCAGCGCCGGTACCAAGAGCACGGCCGGCAAGACCACAACCGCAAGGAAATCGCAGGGCGCCGACCCCGAGCTGGTGCAGTTGCTGACGCCCGAGGGCAAGCGCGTCAAGAACGCCGAGTACGACAAGTACGTCGCCGGCATCACCCCCGAAGAGCTCCGCGGCCTCTACCGCGACATGGTGCTCACCCGACGCTTCGACGCCGAGGCGACCTCCCTGCAGCGCCAGGGCGAGCTGGGCCTGTGGGCGTCGCTGCTCGGCCAGGAGGCCGCCCAGATCGGCTCCGGACGGGCCACCCGCGAGGACGACTACGTCTTCCCGACCTACCGCGAGCACGGCGTCGCCTGGTGTCGCGGGGTCGACCCGACGAACCTGCTCGGCATGTTCCGCGGCGTGAACAACGGCGGCTGGGACCCCAACAGCAACAACTTCCAGCTCTACACGATCGTCATCGGCTCCCAGACGCTGCACGCCACGGGCTACGCCATGGGCATCGCCAAGGACGGCGCCGACAGCGCGGTCGTCGCCTACTTCGGCGACGGCGCGAGCAGCCAGGGTGACGTGGCCGAGTCCTTCACGTTCTCCGCGGTCTACAACGCCCCCGTGGTGTTCTTCTGCCAGAACAACCAGTGGGCGATCTCCGAGCCGACCGAGAAGCAGACCCGGGTGCCGCTCTACCAGCGCGCGCAGGGCTTCGGCTTCCCCGGCGTCCGCGTCGACGGCAACGACGTCCTGGCCTGCCTCGCCGTGACGAAGTGGGCGCTGGAGCGTGCCCGCGGCGGCGAGGGGCCGACGCTGGTCGAGGCGTACACGTACCGCATGGGTGCCCACACCACCTCCGACGACCCCACCCGCTACCGGGGCGACGAGGAGCGCCAGGCCTGGGAGGCGAAGGACCCGATCCTGCGCCTTCGCCGCCACCTCGAGGCCTCAAACCACGCGGACGAGGGATTTTTCGCGGAACTGGAAGGCGAGAGCGAGGCGTTGGGCAAACGAGTGCGCGAGGCGGTCCGCGCCATGCCGGACCCGGACCACTTCGCCATCTTCGAGAACGTGTACGCGGACGGGCATGCGCTCGTCGACGAGGAGCGCGCCCAGTTCGCCGCCTACCAGGCGTCGTTCGCGGACGTAGAGGGGGGTCACTGAGATGGCGGAGAAGATGGCTCTCGCCAAGGCGATCAACGAGTCGCTGCGCCGCGCCCTGGACGCGGACCCCAAGGTCGTCATCATGGGCGAGGACGTCGGCAAGCTCGGCGGTGTCTTCCGGGTCACCGACGGCCTGCAGAAGGACTTCGGCGACAGCCGCGTCATCGACACCCCGCTCGCCGAGTCGGGCATCGTCGGCACCGCGATCGGTCTCGCCCTGCGCGGCTACCGCCCGGTCGTGGAGATCCAGTTCGACGGCTTCGTCTTCCCGGCGTACGACCAGATCGTCACGCAGCTCGCGAAGATGCACGCCCGCTCACTGGGCAAGGTCAAGCTCCCGGTCGTCGTCCGCATCCCCTACGGCGGCGGCATCGGCGCGGTCGAGCACCACTCGGAGTCGCCGGAGGCCCTGTTCGCGCACGTGGCGGGCCTGAAGATCGTCTCGCCGTCCAACGCGTCGGACGCGTACTGGATGATGCAGCAGGCCATCCAGAGCGACGACCCGGTGATCTTCTTCGAGCCGAAGCGGCGCTACTGGGACAAGGCCGAGGTGAACACGGAGGCGATCCCGGGCCCGCTGCACAAGGCGCGGGTCGTCCGTGAGGGCGCCGACCTGACGCTGGCCGCGTACGGCCCGATGGTGAAGCTCTGCCAGGAGGCCGCCGCCGCGGCCGCCGAGGAGGGCCGCGGCCTGGAGGTCCTGGACCTGCGCTCGGTCTCCCCGCTCGACTTCGACTCCATCCAGGCCTCCGTCGAGAAGACCCGCCGGCTGGTCGTGGTCCACGAGGCGCCGGTGTTCTTCGGCTCGGGCGCGGAGATCGCCGCCCGGATCACGGAGCGCTGCTTCTACCACCTGGAGGCCCCGGTGCTGCGGGTGGGCGGCTATCACGCCCCGTATCCGCCGGCGCGTCTGGAGGAGGAGTACCTGCCGGGCCTGGACCGGGTGCTGGACGCCGTCGACCGTGCCCTGGCGTACTGAGGAGAGGGTCGTGACGACGATGACTGAAGCGTCCGTGCGTGAGTTCAAGATGCCCGACGTGGGCGAGGGACTCACCGAGGCGGAGATCCTCAAGTGGTACGTCCAGCCGGGCGACACGGTCACCGACGGCCAGGTGGTGTGCGAGGTCGAGACGGCCAAGGCGGCCGTGGAACTGCCCATCCCGTACGACGGGGTGGTCCGTGAGCTGCACTTCGCCGAGGGCACGACGGTGGACGTCGGCACGGCGATCATCGCCGTGGACGTCTCGGGCGCGGCGGTGCCCGCCGCCGAGGCACCCGCCGCACAGCCGCAGGCCCCGGCGGAGGAGCCGGCGCCGGAGGGCTCGGGCCGCCAGCCGGTGCTGGTCGGCTACGGCGTGGCCCAGACCTCGACCAAGCGCCGCCCGCGCAAGGGGGCCGAGGGCGCGCGCCAGGAGCCCGCGGCCCAGGCCCTGCAGTCCGAGCTGAACGGCCATGGTCCCGCGCAGCCGGAGACGCCGCCGCGGCCGCTGGCCAAGCCGCCGGTGCGCAAGCTGGCCAAGGACCTGGGCGTCGACCTGGCCACGGTGACGCCGACCGGCCCCGACGGCATCATCACGCGCGAGGACGTGCACGCGGCGGTGGCCCCGCCGGCCCCGGCCGCCGAGCCGGAACCGCAGGCCGCCCCGGTCGCCGCCCCGGCGCCGGTGGTCACGTACGACACGGCCCGGGAGACCCGTACCCCGGTCAAGGGCGTCCGCAAGGCGACGGCGGCCGCGATGGTCGGCTCGGCGTTCACCGCGCCGCATGTCACGGAGTTCGTGACGGTCGACGTGACGCGCACGATGAAGCTGGTCGAGGAGCTCAAGGAGGACAAGGAGTTCGCGGGCCTGCGCGTGAACCCCCTGCTGCTCATCGCCAAGGCCCTGCTGGTCGCCATCAAGCGCAACCCGGACGTCAACGCGTCCTGGGACGAGGCCAACCAGGAGATCGTGCACAAGCACTACGTCAACCTGGGCATCGCGGCGGCGACCCCGCGCGGCCTGATCGTGCCGAACATCAAGGACGCCCACGCCAAGACCCTCCCGCAACTGGCGGAGGCGCTCGGCGAGCTGGTGTCGACGGCGCGGGAGGGCAGGACCACCCCCGCCGCGATGCAGGGCGGCACGGTCACCATCACCAACGTCGGCGTCTTCGGCGTCGACACCGGCACCCCGATCCTCAACCCCGGCGAGTCCGCGATCCTCGCGGTCGGCGCGATCAAGCTCCAGCCGTGGGTCCACAAGGGCAAGGTGAAGCCACGTCAGGTCACCACGCTGGCGCTCAGCTTCGACCACCGCCTCGTCGACGGGGAACTGGGCTCCAAGGTGCTCGCCGACGTGGCCGCGATCCTGGAGCAGCCGAAGCGGTTGATCACCTGGGCGTGAGCCACGGGTGACGGCGAAAGGGGCGGCCACTGTCGAGTGGCCGCCCCTCGGCTTCGACGCGGACGGGCGTCAGCTGATCCGGGCGTAGCCGTAGTTGACCAGCTTCTTCACGTCGGAGGTGCGGTTCGCCTCCGAGGGGGAGGTGAGGACCGCGCCCATGACCGACTCGCCGTTCTTCGTGGCGGCGAAGACGAGGCAGTACTTGGCCTGGCTGCCGGAGCCGGTCTTGATGCCCAGCGTGCCGTTCCAGCCGAGCAGCGTGTTGGTGTTCTTCCAGGTCGCCATGGTGCGGGTGGCGCCGGTCTTCGTGATGGTCTTGGCCGTGTACGCCTTGGTCTTGACGACGGCCTTGAACGTGCCGCTCTTCATCGCGCTGCGCGCCAGCTTCGTCAGGTCGCGCGGCGTCGAGTAGTTGGAGCCATTGCTTATGCCGTCGAACGAGTCGAAGTGCGTGTTGGTCATGCCCAGGCTCTTGGCCATGGCGTTCATCTTGCCGATGAAGTTCTTGGTGCGGGCCTTGACCGTGGAGCCGGAACCGAACTTGTCGGCGAGGGTCATCGCGGCGTCACAGCCGGACGGCAGCATCATCCCGTAGAGAAGCTGCCGGACGGTGACCTTGTCGCCGACGATGAGCCGGGCCGACGAGGCGCCCTTGGAGACGATGTAGTCGCTGACCTCCTTCCTGATCGTCACCTTGGTGTTCAGGTTCAGGTTCGGCTGCGAGAGCACCACCTTGGCGGTCATGATCTTGGTGGTGGAGGCGGTGAGCCTCTTGGTGTCCGCGGCCTTGGTGAACAGGGTCTTGCCGTTGGCACCGTTCATCAGATACCCGCCCTTGGCGGTGATGCTGGGCGCCGTCACAGCCTGCGCGGGTGCCGCGGTGAGGGCTCCGGTGGCGAACACGGCGCCGGTGGTCATGGCGACGGCGGCTGCCCTGCGGATGCTCAGACCCTTGGTGGCGGTTATCAACTGAAATACCCCGATTACGTCGAAATACCCCGAAAGTGCGGCCGAATTGGAGGGGAAGAAGGTCGGGCCGCACGTGTGTGACACGTAATTAGCACAGAAGGTTGTGCGGCGGCTGGAGTGAATGTCGCTTCTTTGCGTGAGGATTCCGGAGGATCCCGGAGTGGTCCGCATCGTGGACGGATTCCCGGCATGCGTACGTGTTGTATCTATGATGTGCGCATGCCTTCCGCACCACCCGCCCCCGTCAAGCAGCCCCCCGCCGCCGACCGTGTCTACACCCACGTCAAACAGGGTGTCCTGGACCGCCGTTACGAAGGTGGGACGCTGCTCACCGAGGGCGAGCTGGCCGAGGCCGTCGGGGTCTCGCGCACCCCGGTGCGCGAGGCGCTGCTGCGCCTGGAGGTCGAGGGGCTGATCAAGCTCTACCCGAAGAAGGGCGCACTGGTCCTGCCGGTCTCCGCGCAGGAGATCAAGGACGTCGTAGAGACGCGTCTGCTCGTCGAGGAGCACGCGGCGCGCAAGGCCGTACCCGCGCCCCCCGGACTCATCGAGCGCCTTCAGGAATTGCTCGACCGGCAGAAGGCCCAGGCCGCCGCCGGCGACCTCGCCGGGGCCGCCGTCACCGACCGCTGCTTTCACGCCGAGATCGTCCGCAGCGGCGGCAACGAGATCCTCTCGCGGCTCTACGACCAACTGCGCGACCGGCAACTGCGCATGGGCGTCGCCGTCCTGCACTCCCACCCCGACCGCATCGCCAAGACCCTCGCCGAGCACGAGGAGATCCTTGAGGCCCTGCGCTCCGGGGACGCCGACGCGGCCGTCGGCCTTGTCCACCGGCACATCGACTGGTTCTCGCACCTCGCGCGGGGTGAGGAGCGATGAGGTCCGCCGCACTGCCCGGCGACCCCCCGGGCGGCCGCCGCGCCGTCGCCGTCTGGGGCATAGGCGTCTCGGTCTACTTCGTCGCCGTCATCTTCCGTACGTCGCTGGGGGTCGCCGGCCTCGACGCCGCCGACCGCTTCGACGTGGGCGCCTCGGCCCTGTCGACGTTCTCGATCCTCCAACTGCTCGTGTACGCGGGCATGCAGATACCCGTCGGTCTGCTCGTCGACCGGCTCGGCACCAAAACGGTGCTGACCCTGGGCGTGGTGCTGTTCACGATCGGCCAACTCGGCTTCGCCTTCTCGCCGTCGTACGGCACCGCCCTCGCCTCGCGCGCGCTGCTGGGCTGCGGCGACGCGATGACGTTCATCAGCGTGCTGCGGCTGGGCACCCGCTGGTTCCCGGCCCGGCGCGGCCCGCTGATCGCCCAGTTCGCCGGCCTGGTGGGCATGGCGGGCAACCTCGTCTCCACGCTGGTGCTGGCGCGGCTGCTGCACGGGGTGGGCTGGACGGCGGCGTTCGCGGGCAGCGCGGGCGCGGGTGCCGTCGTACTCGTACTGGTGCTGCTGTTCCTGAAGGACCACCCCGAGGGACACGAGCCGGCGCCGCTGCCGCATCAGGGCGCGGCCTACGTACGACGCCAGATCGCCGCGTCCTGGCGGGAGCCCGGCACGCGGCTGGGGCTGTGGGTGCACTTCACGACGCAGTTCCCGGCGATGGTGTTCCTGCTGCTGTGGGGACTGCCGTTCCTGGTCCAGGCGCAGGGGCTGTCGGTGGCGGCGGCCGGTGAACTGCTCACCCTCGTCGTGCTGTCCAACATGGTGGTGGGCCTGGTCTACGGCCAGATCGTCGCCCGGCACCACGAGGCGCGGCTGCCGCTGGCGCTCGGCACCGTCGCGGCCACGGCTGTGCTGTGGGCGACGACGCTGGCCTGGCCCGGTGAGACGGCGCCGATGTGGCTGCTGATCGTGCTGTGCGCGGTGCTCGGGGCGTGCGGGCCGGCCTCGATGCTCGGCTTCGACTTCGCGCGGCCGGCGAACCCGCCGGAGCGTCAGGGGACGGCGTCCGGGATCACCAACATGGGCGGTTTCGTCGCCTCGATGACGACGCTGCTCGCGGTCGGTGTGCTGCTGGACGCGACCGGCGACGACTACACCATCGCCTTCTCGGCGGTGTTCGTCCTCCAGGCGCTCGGGGTCAGCCAGATCCTGCGGCTGCGGAAGCGGGCGGCGCGCAGGGAGCGGGAACGGCTGGTCGCCAGTCGGGTGGAGACGGTGCACGTTCCCGCGTGAGCCGGCGGTGGCTTCGAGGTGCTACAGGGCCGGGACGAGGGTGAGGTACGCCAGGCCCAGCACCCCGCGGTAGCTCATCCACTGGGCGCGGTGGCGGTCGAGGCGTTCGCGGGTCTCGGCGGCGAGGGGGTGAGCGGGGTTCCGGGCCAGCCACACCTCGACGTCCGCCTGGTACGCCGACTCGAACTCCTCCCACTCCTCCAAGGTCGCCGTTTCGGTCCACTCCGGGCGGAAACCGGCGGCGACGGCGAGGTCGAGGAGGGTCGCGAGGTCGTGGTGGTCGGTGGCGGCGGCCTGCGGCCACATGCCGGAGAGTTCGGTGGGGGTCGGGGGGCGTTGCCAGAAGCCCTCGCCGAGCAGGACGCGGCCGTTGTCGGTGACCAGGCGGCGTAGTTCGCTCAGGGCCTCGGCGGTGTGGTCGGGCGTGCCGGTCGCGGCCAGGGCCTGGCTCGCGCCTACGCACAGGACGAGGTCGGCGGGGCCGCGGGAGGTCTTGGTGGCCGACTCCTCGATGAACTCGGCTCTTTCCTTCAGTCCTCGGTCCGCCGCGTTGCGGCGGGCGCGGGTGAGGTCGTCGGCGTTGAGGTCTATTCCGATGCCTGTCGCCTTCGGTGCGGCGGCCAGGATGCGGAGCATCAACTCGCCCCAGCCGCAGCCGATGTCGAGGACGGTGGTGGGGTCGGTGCGGGTGAGGCGCTGGACGAGGGTGGTTGCGCGGGGCTCCGAGAGGGGGCCGTGGAAGGTGAGGCGGGTGAGGCGTGGGGGGTTGTCGGCCGGGGTGTGGGTGTCGGTATCTGTGTCGGTCACGGCGGGACGCTAGCGGTGGGTGGGGGCGGGCGACAGCGGATTTCGCCCCCGCCGCCCCTACCCGTCCCATCCTTCAGGGGCTCCGCCCCTTCAACCCCACTGGGGCTGCCGCCCCAGACCCCGCTCCGGCCCTTAAGGGGCCTTGTCCTCAAACGCCGGACGGGCTGAGTGGTGCGGGCCGGTGCTGAGGAGGGGCTGTTGGGGGATGGCCCCCTTTGGGTGGGTTGGTGGAGGTTAGGGATGGTGTGGGCCGCTGGCTCCTCGGGCGCTGGACGGGCTGAGGTGCACCGTCTGTCTGTGGTCAGGCGGCCCGGGTGAGTTCGGCGCGGCCGAACAGCAGGGCGTAGCCGGCGGGGAGTTGGGCGAGGATGCGGCTGAGGAGTTCCTCGCCGGCGAGGTGGGCCACGACGCGCAGGACGGTGCCCGTGTCCCAGCGGGTGGTGGCCGGGCTGCCGTTGGTGCGGGTCGCCAGGTCCTTCACGAAGCCCCAGCCGGTGAGGGGTTCGGTGGCGGGGATCTGGGAGGAGAAGGTGACGGCGGCCTCGTGTGGCAGCCTGGCGGCAAGCTCCACGCGCTCCTCGCCGGTGAGTTGGCGCCCGAAGGCCGCCAGCACGGCGCGCACGGCCTGCTCGGCCTGGGCGCGGGTGCTGTAGGCGCCTTCGTAGCGCACCTGTTCCAGCATCCGCTCGAACGTCATGCCCGCGGTGGACCGGCACGGCTGCTGCTGGTGAATCATCGCTGAAGCGGTTGCCTTTCTCTGCTGACGGAAAAGATGTGGCTGCTGTGGGCCGGAAGTGCGTCAGACGGGCTGGGTGTGGCCGAACAGCAGGTCGTAGCCCGCCGGGAGCTGGAGCAGGACGCGACGGGTGAGTTCGCCGCCCGCCGCATCCGCGGCCACGCTGAGCACCGCGCCCACGTCCCAGGCCGCGGTCTGTTCGGTGGCTCCCTCGATCCAGGCCGCCGTGGCCCGTACGAAGCGCTCGGGGGACAGCGGCTCGCGCGCCTGGAGCGGATTGAGCAGGACGAGTGCCAGATCCTCCGGCAGCCGGGCGGCCAGTTCCGCCCTCACCTCGCCCACCAGATGAGCGCCCAGCAGCGCCAGTACCGTGCGGGCCGCCCGCTCGGCTTCCTCGGTGGTCTTGTACTCACCGCGTTCCTTGACCTGGTCCAGGAACGCGTCCCATCGCATCACCATCGCTACCCCCGTGCCTGCGTGCGGCGCGGCTGGGAGGGGACTCAGCCGCTGATCTCCTTGCGCGCGGATCCGCCACCGATGGCGATCTTGCGGGGCTTGGCGCGCTCGGCGATCGGGATACGCAGGGTCAGCACACCCGCGTCGTAGTCCGCCTTGATGTGCTCGGTGTCCAGGGTGTCGGCCAGCACGACCTGGCGGGAGAAGGCGCCCAATGGCCGCTCGGACAGCTCCACCTGTGTGTCGTCCGCCTTGGTGACGGGCCGCCGCTCCGCCTTGACGGTCAGCATGTTCCGCTCGACGTCGATGTCGATCGCGTCCGTGGAGACGCCGGGCAGGTCGAAGGCGATGACGTACTCCTCGCCCTCACGGTAGGCGTCCATCGGCATCGGCGACGGCCGCGACCAGGTCCCCGTCGTGCCGAGGAGCTGCTGGGTGAGCCGGTCGAGCTCGCGGAAAGGATCGGTGCGCATCAACATCGTCGAACACCTCCAGCGTTCAGGTCAGGCACTGTGCTGCCAATGCGTTCACCTGCCATCGTTGTAACATGTCATCCAAGTGATGACAAGTTGGAAGTCGTCGATGTGATGACAGAACCATGGAGGCCCGATGACCAGGGACGAGCAGCCGCCCACCTCCCACGCCCGCGGTCTCACGTCGGCGTCCTTCCTCGCCGCCGCCGCGGCGCTGAACACGATCCACGAGGCCCTGCACACCGCCCGGACCACGCCGGACGCCATCCGCCCCGCGGCCGACCAGAGCACCTCCGAGCAGGCACTCGCCGCGCTCCTGCTGCTGCGCGAAGCGCGCGAGCAACTCGCCGAGTGGGAACCGGGCCTGATCGAAGCCGCGCGGGAGGCGGGCGCGAGCTGGGCCGACCTCGCCCACCCCCTCGGCGTCTCAAGCCGCCAGGCCGCCGAGCGCCGCTACCTGCGTGTACGCCCCGGAACCCCGGGATCCACGGGTGAGCAGCGGGTGCGGGCCACCCGCGACCGTCGCGCCGCCGACCGCACCGTCACCGCCTGGGCCCGTGCCAACGCCGTCACTCTGCGCCAGCTCGCCGGCCAGATCACCGCGCTCACCGACCTCCCCGCCGCCGCCGACACCCCACTCGCCGAACTCGCCGCCGCCCTCGCCGACGACGACCCGGCCGCCCTTGTCGCCCCCCTGACGGACACGCACCCGCACCTGGCATCCGACCACCCCGGCCTCGCCGCGCGCGTCGATGACCTCACCCGCCACACCGACCGGCTCCGTCGGCACAGCGGGGACCAGCGCCGAAACCGCGCGTGACCCGACGCCCTGACCGGCATGGATCACTCACGACGCGGTCGCGGCACAGCTTCCGAACCGTGCGGGCACGGCACGCCCTGCCCGCACGGCCGGACCCAGGGCATACGGGAGGCCCGGCGGGAACCGGCCCTCGTCGGCTACTGCGTCACGGTGAAGTTGCGGACGATCGCCGCGGTCAGGGCCGGGTCGCCCTCTGTCTTCAGGCGGTCCGCCACCGATTCCGCTGTGACACGGCCGCAGGCCAGGCGGAAGTAGGTCTCCCAGTCGAGGGTGAGGGTGGCGGCGGGGCCGAGGGCGGGGGCCGTCTCGAGGGTGCCGCGGCCCTGGATGTCGATGCGGATCGTGCGCAGGAACTCGACCGGTCCGTGCACGTCGATGACGATCGCCGAGCTGCGCGGGGCGTCGGCCTTGGTGGCGACGATCTCGGGGAGGGCGGCCAGCAGTACGTCACGGGCCACGTGCGCGCCGGGGGAGTCGAGGTTGCCCGGGCGGCCGAGGGCGGTGCGCAGGTCCTGTTCGTGGACCCAGACGTCGAAGGCGTGAGAGCGCATCGACTCCTCGAGGGTGAGCTCCGCCCCGAGCGGGCCGCGCACCTTCGTGCCGGGGTCGCGGGACTCGTTTCGCAACTGGCGGTTGCGGCGGATGATCGTGTACTCCAGCTCGGACGTCATCTCCGGCGCCGTGTGGTGGCGGCGGACGTCGACCTGCATCTCCATGTAGCGCTGGTGGTCGTTCGTGACGTGGAAGAGGTCGCGCGGGAGGGTGTGGATGGGACGCGGGTCGCCGAGCATCTCGCAGTCCAGGCCGATGACATGAGACACGACGTCGCGGACCGACCAGCCCGGGCACGGCGTCCGCCGGTTCCACTCGCCCTCCACCAGCGGCGTCACCAGCTCGGATATCGCTTCGATGGAGTGGGTCCAGGCGTCGGCGTAGGGCTGGAGGGTGGGATGCAGACTCACGGAACGGGACCCCTCGGCGGTCGGTACACGGGCGGGTTGTGGCGGCGTTGCCAGTGGGAGGTGGCTGTCGGCGGGTGTCTTGGAACGCTAAGTTACGCTGCTGTGAGGCACCCCGGCAGTGCTTTCGTGTGACGATCGTAGGCCCGTATCGACGGCTCGAATGCCAGGACGGTGGTAGTGTGCGCGCCTCTCTGCTCCAGATCGACGTCAATGAGGGCGAATCAGTCGAATCGCGCAGAGCGCGCGTAGCCTCTCTCGTCCGGGAACAGGCCGGGACGGCCGACCTCGTCGTGCTGCCGGAGCTGTGGACCACCGGGGCGTTCGCCTACGAGGGCTTCGGCAGCGAGGCCGAGCCGCTCGAAGGGCCGACGTACGAGGCGATGGCGAAGGCCGCGAGCGACGCGGGCGTCTGGCTGCACGCGGGCTCGATCCCCGAGCGGGACCCTGAAGGGCCGCTCTACAACACCTCTCTCGTCTTCTCCCCCTCCGGTGATCTGGCCGCCGCGTACCGCAAGATCCATCGGTTCGGCTTCGACAAGGGCGAGGCGGTGCTGATGGGCGCGGGCGAGGAACTGGTGACGGTCCGGCTCCCCGAGACCGTCCTGGGCGTGGCCACCTGCTACGACCTCCGTTTCCCCGAGCTGTTCCGCGGCCTCGTCGACGCCGGCGCCGAGACCCTTCTCGTCCCGGCGGGTTGGCCGGAGCGCCGCCGGGCGCACTGGACGCTGCTGGCTCAGGCGCGGGCGGTGGAGAACCAGGCGTTCGTGCTCGCCTGTGGAACGGCCGGGACGCACGCCGGAGTTCCGCAGGCCGGTCACTCGATCGTGGTCGATCCCTGGGGCGAGGTGCTCGCGCAGGCCGGCGCGGGCGAGCAGGTCCTCACGGTGGAGTTCGACCCGGGCAGGGTCGCGGTGACACGGGATCAGTTCCCGGCGCTGAAGGACCGGATGCTGGGGCTGGCGCCACCGCGTCGCTGACGGTCGTACGGACCCCGCAGACCTCAGTCGTCCCCGCGCTCCTTCTCCGCCAGGTGGATCACGCACACCGCCACCGCGATCAGCAGCGCCGGGTCCGCGTCGTCCCGTACGACATCCACGCCGTAGGTCTCCCGGACGTGCAGCCGGCGCCGGGACACCACCGCCAGCAGCTCGCCGTCGTACTCGATGGCGAACTCCCGGTCGAGGATCTTGCCGCTGACGTCGAGTTCCGTGCTGCCGTCCGCCAGGGAGACCCGGTAGTGGTTGCGCAGCAGGGACAGCCGTTTGCGGCGGATCGTGGCGAGCGGCCGGCCGCCCCGCTCGATCACCATCGTGTCGCGCAGGGCGAACATCTTCTGGTGGATGTCGATGACGACATGCCCCTGGGCGTCCTTCAGCTCGAAGGTGTCCCGCAGCCGCATCGCCTTGCCGTCGACGAGGAACACCTTGTTGCCCCGGTCGTCCTCGATCCAGTAGTCGTCACCGAAGCCGAGGAGCCGGTCGCGTACGAGGAATCTCATGCACGAGGGGTTCCCCGCCGCCCGGTCCGAAACGCCGTCTGTAGGCCGACGGGCTGAGCCCGGTCACGTCCCGCACGCGCGCGCGTAGGTTCGCCGCGGTGCCGAGTCCGCTGCGGGCGGCCACCACGTCCAGGCGCTCCTCGCCGCGCTCGATCAGCCGGCACGCGAGCGCCACCCTCTCCCCCGTCAGCCAGGCCCACGGCGTCGTGCCGAGCTGCGCCCGGAAGCGCCGGTGCACAGTGGCCGGCGACACCGCCGCCCGCGCCGCCAGGTCGGCCACCGTCAGCGGCTCCCCCAGCTTCTGCTGCGCCCACGCCAGCAGCGGGGCCAGCGACTCGTCCGGCACCTCGGGCACCGGCCGCTCCACGAACTGCTTCTGCCCGCCGTCCCGGTGCGCGGCGAACACCAGCCGCCGGGAGACGGCATTGGCGACCTCGGCGCCGTGGTCCCGCCGTACGACATGCAGGCACAGGTCGAGCGCGGCGGCGCTGCCCGCGGCGGTCAGGATGTCGCCCTCGTCGACGAACAGCACGTCCGGTTCCAGCAGCACCCTCGGATGCAGCCGGCGGAAGGCGTCCGCCCAGCGCCAGTGGGTCGTGGCCCGGCGGCCGTCCAGCAGCCCGGCCTCGGCGAGCGCGAAGCTTCCGGTGCACAGGCTCATCACGCGGGCTCCACGCGCGTGCGTGCGCCGTATGGCGTCGAGTACGGCGGCCCCGCGCGGGACGACGTTGTCCGGGCGGCCGGGCACGACGAGGGTGTCCGCCGCGTCGACCGCGTCCAGCCCGGGCACGCCGGTCAGCGTGAAGAACCCGTGGTTCATCCGGACCTCGGGCGTGGGCGTGCACAGCGTCACCTCGTACAGCGGCTTGGGCAGGCCGAGCTCCGGCCGCGGCAGCCCGAACAGCTCGGTGGCGACGCCGACCTCGAACGGGTTGGTGCCCTCGTCGACGATCACGGCCACGCGATGGGTTCGCACCGGCTGAGAGGATCCTTGCGCCATATGCGATTCCTAGCACTCGTACGACACCGGGACCACCCCGCACGATGAGCGCATGGAACCCATATCCCTCGCCGCGGCCCTCGCCTCCTTCACGGAGACCTGGAGCCCGCGCATCGTGACCGCCGTCAACGACTACGACGTCCGCGTCGCCAAGGTCGAAGGCGAGCACGTCTGGCACGTCCACGACCACACCGACGAGTTCTTCCTGGTCCTGGACGGCGAACTGCACATCGCCCTGCGGGAGAAGGGGGCCGAGCGCACGGTCGTCCTGCCGAAGGGCTCGGTCTTCACGGTCCCGCGCGGCACGGAGCACAAGCCGTACGCCCCCGCCCCCACCGCCATCCTCGTCATCGAACCGACCGGCACCCTGACCGTCGGCGACCGCCACGACGAGGTGCCGGCCCATGTGGACGCGACCACGGGGCACACGTTGCGTTAGGGCTGCCCCGGGATGGACAGCTGGGGGTGACGATGAAACGACTCTGCGTAATCGCAGGCCAGGTACGCTAGGCCGTATGAGTGAGATCGAGGAACTCCGTCGCCGCCAGGACGCGCTGGAGGCCGAGCTCGACGCGTTGCGCGAGCAGATCACCACGACGCGGGCGGTCGTCGCCATAAACGATCGTGATGTGGCGGAGTTCAAGACGGAGCAGCGGGCGCAGCGGCAGCTGATCATGGCCCTGCGGGAGACGCAGATCGAGCAGGGCCAGAAGATCGGCGCCCTCGAAGCCGAGATGCGCAACGGCTTCGCCACCGTCCTCGCCGCCGTCCAGGCCATCGCCGACCGCCTCCCGGGCGGGCCCGACGACGCGGCCCGCCCCTGAGGTCGCCGCTCACCCCTCCAGGAACGCCACCAGAGAGTTCGCCAGCAGCCAGGGGTCGTCCGCGCCGCACAGCTCCCGCGCGCTGTGCATCGACAGGATCGCCACACCGATGTCGACGGTCTTGATGCCGTGCCGGGCCGCGGTGATGGGACCGATCGTCGTGCCACAGGGCATCGAGTTGTTCGACACGAAGGACTGGAAGGGGACTTCCGCCTTCTCGCAGGCCGCCGCCCACACCGCGCGGCCCGAACCGTCGGTCGCGTAGCGGTTGTTGACGTTGACCTTGAGGATCGGCCCGCCGTTGACGCGCGGGTGGTGCGTCGGGTCGTGGCGCTCGGCGTAGTTGGGGTGGACCGCGTGGCCGGTGTCGGAGGAGAGGCAGACCGTGGCCGCGAAGGCACGTGCCCGGTCCTCGTACGACCCCCCGCGCGCGAACACCGAACGCTCCAGGACACCGCCGAGCAGCGGCCCGTCGGCGCCGGTGTCGCTCTGCGAGCCGTTCTCCTCGTGGTCGAAGGCGGCCAGGACCGGGATGTACGGCAGTGCGGCGCCCGAGCCGGCCACCGCGGCCAGCGCCGCCGTGCCGGCGTGGACCGACAGCAGGTTGTCCATGCGCGGACCGGCGAGCAGCTCGTTGTCCCGGCCCAGGTACGCCGGCGCCTCGACCGGGTGGGTCATCAGGTCCCAGCCGGTGACCTCGCCCGCCGCCAGCCCGGCCGTCTCCTCCAGGAAGGCGATCAGATCGCCGTCGCGCACCTCGCCGCCGAGGCCCCAGACGGGCTGCAGATGGCGCTGCTTGTCGAGCTTGAGCCCCTCCGCCGACACCGAGCGGTCCAGGTGGATGGCGAGCTGGGGGACGCGCAGCAGGGGCCGGTCGACGTTCACCAGGCGCGAGGAGCCGTCCCGCAGCGTCACCCGGCCGGCGAGCCCCAGGTCGCGGTCGAGCCAGGAGTTGAGCAGCGGTCCGCCGTAGATCTCCACGGCCACCTGGCGCCAGCCGTGCCCGCCGAGGTCGGGCTGCGGCTTCACCCGCAGATTGGGCGAGTCGGTGTGCGCGCCGATGATCCGGAACGGCGTGTGGGGCGCCGCGCCCTCGGGGACGTACCAGGCCACGATCGCGCCACCGCGCAGCACGTACTTGCCACCGCTCGTCCCGTCCCAGGCGTCCGTCTCCGCGACCTGCCTGAATCCGGCCTTCTCCAGCTTCTCGGCGGCGTTCGCCACGGCGTGGTACGGCGACGGGCTCGCCGCCAGGAAGGACATGAGGTCGTCGGTGTGGCCGCGGTCGAAGCGGGGGGGTTCGCTCATGGGGTTCACCTTAACGACGTACGAGGGCCCGCTCCCGATGAAGGGGAGCGGGCCCTCGTAAGGGCGATGTGGATTGTCCGTGAGTGACCGGAACGGTTGGCCGAAAGAGGGGTTTAGAAGGCCGCCTCGTCCAGTTCCATCAGGTCCAGGTCGACGCCCTCGGCGAGCTTGCGCGCACCGGTGACGCCCGGCAGGACGTTGGCCGCGAAGAACTTCGCCGCCGCGATCTTGCCCTGGTAGAACGCCTTGTCCTTGCTCGACGCCGTCGCAAGCTTCTCGGCGGCGATCGCGGCGCCCTTGAGCAGCAGGTAGCCGACGACGACGTCACCGGAGGCCAGCAGCAGGCGGGTGGTGTTCAGGCCCACCTTGTAGATGTTCTTGACGTCCTGCTCGGTGGCCGCGAGGTCGGTCAGCATCAGACCGACGATGGCCTCCAGCTCGACCGCGGCCTTCGCGAGGTGCTCGCGGGCGGCGTCCAGCTCCTCGCCGCCCTCACCGAGCGCCAGGAACTTCTTGATGTCCTCGGCGAGGGAGTTCAGGGCCGCGCCCTGGTTGCGGACGATCTTGCGGAAGAAGAAGTCCTGGCCCTGGATCGCGGTGGTGCCCTCGTACAGGGTGTCGATCTTGGCGTCGCGGATGTACTGCTCGATCGGGTACTCCTGCAGGAAGCCGGAGCCGCCGAAGGTCTGCAGCGACTGGGCGAGCTGCTCGTAGCCCTTCTCGGAGCCGTAGCCCTTGACGATGGGCAGGAGCAGGTCGTTGAGCGCGTGCTCGGACTTGGCGTCCTCGCCGGCCGCCTCCTTCACCGCGATCGCGTCCTGCACCGACGCCGTGTACAGCACCAGCGCGCGCATGCCCTCCGCGTACGCCTTCTGCGTCATCAGCGAGCGGCGTACGTCGGGGTGGTGGGTGATGGTGACCTTGGGCGCGGTCTTGTCCATGAAGTTCGCCAGGTCCGGGCCCTGGACGCGCTCCTTGGCGTACTCCAGCGCGTTCAGGTAACCGGTCGACAGGGTCGAGATGGCCTTCGTGCCGACCATCATCCGGGCGAACTCGATGATCCGGAACATCTGGCGGATGCCGTCGTGCTTGTCGCCGATCAGCCAGCCCTTGGCGGGGTGCCGGTCGCCGAAGGTCATCTCGCAGGTGTTGGAGGCCTTCAGGCCCATCTTGTGCTCGACGTTGGTGGCGTAGACGCCGTTGCGCTCGCCCAGCTCGCCGGTCTCGAAGTCGAAGAGGTACTTCGGGACGAGGAAGAGGGACAGCCCCTTGGTGCCCGGACCGGCACCCTCGGGCCTGGCCAGCACGTAGTGAAGGATGTTCTCCTCCATGTCGTGCTCACCGGAGGTGATGAAGCGCTTCACGCCCTCGATGTGCCAGGAGCCGTCCTCCTGCTGGACCGCCTTGGTGCGCCCGGCGCCCACGTCCGAGCCGGCGTCGGGCTCGGTGAGCACCATGGTGGAGCCCCAGGTCTTCTCGACCGCGATCTTCGCGATCTTCTTCTGCTCCTCGTTGCCCTCCTCGAAGAGGATGTTGGCGAACGCCGGGCCGGAGGAGTACATCCACACGGCCGGGTTCGCGCCGAGGATCAGCTCCGCGTACGCCCAGATCAGGGACGGGGGAGCGGTGGTGCCGCCGATCTCCTCGGACAGGCCGAGCCGCCAGTACTCGGAGTCCATGAAGGCCTTGTAGCTCTTCTTGAAGGAGGCCGGGACCGGCGCGGTGTTGGTCTCCGGGTCGAAGACCGGCGGGTTGCGGTCGGCATCGGTGAAGGACTCCGCCAGCTCGTTCTCGGAGAGGCGGGTCAGCTCCTCCAGGATGCTCTTCGCGGTCTCGGTGTCCATCTCCTCGAACGGACCCGTGCCATACAGCTTGTCGCGTCCGAGTACTTCGAAGAGGTTGAACTCGATGTCGCGGAGATTCGACTTGTAGTGCCCCATGGTCACGGCTCCGTAGAGGGATCGGCGAGGCACTTGGATCCTCGCGCTAGTTCACGTACCAACAAGTAGCTACGATGATGCTACCCGCGAGTAATAAGATGCAACCCCGATCCCGACATCTGTGACGGGTCACACCGGAACCGTCAGCGTGGCCGTGTACCCCTGCGCCACGCCACCCTTCAGCGTCGCCATCTGCTGGTCGTGGCCGTCGCTGAAGACCCCGTCGGTCTCCAGGGAGAGGCTGCTCAGGTTGCGCACGCTCGTGGCGTAGCCGTCCGTGGCGTACACCGTCTCGCAGACGTCCTTCGGGAAGGCGAGCTGCGAGGTGCTGGTGATGGACGTCGCCGCGGTGGCGTCGGCGAGGCTGTCGTAGACCTCGAAGTGGATGTGCGGCCAGCGCCCCGCGTAGCAGCCGGGGAAGACGCTGGTGAAGGTCGCCTGGCCCTTGTCGTCGGTCTCCTGGACCCCGCGCAGGTAGTTCTCGTCGGTGACGCCCTCCGAGTACAGGGAGTAGTTGCCCTCCCGGTCGCAGTGCCACACGTACACGGCGGCGCCCTTCTTCGGCGTACCGCAGCCGGAGGCGGCGTCCACGACCGTCAGCGTGACCGTCAGGGGCACGCCCTCGGCGGTGCCGCCCGCAAAGTCGCCGAAGCTGGAGGTGATGTCGCTGCGCACGACACCGCTCTCCTTCAGGACGTTCACGCCGTTCGACCCGTCGCCGGGGAAGGGGCCCGCGGTCTCCTCCGGGATGGTCGCGCACTCGGCGGACGAGGCGGACGAGGTGGCGGTGCCCTGGGGGGAGGCGGCCGCATCGGTGTCGTTGCCCGAGGTGCAGCCCACCAGCGGGATCAGGCCCGCACCGGCCATCAGCCGGATCATGCGGCGGCGGGCCAGGACCGGCAGGTCGTAGGAGAGCCCGCGGTCGTGCTCGTGGACTTCTTCGGTGTGGTCTCGGTGCATGGGAAGGACGCTAGGAGCGGTCGCCGTGCGAAACCAGCGCATGGGACTGTCGAGTCGCTGTCAAGTCGCTGTCGGTTCGGCATGGCCCCGGTACCGGCCCGCCCGCCCGGCCGCGCTCGGTACGCTTGCGCCCATGTACGGCTACGACCAGAACGTCGGTGCACAGCAGCAGTACGCCCCGCCGCAGCAGCCCGGCGGTGTGGGCGGATACGGCCAGCAGGCGCCGGCCTACCCCGAGCCGTCCCCGCCCTCGCTCGCGGACGCGGTGCGGGCCTTCACCACCGGGCAGATGTCCGCCGAGGACTTCCAGCAGGTCTTCGCCACGTCGAAGGTCTACTGCCCGCGCGGCGACAACCCCGGCTTCCTCGCCCTGCACAACACCCAGCAGCCGGTGATCCCGATGTTCACCTCGCTCAAGGAGCTGCGCCGGTACGCGGGCAAGGAGTCCAAGTACTTCGTCATCACCGGCGCCGAGGTGATCGACCTGCTCCCGACCGGCTACGGCTTCGTCCTCGACATGGAGGGCGAGCACCGCATGGTGTTCGACGCGAAGGCCGTGGAGCAGATGGTCGAGTTCGCTATGCGCCGGATGTACGGCTGACAGGTGCCCCTTGATCGAACGGCCCGGAGGGAATGCCCTCCGGGCTTTTCCTGTTGAGGGTGGCAAGAAGTTCAATGCTCAACTAAACTGGCCCGCACAAGGAGGTACCGACATGCCCGCAGTTACCGTCGAGAACCCACTGACGCTGCCCCGTGTTGCAGCGCCCGCGGAGGCGGTGGCCCGTTCCGTGCTCGCCGTCACGACCGCGCCGAGCGGTTTCGAGGGCGAGGGCTTCCCGGTGCGCCGTGCGTTCGCCGGGATCAATTACAAGTACCTCGACCCGTTCATCATGATGGATCAGATGGGCGAGGTGGATTATGGGGCGAATGAGCCAAAAGGGACACCCTGGCATCCGCACAGGGGCTTCGAGACCGTCACGTACATCATCGACGGCACCTTCATCCACCAGGACTCCAACGGTGGTGGTGGCACCATCACCAATGGGGACACCCAATGGATGACGGCCGGGTCGGGTCTTCTGCACATCGAGACCCCGCCCGAGTCGCTGGTGAAGTCCGGTGGGCTGTTCCACGGGCTTCAGCTGTGGGTCAACCTGCCGGCCAAGGACAAGATGAAGGACCCGCGCTACCAGGACATCCGCGGCGGCCAGGTCCAGCTCGTGACCTCGCCGGACGGCGGGGCGCTGCTGCGTGTGATCGCGGGAGAGCTGGGCGGCCACCAGGGTCCGGGCATCACGCACACGCCGATCACGATGATCCACGCGACGCTTGCGCCGGGCGCGGAGATCACGCTCCCGTGGCGTGAGGACTTCAATGCACTGGCGTACGTCCTGGCCGGGCGCGGCGCGGTCGGCACGGACCGACGCCCCGTCCACCTGGGTCAGACGGCGGTCTTCGGCGCGGGCTCGTCCCTGACGGTCCGAGCGGACGAGAAGCAGGACTCCCACACACCCGACCTGGAAGTGGTCCTGCTCGGCGGCCGGCCGATCCGTGAACCCATGGCCCATTACGGCCCGTTCGTCATGAACACCCGGGAGGAACTCCAGCAGGCGTTCGAGGACTTCCAGAAGGGGCGGCTGGGGACGATCCCCGCCGTGCACGGGATGTCGGAGGGCGGCCTGTAAGGGCGCGGAGGTTGGCAGGGTCGGGCAAGGCCCGAAGCCGCAAACTGGGTTTGCGGCTTCGGGCTCTTTCCTGCTTTCTGCGTTGGTGCTACGGCAGTACGTCGAGATCGATGCCGCCTGCCCAAGTGATGCTGACGCGTGACTCGATGGGTACGCCTTGACCCGCGTAGCGGTAGGCCTTACACACCTCCACACGGTCCAGGAACAGGCGGAAGAAGGCGCGCTTGTCGTCTCGGGTGGCTTGATCCCACCATGAGCCGGGGCCGACAGGGTCTGATCCGTCTTGCGGCAGCCAAGTGGAGCAGGGAAGTTCGGCTCGTTCGCTGTTCCCCAGTTCTGCGATACGGGCATCGAGCGCCCTCATGCGTTCTGCGAGCGCGAGTTCGTGTCGCTTGTCGGTGTGATGTTGTTGCCGTGCGTGCCAAAGGTTCGCTCGTTCGGCCAAGAGCCAGTCTCGCTCCTCGGTGACCTTCGGGGTTTCCTGCTGCTCCTGTTCGCGTGCATGAGGGTGGAGCGGAGCGAGGTGATGGCCTTGCGGGTGCGGTCGGAGGTCATGCCCTCCATCAGGGTCAGGGCCTGTGCCCAGGCGGCGACGGCTTGGTCGGCGCGGGCCTGGGCAGCAAGGCTGTCACCGAGGTCGGCGTAGGTGAGGGCGTGGACGCGCTTGTACTTCTCGGGATCCCAGCGCACCAGGGCATCGCGGTGTTGTTGTTCGGTGCCGACGTGGTCGGCCAGGTCGGTCAGCGTGCGGGCGGTGTGGCTGGCGACGGTGCCGGCGGCCGGGCCACTGACTCGGGAGTAGCTGGGCTGGGGGCCATCGTCACGCAGGAGGGCATCCTCAGCGGCGAGCAGGGCACGGGCCGCCGCGGGCCTCTCACCTACGGCAGCGTAGGCGCGGGCGTGAGTGATGTGCAGCAGTGCTTCGGTCTGGCCGTCGACGTGGCCCAGACCGCAGGTGAGGGCCCCTTCGACGAGGTCGACGCAGTGGTGGGGCTGTTTGAGGCTCAGTGCTTGGGTGGGCAAGGGCGCGCATCATCCAGGCGGCGTGACCGCGCGGGTCGGCTTCGCAGGCGAGTTGGTAGCCGACCTGGTAGTAGCGCTGGGCGGCGCCTTCTTGGCCGAGGTCGTGATGCTTCCATCCAGCGAGGTATGCGAGTTCGGCAACGGCGCCGAAGGCGGCCTGCCGTAAGGCTTCGTTCGGGAAGCGTCCGCGGAGCATGGGGGCGGCGGTGTCGGCGAGGTAGGCGGTGACGGTGGTCAGGCCGTGGCCTCCGCCGAGGCGTTCGTCGGCCGCGCTGAAGGCTGCGGTGATCTGCCGTACGACGTCCACGTCCTCGATCCCGACCAGGGAGCTGCCGGTGCGGGCCTGCAGCATGCGTGCCGTGGCCTCGTGGTCGTAGAAGAGAGGCATAGCCACGCCAGCCGTAGTGAAGGCAGCGACGGCAAGGAACCGGCGGCGTTCGACGTCGGCTCGGCCCAGATCGGTAGCGGCCAGAACAGGATCGGGCTCCTCCGACACCGCAGCTTCGGATGCGCGAAGGCCGATCTCGGCCAAGGTGATGGTGCGGGCTGCCCGGCGGGACAGCGCCTCGGCGAGATACTGGCCGGTCCGTCCGGTCGGCTGGCGTGTGCCGTTCGCCCAGTGCGAGACGGCCGACTTGTTGGTCTGGAGTATCTCGCCGTTCTCAGCCGCGATACGCCGGATGTCCTTCGCCAGAGCCTCGTAGGTGCAGCCGATCGCCTCGATGACGTCACGCAGGCGGGAGTTGGGACCTCTCGGCGCTGCTACCACGATCGCCTCCGCTCGGGAGCTGTAAACCGCGTATACCGCTTCAACTGCCTCTCACGGTACCCACTGTGCGTGACGAAGAGTTCACTGATCATCAGCCGCCCGGTCCCGGTCCGACACCGTGACCAGGCTCCCCGCTTCGGCCGGGCGGCTCCCGAAGTTCCGTACGCCTACACCGGGTTCGGGCATTCCTGTGCCCGAACCCGGCCGATCAGAGACGGAGACACGGTGACCACCATCGACACCGCGGCCATCACGGTCGTACTGCCCGAGGCATTCGACGAGCGCTGGAGCCGCCTGCCCGGCATCCAGGTCGACGGCCGGAGCGTCGCCATGCTCCTGGAGGTGCAGGAGACCACTGAAAGCGCCGTCGAGCAGCTCGCACTGGACTTCATCAAGGCCCACGCCGAGTCCACCTCGGACGCCGCCCACGTACTGTCCACCGCCCACGCGGTGTACGCGTACCTGTTCCGCGACGAACACCTCGCCGGCCTCGGCCTGCCGCAGATCACCGCCGAGCACCTCCGGATGCTGCGCCAGGCGGCCACGCTGATGGCGCTGAACAAGGTGGAGCTGGACGGACACATCTCCAACGTCGGCCCGTGCTGGTTCTTCCCCGCCGCCTCCTCCGTCGTCTTCGACATGAGCGACGAGCTGGGCGGCATGCTCGACGAGGTCTACCACGGCGGCTGGTTCAACGAACACCGCCGCATCGAGTCCATCAAGGCCCACGCCGCCCTCGGCGGCCGGCTCGTGCACGGCTGCCAGTCCGTGCCGGACCAGACCGGCGGCGTCGTCGCGCCCTACGGTGCGTCGATGGCCGCCTTCCGTGACGACCTCGCGGCCTTCAAGGCCGGATGGATCGAGCAGGTCTACGCCCACCGCGTGAGCCCAGCCGCGTAACACCGCACACCAGGCTCCGGGGCGGGCCGACACGGCTCGCCCGCCCCGGACGCCCCCAACCTCCTTGGAGCCCCCACGTGACCGCGAACCCCAGCGCCGAACTCCTCGACAACCTGCTCACCATGGCCGGCCGCACCACCGCCGTGCGCGAGGAGGTGCGCGTGTGGTCCATGTCCGGCGTCGAGCGCCTGACCTTCCCCGACTCCACCACCGCGATCTTCAAGTACGCGAAGCAGCCCTTCGACAGCGAGGATCAAGCTCTCCGTCTGGCGCGCACGCTCGGCGTTCCCGTCCCACAGCTCCACGCCTCCGCCGTCCTGGACGGCTGGCTCGGCATGCTCATGGAGGACCTCGCCCCCGCCGTCCGCGACGCCGACGACCTCGATGGCACCGCCGCGGCCGTAGTCCTGCACGGCACCCGCACGGCACCCGCACTGCCCGTCCTCGACCAGGCCCGCCTCCGCACGCTGCCAAACCGGGCCCTGGAGCACCTCGCCCGACTCCGCAAGGCCGACCGGTGGCAGGAGGCGGACGACGTCGAGGACGCGCTCGATCGAATTACCCAGGCCGCGGGGACCCGCTCGGCCGGTGCCACAGTGGCTCCGTTCGGCTGGGTGCACTCCGAGTTCCACCCCACCAGCCTCCACATCGGCCGGCACGGCTGGCGGCTGCTGGACTTCGCCCGCGCCTTCACCGGCCCCGGCCTGCTCGACCTCGCCAGCTGGCACGGCACCCTCGACACCCCCGACCCCGTACGCCTGCGGGTCTTTCTGGAGCAATACGTCACCGCCGGCGGCACCCCCGACGCCCTCACCCAGCGCGGCGGGCTCACCGCCGAGAACTGGGCCCTGGGCTGGCATCGCATGTGGGCCGTCGAGTGGTTCATGGAGCAGTCGATCCGCTGGATCAATGACCCGGCCACCGACCCCGCCTACATCAAGGCCGTACGCCGCCACCTCACCGACGTCCTCCACCTCCTGGAGGTCTAGCAGCTCGCCCATGCTTCCCCCTGGTGTGTCCACGCCCTGCAACGCACCACGGCCAGCCCCGCCGAGCCGCTGTCGGTCCCCGCGCGGATGGAGTGGACGACGCGGCCGGGCACCGGGCCCGGCGCCGAGATCCTCGGCCCGGACCTGCGCCGCAAACGACTGCTGGAACTCGGCTGCGGCCCCGGCCACAACGCCGCCCACCTCGCCACCCGCTACGGCGCCAAGGTCACCGGCGTCGACCTCGTCGGCCTCCAAGTCCGCCGAGCCCGCTCGCACTACGGCCGACTGAACAACCTGACCTTCGTCGCCGGCCATGCCCTGCACTACCTACAAGCCTCCGACGAGCAATTCGACGCGGTCTACTCCGTCTTCGGCGCCATTGGGCTCGTCGCCCCCGAACTCCTGCTCCCGGCCATCGCCCAGCACCTCAAATCCGGCCGCACTCTCGCCTTCTCCGTACCCCACCCGCAGCGCGGGGGCCTCCGCTCGGCCACCGACGACCGACCGCGCCGCGACTACGTCACCCTCCCCGACTGCACCCGACTACCCATCGCCCGCTGGGACTTCGACGCCGACCGCTGGGAGAAACACCTCGACGGCTCCGGTCTCTGGCTCACCTCAGCTCAGGAATTCCACGACGCCCGCCACGGAGGCCATTGGCCCACCACCTTGCTGATCACCGCGCGCAAACTCTGACCCTCACCCCGGCTCCCCTGGGAGAATCCGATGCGCCCGCCCTACCTGCTCCTCGACATCGACGGCGTCCTCGTACCTTTCCCCGACGCGGACGGCTCGACCCCAGCCACCCACGCCCGCCACGACGTCGTCCCCACCGGCCGCAGCGCCGACGACCCGGTCACCATCTGGCTCGACCTTGCCCATGGCCCCATGCTCATGGAAGTGATCCGTACCGGCATGGTCACCCCCGTTTGGTGCACCAGCTGGCGCCAGGACGCCACCACGCTCATCGGCCCGCTCCTCGGCCTCCCACGCCTGCCGCACGTCGATCTCCCACGCCCCAAGATCACAACAAGCCACCCCAACGGCTGGCGCGGCGACCCTCCTGGTACAACCTGATCCCCGTGCCGGGCTGCAGGCTGAACACCTGGCCGAAGCCCGAGCGTGGGCTGGGCGGCTGCTCTTCGTGCGGACCAAGGACGAACGCATGCAGGCCTTCGAGGACTTCCAGAAAGGCCGGCTGGGCACGATCCCGGCCGTGCACGGCATGTCGTCCGAGGGTGAACTGTAAGTTCAGCGCGCGGGGGGCGGTGCGGGTGGCGCCGGCGGTGTGAACTGTGCGGGCTCTCCCGGGGCGATGTTCTGGTTGGAGCGGAAAAGGTTCGTGGGGTCGAACTCACGCTTGAGGGCGCGCAGCCGCCGCAACTTGTCCGCGCCGTACGCCTGCCGGATCCGCTCTTCGCCCTCGTCCATGAGGAAGTTGACGTAGACACCGGAGTGATGGGGTTTCAGCGCCGACCAGGTGTCGCGCACCCACGCGCGTTCCTCGGCGAAGCCCTCGGCCGAGGTGCAGTTGCCGTTGATGTTGAACGTATGGCCTCCGCCGCGGCCACCGAACGCGGTGTCGTCCTCGCCCACGCGGGCCACGGCGCCGCCGAGGTGGAACATCCCGCAGGTCGACAGCGGCGAGGCGACCCGTGTGGCGTGTGCGGTGGTGGAGTCGATGACGTCGTCGGAGAGCCGGTCGACGTCACAGGACCGGAAGTAGTACCACCAGCCGGGGCGGAAGGACGGGTCGAACATGGCCTGGTGTTGCAGGAAGGGCTTGGGCGCGCACAGGTCCAGCAGTGGCCTGCCGAAGGCCCGCAGTGGCCGTACGACCTGCTCGCCGGCCTCGACGTCCCCCGCGTAGCAGCTGATCACGGTGATGATGCGGCGGCCGTGCAGCTCGGGCGGGACGACCGGGAGCGGGGGTGCCTTGCGCAGCACGACGATCGTCATCAGGTCGTCCGGAATGTCGGTGATCCAGTCGCGGTAGAAGCGCAGCACCTCCGGCGCGTCCTCCATGGGCCACAAGATCGGCCCGGCGAGCACCGTCGGCCCCACCGGGTTGAGTCGGAACTCGAACTCGGTAACCACTCCGAAGTTGCCGCCCGCGCCGCGCACGCCCCAGAAGAGTCCGGGCTCGTGCCGCTCGCTCGCCGTCAGGAACGCGCCGTCCGCGGTCACCAGGTCCACGGACAGCATCTGGTCGATCGTGAGTCCGTATCGGCGCATGAGCCAGCCGATACCGCCGCCGAGGGTCAGCCCGGCGAGCCCGGTGTGGGTCACGATCCCGGCGGGCACCGCCATCCCGAAATGCTGCGTCTCCCGGTCGAGCGCGCCGAGCAGCACCCCGGCCTGTGCGCGGGCGGTGCGGGACTCGGGGTCGACACGGATGCCCTTCATCGGCGACAGGTCGATGACCAGCCCGCCGTCGCACACCGACTGACCCGGGAAGCTGTGGCCGCCGCTGCGTACGGCGAGCGGCAGGCCGGTCAGGCGCGCGCAGCGCAGCGCCGCGACGACGTCGGCGACGCCCGTGCAGTACGCGATGAGGGCCGGGAACTTGCTGATGGAGCCGTTCCAGATCTTCCGCGCCTCGTCGTAGGCGGGGTCGTCCGGCCGTACCAGCCGCCCGTGGAAGGAGTTCTCCAGCTCCCGGTATGCCGCCGCGTCCAGCGGTACGGCGGCCGTGGCGGCGTCCATGAGACCCTCACCCCTCACTAGGTCGGCGGGCCCTCTTCCAGCCTGGCACAGCGACGGCCCGAGGGCTTGGCGAGCAGCAGAGCGTCCCCGTCACCCACCCGGTCCGCCCGCACACGACAGCTTCGCCCCGCCCGTGATCCGCTGGAACCGTGCAGGCCCCCACCCCGCTGCTCCCCGGCCCTGTCCGGCGGCTCGCCGCCTGGTGTGTCGTCGTGCTGCTCGTCGCCGGGGTCGTCTACGTCGGCATCCGGCTGGCCGTGGAGTTCCGTACGGCCGTCGTGCCCGTGCTGCTCGCGCTGCTGGGGACGGCGCTGCTCGGGCCGCTGTACCGGCGGCTGGTGAAGGCCAAGGTGAATCGGTCCGTCGCCGCCGGGCTCACCTGCGTCGCTGTCGTGGCTGTTGTCGGCGGGGCCGTGTATATCGTCGTCGCCGCGATCGTGGACAGCGGTGAGGAGATCGTCGCCTCGCTCAGGCGGGCGGGCCAGGATCTCACCGAGCACTTCGGGGCGGCCGGGACCTCACTGGACGACCTCGCCTCCAATGCCAAAGAGCTGCTCACCAGGTTCGGCGGCACGGCCGCCTCCGGGGTCATCAGCGGGGTCAGCGTCGTGGGCGAGACCATCGCCATCGCGGTGCTCGCCCTGTTACTGGTCTTCTTCTTTCTGCGGGACTCCGATCAGGCCGTCGGTGTTCTGCGGTCCGTCGTTCCGGGGCGGAGCGGGGACGTCGTGGAGGCCATGGCCCGGCGGGCGTTCCAGGCCGTGGAGGGGTTCATGCGGGGGACCACCGTCATCGCCCTCATCGACGCCCTCTTCATCACCGTCGGCCTGCTCGTCCTCGACGTCCCGGGTGCGGCGGGGCTCGGTGCGCTCGTCTTCGTCGGGGCCTACATCCCCTATCTCGGCGCCTTCATCTCGGGGGCGGTCGCCGTGCTGGTGGCGCTCGCCGACCGGGGGTTCGTCATCGCGCTGTGGGTGCTGGGGGTGGTGCTCGCCGTGCAGATGCTGGAGGGGCATGTGCTGCAGCCCGTGGTCCAGAGCCGGACCGTGCAGATGCATCCCGCCGTCGTCATGGTGGCGATCACCGCGGGGGCCTCCGTGGCCGGGATCCTCGGCATGCTGCTCGCGGTACCGCTCACCGCCGCCGTCTTCGGCGTCGTACGCGAACTGCGGGAGCGCTACGGCAGCGCCACGCCCGCCGCGCCGGCCGAACCGGCGGCGCCCTCGGACTCGTAGAGCTCGAACCAGATGCTCTTGCCCTCGCCGCGAGGGTCCACCCCCCACGCCTGGGCCAGCAGCTCGATCAGCATTAGGCCCCGCCCGGACGACGCCAGCTCCCCGGGGCTGCGCTTGTGCGGCAGGTCGTCGCTGTTGTCGGTGACCTCGACCCGCATCCGGCGATCACCCGGCTCGCCGCGCACCTCGGCGAGGAGCAGGGCGTCGGCGTCGGTGTGGACGAGGACGTTCGTCAGCGTCTCGGACAGCAGCAGCACCGCCGAGTCGACCTGGTCCTCCCAGGCCCAGTCGTGCAGCAGCTCCCGCAGTTGCTGCCGGGCCACCGCGACCCGCTCCGGCTCGGCCTGCGCGACCGACATCACGGTGCGCCGGATCGGCGGCCGCACGGCCACCGTCTCGCCACAGCCGCAGCCGTCGTCCTGCCGGGTCAGCAGCAGCACCGCTATGTCGTCCTCGCGCCGGTCGGCGAGCGGGCCGGTGGTGTGGTGCGAGGAGGGGCCGTGGACGGCCTGGACCAGGGCGTCGGCGAGCGCCTCCAGGTTGCCGTCGTGTTCCTCCAGGATCGAGCGGATGCGCTTCCAGCCGGTCTCCAGGTCGTGGCCGCCGGTCTCGATCAGGCCGTCCGTGCAGATCAGCATGGTCTCGCCGGGTTCCAGGGTGATCCTGGTCGTCGGGTAGTCGGCGTCCGGGTCGATGCCGAGGGGGAGACCGCCGGCCGTCGGGCGGGCCAGCACCGTGCCGTCGACCATGCGGATCGCCGGGTCCGGGTGGCCGGCGCGGGCGATGTCCAGCAGGCCGGTCGTGGGGTCGACCTCGACATACAGACAGGTCGCGAAGCGCAGGTCGGAGGGGTCCTCGTCGAGGGCGCCGAACGTCATCCCGTGCAGGAAGCGCGAGGCGCGGGAGAGCACGGCGTCGGGGCGGTGGCCCTCGGAGGCGTAGGCGCGCAGGGCGATACGGAGCTGGCCCATCAGGCCCGCCGCCCGTACGTCATGGCCCTGGACGTCGCCGATGACCAGGGCGAAGCGGCCGTTGGGCAGCGGGATCATGTCGTACCAGTCGCCGCCGACCTGGAGCCCGCCGCCGGTCGGGACATAGCGCGCGGCGACGCCCATGCCCGGTATCTCGGGGCCGAGCTGGGGCAGCATCGAGCGCTGGAGGCCGTCCGTCAGCTCCCGCGCGGACTCGGCGGCCTCGGCGCGCGAGAGGGCCTGGGCGAGCATGCGGGCCACCGTCGTCAGCACGGAGCGCTCGTCCGGGGTGAAGGCGACCGGATAGGTGAACGCCGCCATCCAGGCGCCCATCGTGCGGCCGGCCACGGTCAGCGGCAGAAACGCCCACGACTGCCGGTTGAAGTGCGCGGCGAGCGGCCAGGTGAGCGGGTAGCGGTCCTTGTACTTGTCGGGCGAGGAGAGATAGACGGCACGGCCGGTGCGGACCACCTCGGCCGCCGGGTAGTCCGTGTCCAGGGCCATATGTGTGAAGGGGTCCTCGTCGCCGGGCTGATGGCCGTGGTGGCCGATGATCGTCAGGCGGTCGCCCGTGACGCCGAACACCGCCAGCCCGTCCGGGGAGAAGCCGGGCATCGACAGTCCGGCCGCGACCCGCAGCACCTCCTCGGTCGACCGCGCCTCGGCCAGCGCCCGGCCCGCGTCCAGCAGGAACGCCTCCCGTGAGCGCCGCCAGTCGCCGGTGACCGCCGTGCGCCCCGCGGAGGTGCCCGGCACCGGCTCGGTGACCTCCTGGAGGGAGCCGGTGACCTCGTACGCCCGCTTCTTGCGGTCGAAGGAGGCGTGGAAGCGGCTGCGGCCGACCCGGACGACCCGGCCCCGCCCGTCCATGATCCGGACCCGTACCTCGCCGAGCGTGCCCTCGGCGACGGCCAGCTGGATGACCCCGCTGATCTCGTTCCAGTCCACCGGATGCAGTCGGGAGCGCACCTGGGCCTGGCTGAGCGTGGCCTGCTCGGCGGGCAGCCCGAGCAGCCGTGCCGCCTCCGCGTCGACCGTGACCAGTCCCGTGGCGGTGTTCCAGTGCCACAGTCCGGTCGCGAGGGCGGCGAGAACCTCCCCCACGGCGGGCAGGGGCTCACCAGTGCGCATGCGCTCCACTTTAGGAAGAGGTGTTCGGACCCTGCCACCGAAGCTGTACGGGGCACCTGGTCAATAATGGTGGGGAGGCGATCTTGGGGTGCCCGGTAGGCTTGGGGGAGTTTCACGTGAAACACCGGCCGTGAGACACAGACCCCGATCCGCGAAGGCTGGATGAACGACGATGCATCGGTACAGGTCCCACACCTGCGGCGAGCTCCGCTCCTCTGACGTCGGTACCGACGTCCGGCTGAGTGGCTGGCTGCACAATCGGCGCGACCTGGGCGGCATCCTCTTCATCGATCTGCGCGACCACTACGGCATCACGCAGCTCGTCGCCCGTCCCGGCACGCCCGCCTACGAGGCCCTGGACAAGCTCTCCAAGGAGTCCACGGTCCGGATCGACGGCAAGGTCGTCTCCCGCGGCACCGAGAACATCAACCCCGACCTGCCCACCGGCGAGGTCGAGGTCGAGGTCGGCGAGGTCGAGCTGCTCGGCGCGGCCGCCCCGCTGCCGTTCACGATCAACACCGAGGACGGGGTCAACGAGGAGCGGCGCCTTGAGTACCGCTTCCTGGACCTGCGGCGCGAGCGCATGCACCGCAACATCCTGCTGCGTACGTCGGTGATCAGCGCCATTCGTCACAAGATGACGGCGCTCGGCTTCAACGAGATGGCGACGCCGATCCTGTCCGCGACCTCCCCCGAGGGCGCCCGCGACTTCGTCGTCCCCTCCCGTCTGCACCCGGGCAAGTTCTACGCCCTGCCGCAGGCGCCGCAGCAGTTCAAGCAGCTGCTGATGATCTCCGGCTTCGACCGCTACTTCCAGATCGCGCCCTGCTTCCGTGACGAGGACGCGCGCGCGGACCGCTCGCCGGGCGAGTTCTACCAGCTCGACATCGAGATGAGCTTCGTCGAGCAGGAGGACGTCTTCCAGCCGGTCGAGAAGCTGATGACCGAGCTGTTCGAGGAGTTCGGCAACGGCCGCCACGTCACGTCGCCGTTCCCGCGGATCCCGTTCCGCGAGGCGATGCTGAAGTACGGCTCCGACAAGCCCGACCTGCGTGCGCAGTTGGAACTCGTCGACATCACCGACGTCTTCGAGGGCTCGGAGTTCAAGGCGTTCGCCGGCAAGCATGTGCGCGCGCTGCCCGTGCCGGCCGTGCAGGACCAGCCCCGCAAGTTCTTCGACCAGCTCGGTGACTTCGCGGTCTCGCAGGGCGCCAAGGGCCTGGCCTGGGTGCGGGTGACCGAGGACGGGTCGCTCACCGGCCCGATCGCCAAGTTCCTCACCGAGGAGAACGTCAAGGTCCTCACCGAGCGCCTCGGCCTGGAGGCCGGTCACGCCGTGTTCTTCGGGGCGGGCGAGTTCGACGAGGTCTCGAAGATCATGGGCGCGGTGCGGGTCGAGGCCGCCAAGCGGGCCGGGCACTTCGAGGAGGGCGTCTTCCGGTTCTGCTGGATCGTCGACTTCCCGATGTACGAGAAGGACGAGGACACCGGCGCGATCGACTTCTCGCACAACCCCTTCTCCATGCCGCAGGGCGGCCTGGAGGCCCTTCAGACCCAGGACCCGCTGGACATCCTCGGCTGGCAGTACGACATCGTCTGCAACGGCGTCGAGCTGTCCTCCGGCGCGATCCGGAACCACGAGCCCGAGATCATGCTGAAGGCCTTCGAGATCGCGGGCTACGACCGCGAGACCGTCGAGGAGAAGTTCGCCGGCATGCTGCGCGCCTTCCGCTTCGGCGCCCCGCCGCACGGCGGCATCGCGCCCGGCGTCGACCGTATCGTCATGCTCCTCGCGGACGAGCCGAACATTCGCGAGACCATCGCCTTCCCGCTCAACGGCAACGCCCAGGACCTGATGATGGGCGCGCCGACGGAGCTGGAGGAGGCGCGGCTGAAGGAACTGCACCTGTCGGTGCGCAAGCCGCAGCCGAAGTAGCCCCGGCACTGGAGTGGCTCGGAACCGTCGTCGGTTCCGAGCCACTTTCGTTTGCGGGGTGCATGCAGGGCTCTCACCCAGCTCTTACTCATGCTCCTGACAGGCGCCGTCCCTAACTTCCTTGCCCATGACGGGAAACCAGACGGCCGAAGGGCCGAAACACAAGAAGGACCTCACGCGGCGCAAGGTCATGGCGGCCGGCGCGGGCGCCGCGGTCGCGGTGGGTGTGGGCGGCACCCTCGTGTCCGGCGCCTTCGCGGGTGAGAAGAGCGCGACGGGCGCCAAGGCCTCGGCGAGCGGCAGCGCCGGTGAGGCCTGTTACCAGCTCACCTCGGAGACCACGGAAGGTCCCTACTACATCGACGCGGACAAGCTCCGCCAGGACGTGACCGAGGACCAGGAGGGCATCCCGCTCACCCTCCGCCTCAAGGTGATCGACTCCGAGACCTGCAAGCCGATCAGGAACGCCGCGGTCGACATCTGGCACTGCAACGCGCTGGGCGTGTACTCGGGCTATGAGTCGATGGGCAGCGGCGGCGGTGGTGGCGGGGGCGGTACCCCGCCGTCCGGTGAGCCGACGGGCGAGCCCCCGTCCGGTGAGCCGTCGGGTGAGCCGGGTGGCGGAGGCGGCGGCGTCCACGAGGAGCCGACGGACGACGAGCGCTATCTGCGCGGCACGTGGAAGTCGGACAAGAACGGCCAGGTGGTCTTCAAGACGGTCTTCCCCGGCTGGTACCAGGGCCGTTGCGTCCACATCCACACCAAGGTGCATGTGAACGGCACCTGGACGGACGCGGGGTACGAGGGCGGCAACACCTGCCACACCGGTCAGCTCTTCTTCGACGAGGAGAGCGTGCTGGCCTCCGCGGAGGTGGAGCCGTACTCCACCAACACCGCCACCCGCACCACGCTCGACGAGGACACCATCTACCCGGACAACGGGACCGAGGGCGGCCTGCTGAAGCTGAAGTACCGGAAGAACGACATCGCGAAGGGCGTCGTCGCGACGATCACGATGGGCGTCGACCCCGAGGCCACCAACACCGGAACCTGACCGGCGGACGTACGGGACGCGGGGCGGATGTGCGCGCACATCCGCCCCGCGATCACATGTATGGACTTCACCCAGTGGCTGCCCGACTCCAGCCGGGGCCGGCGAGCGCGGGGCGGGCGGGATCGCCGGCTGGCGCTGGATGTTCGCGCTGGAGCGAGGAGGAGAAGGACACGCTCGGCCAGGCGATCGCCCGGGACGAGGAGGCGCGTGACCGGGCCCCGAGGACATCCCGGCTGAAGCTGGTCCTCCACCCCCAGGTCGCCCTGCTGACCGCGGTGTTCTTCGCGATGCCCTCACCGGGTACACGATGGCCCACTTCACCGACCGCGCCCCGGACCGCCGCCCTAGTGCGCGGCCACGCTGTTCCTCCAGGACACCACGGGCAGCACCAACGGGGGCCTGTACACCCTCTCCGCCGCCTCCGTTCTCGCGGTGTGCGGCGTGGCGTTCATCCGCCGGTCGCGGACGGCCGCCGTCCCGGCCTCGGAGACGGCGGCGACACGGGCGTGACCGCGGTCAGATCACCCAGAGCAGACCGTTCCCGCCGAGGAGCGTGCCGTGCTGCTGGGTGAGGCCGACGGTGTTCGCCGTGAACAAGCGGCTGTTGGTGGCCGTCGGGCGCGTGGAGCCGCCGGGGAACACCCAGACGGCGCCGGTGAAGTTGTTCTCCTGCGCCGAGCCGACGAACAACTCGGGCCTGCCGTCCTTGTTCACGTCCCCGGCGGCGACCGTCGTACCGAAGGCATCGTCGGTCTCGGAAGCGCCGGGCACGCCGGAGGTGTCCTGGGTGAAGGCGTACGAGCCGCTGCCGAGCGCTCCCGAGGCGCGGCCCGGGATCACGGTCACCATTCCCGCCCGGCGCTTGGTACCGAGTGCCTCGTAGGGCGTGCCGACCACGAGGTCGGCCAGTCCGTCCCGGTTGAGGTCGGCCACGGCCAGGGAACCGCCGAAGGCGTCGCCCTTCTCGCTCGCGCCGGGGACCGAGGAGGTGTTCTGCGTGATCTGCACGGGCCGCGCGTCGGCCGCGATGCCCGTCGCCGAGCCGTACCAGACCAGCACCCGCCCGCCCGACGCGCCGTCGGCGCCCGCGACTTCGGGTTCGTCCGGGTCGCCGACCGCGAGATCGGCGTAGCCGTCGCCGTTGATGTCGCCCGTGGCGGCGATGAGACCGTTGCCGGCCTTCAGGGGGGTCGGCGGGAACACGGGATCGATGTGGACCTCGCCGCCGGAGAGTCCGCTCAGGCGGGTGGTGACGACGACCCGGTTCGGCGTGGTGTTCCCGTCGAAGTCGCCGAGCGCGACGGTCTCCACGGAGGGGGTGGCCTGGTTGAACGTGGCCGAACCGAAGGTGCCCGTGCGGCTGAACGGCCCCTGGAAGAGCACCGATCCGTCGTATCCGGCGACCGCGACCTGGGTCTTCGCGCCCGCGCCGGTGCTGAGCGCGGCCACGTCCAGGCCGTAGTACGTCGGGGCGCCACTCGGCGTCGGCAGGTTGGTCCCGCTCGTGAGACCGCCGCTGCTGCCCCACAGCACCGTCACCAGCCCCGCGTTCCTGCCATCGGCCGTGTCCTCGTACGGCGTGGAGACCACCAGGTCGGCATACCCGTCCCGGTTCAGGTCCGCCGTGGCGGTGGCGGCGCCGAAGCGGTCGTACGCCTCACTCGTGCCCGGGACCCCCGAGGTGTTCTGTGTGATGGTCTTGCGGCGGGTCGCCGACAGGCCGGAGGCCGAGCCGTACAGGACGACGACGGCGCCCGCGGCCTCCTTGCCGGAGACGTTCGCGCCGGGTGCGGGCAGGACGGCGTCGCGGTATCCGTCGCGGTTGAAGTCACCGGGGACCGCGCCGTGCACGGCGGTCGCGGGGCCGGCGGGCAGCAGCATCCCCCCGATCAGACCGACGACGACGAACGCGGACGTGCTCCATCTGCCCATGTGAGTCCCCTCCACCCCAGACGCATCACCTGTGCGCCGACAACACGCGGGAAGTGTAAAGGCGCCCGGGGATCATTGCCCCCGGGCGCCTCAAGGTTCTCCGGAGCATCTCATGGGCACGGCACAGAGTCCTCGCGGGACGCGCACAGAGGAAGGCGATGTCCTGGCGGATGTCATGAGGCGACCGATCACTGAACCGTCGAAGGAGGACGCCATGGCCTTCACCATCGTGCTGTCCCTGTTGCCGATTGCCGGAGCAGTGGCAGCAGCCGTGGCGCTCCGGCGGTCCTACCGGGCGCAGGGCCCGTCCGACCTGGACGCTGAGGTCGAGGCCAACCGCTGGGTCGTACGGCTCGGCGGCAGCCTGTCCACCCTCGACCCGCGGACCTGGGCAGGCGCCGACCAGAGCGTGACCCGAGCCCTGGCGGACGCCTCCGAACGCCTCCACACCGCCCGGGCCCGGCTCCGGGCCGCCCACACCGCCCCCGAGTACGTCGAGGTGACAGCCACGGCGATGGAGGGCCTGGACCACATCCGCTCGGCCCGCACCGCCCTGGGCCTCGACCCCGGCCCGCCACCGCCGCCTCCGGGCCGGGCCGCCCGAGACGTCGTACCGACGGGATGAGTGCCGACCGACGTCACTCCTCCGCCGGCGGTCTGAGTGCCTCCTCCTCCAGCAGCCGCTCCGCGATGTCGTCGGCCCACGCCCGGGCCCACCCGCGCAGTACCGGCACCGACTCCTCGGCGAGGCCCCGCGCGGTGAACTCCCGGTCGTCCAGGAGTTCCGTCGCCTCCAGGCGGGACTGGAGGTCGGCCAGGTCCAGTTCGTCCCACGCGTGACGGCGGCCCAGTTCCTCCAGATCGGGGAAGCTGAAGTGGGCGGCGGCGGCGTGGACGTCGATCAGGTCGCGGGCGGCGCCGCGGTCGGTGAGGGCGCGGACCTTCGTGCCGATGAGGTCCTCGAGAGCGAGCGCCGGGCCGAGGTCGGTGATGACCGGCGGGCGCCAGAGCGTTTCCTTCAGGAGGTCGACCGTACGTTCCTCACCCGTGCCGGGGTCCGTGACGAGCAGGCGGGCGGAGAGCGGGTCGGTCTCCAGGGGGCGTACCCGCAGGCCGCGTTCCGTCAGGCCGTGGCGGACCATGGCCGCGATCCGGTCCATGGGCTCGGGGCTTTCCGTCGCCAACTCCAGGGGCACCGTCTCCCGAGCGGGTCCCGGGGCCAGACCGTGCGCCCGGACCGCGCAGTCACCGGCCAGGACGAGCGGGTAGCGGGCGCCGACCGTGAGGATGTCGGTCAGCAGATCGCGCGGCGGCGGGGGCGGGGGCGGGAGCGGGAGCATGGTGCGCCGATTATCGCGGTCGCGTCCGCATCAGCCGGACGCCAACATGCCGCCGTACAGGTGTAGTTCACCTCACGTCCTGTCGGCGTATTTCTCAAGGCCGGTTAAGGAATCCCAAAGGGTTCTCACAGGCCGCTCCCCGATCGTCCTGGACATGAGCCCACACAGCCCACGCCACGACAGACCCGGGGAGCGGTGACTGCCATGAAGCAGCTGGTCCTTGTCGCCGTCGACCTCGCGGCCATCTCCCTGCTCACCTTCGGCGTCTACTTCCCCCGCCACCACCGCCGGGACCTGATCGCCGCCTTCCTCGGCGTGAACGTCGGTGTCCTCGCCGTCGCGACCACGCTGAGCTCGGCCTCCGTGGGGATCGGGCTGGGCATGGGCCTGTTCGGGGTCCTGTCGATCATCCGGCTGCGGTCGTACGAGATCGCGCAGCATGAGATCGCCTACTACTTCTCCGCCCTCGCCATCGGGCTGCTCGCCGGGCTCCCCACGAGCCTGACCGTGCTGACGGCCGCCCTGATGGGGCTGATCGTCCTCACCATGTACGTCGCCGACCACCCCCGCCTCTTCGGCCGGCACCGGCAGCAGAGCCTGAAGCTCGACTCGGCGTACACCGACGAGGACGCCCTGCGCGCGCACCTGGAGGTGCTGCTGGGCGGGCGCGTGGTGAATCTGTCGGTCAAGGGCATCGACCTCGTCAATGACACCACTCAGGTCGAGGTGCGGTATGTGGTGACCGAGGGCGCGCGGGTCCCCGAGGAGGCCGGCTCCGCCGTCACACGGCAGGGGGCCCGGGCATGAGCGCCACCGACTCCCTCACCCCCCTGATCGGCGGCCTGCGGCCCATCGGGCTCGACGAACTCGTCGAACGTGCCTCGCTGCTGACCCGGCTGGACCGCAAGTACATGCTGCCCGTCAGTGAACTGCCGTACTTCATCGCAGGGTTGGGGGAGGACGTACGGGTTCTGGAGATGGACCGGGAACGTCGCTTCGGGTACCGGTCCGTGTACTTCGACACGCCTGAGCTGGACGGGTACCTGGGCGCCGCGCGCCGTCGCCGGCGGCGGTTCAAGCTCCGGATCCGCACCTACCTCGACTCCGGCGACCACTACTTCGAGGTCAAGACCCGTGGCCCGCGCGGTACGACCGTCAAGCAGCGCATCCCGTACGAGGGAAGCGAGTGGCGGCTCGCATCCGAGGCGCGGGCGTACGCCGACGAGACGCTCGCCGCGGCCGGCATCAACCCCGACGGGTTCCGGTTCACGCCCTCGCTGGTCACCTCGTATCGGCGCACGACCCTGTTCCTGCCCGCGAGCGACACCCGGGTGACCGTCGACACCGACCTGACCTGGGCCCTTCCCGACGGGACCGCGCTGCGCACCCCGGACAGGGCCATCGTCGAGACCAAGTCGGGGCGGGCCGGATCCGGCGCCGACCGGCTCCTGTGGTCCCTGAAGCACCGGCCCTGCCCGGTCTCCAAGTACGGCACGGGGCTCGCCGCGCTGCGCCCCGAACTGCCCGCACATCGTTGGCTGCCCGTTCTGCGGCGCCACTTTCCCAGCGCACTCGCATGGAACGGGAGTCCCGCATGAGCATGAGATCGGTGCGCAGGATGCGCACGATGCGCACGAAGCTGATGGCTGTCCTCGCCTCGGTGGCACTCGGTACGGCCGTGCTGGCCGGGTGCTCGTCCGGTGACAGCTCCTCGTCGGCCGCGGCGGGTTCGTCGAGTACGTCGTCGTCGGCCGCCGCGTCCGTGGACGGCTCTCTGCAGGCCGCCGCCGTCCTCGCCGACAACCAGGACGTCCACGCCGAGGACGGGGACACGGACGTCAACGCGTCCGAGGCCGTGGAGATCGAGCTGAACGGCGACTCCGCGTCCGCCCAGGGGGACGGGGTCAGCGTCGACGGGGCGACCGTCACCATCACCGCGGCCGGTACCTACCGGCTCAGCGGCAGTCTCGACGACGGGCAGGTGGTGGTGAAGGCCCCTGACGCGAAGGTGACCCTCATCCTCGACGGAGTCGGGATCTCCAACTCCAAGGGCGCCGCGATCGACATCGCCGACGCCGACGAGGCCGTGGTCGTCCTCGCCGACGGCAGCGAGAACTCGCTCGCCGACACCGACTCCTACGCCGAGGACGCCGAGGCGAACGCCGCCCTGTACAGCGCCGCCGACCTGACGATCGGGGGCGGCGGCTCGCTCACCGTGAAGGGCAACGGCAACGACGGCATCGCGAGCAGCGACGGCCTAGTCGTCCAGGGCGGCACCGTCACCGTCGACGCCGCCGACGACGGCGTCCGGGGCAAGGACTACCTGGTCGTGAGCGGTGGCACGGTCACGGTCACGGCGGGCGGCGACGGGCTCAAGGCCGACAACACCGAGGACGCGGACCGGGGGTACATCGCCGTCAGCGGCGGCACCGTGAAGGTCACCGCCGAGGGCGACGGCGTCGACGCGGCCACCGACGTGGTGGTCACCGGCGGGAAGGTGAACGTCGCCGCCAAGGCCTCCGGCGACTCCTCGGCGCACGGCCTGAAGTCGGGCGTCATCACCGTCCTCGAAGGCGGCACCGTCGACGTCGACGCCTCCGCCGACGCCCTGCACAGCGACTCGGCCGTCCACCTTGCCGGGGCCACCGTGACGGCCGCCGCCGGGGACGACGGGGTGCACGCCGAGGGCGACCTCGTCATCAGCGACGGCGCGCTGGAGATCACGACGTCGAACGAAGGGCTGGAGGGCAAGGACATCCTCGTCAGCGGCGGTTCGACGACCGTCACCTCCCGCGACGACGGTGTCAACGCGTCCGGCAGCGAGACCTCGTCGAGCGACCAGGGCGACCAGGGCGGGCAGGGCGGCTTCGGTGGTGGCGGCGGGGGCGAGAACGTCGGCGACTACACCGCCAAGGTCACCGGCGGCACCCTCGTCATCAACGCCGACGGCGACGGCTTCGACTCCAACGGAACCGCCGAGATCACCGGCGGCACGGTCGTCGTCAACGGCCCGGAGATGAACGGCAACGGCGCGCTGGACGTCAACGGCAGCTTCACCGTGAGCGGTGGCACGCTGCTTGCGGCCGGCAGCGCGGGCATGGTCGTCGCACCGGACAGCGAATCCGGGCAGGGCTGGCTGTCGGCGACCCTGGACTCGTCCGTCCCGTCCGGCACGACCCTGCACGTCGTGGACGCCGACGGCAAGGTCGTCGCGACGTACGTGACGTCGAAGACGGTCCAGAACGTCGTCTTCTCGTCCTCCGCGATCGAGAACGGGGAGGAGTACCGCATCTACTCCGGCGGTTCGGCGTCCGGCGAGACCACCGGGGGCCTGGCACAGCAGACGGGCGAGCTCGGTTCGGCAAAGGAGATCACCACGGCCACGGCCGGGGACGCCCCGGAGGGAGGGTTCGGCGGTGGGCCGGGCGGGGGCCGGAGCTGAGCGCTCCCCCAGTGCTGTGCTTGACATCCTCCCCCTCTTAAAAGAGGGGGATTCCAACCCAGGCGGGTTGAGGTTCACGGGCGCTCGAACGGCCGGTGGCCGCTGTCACCCCTCCGGCACCGGCTGTTCGCCGGGGGCGGGGGATTCCGCCCTGTCCTGCCGCGACGTTGTGTGCTGCGTTCTCGTCCGCGTTGCAGGTGAAGCCGCAGGACACGCAGACGAAGTCGGCTTGGCTCTTGCGCGACTTCTTCTCGATCCATCCGCAGGCGCTGCACCGCAGACTCGTGTAAGGAGCGGGGACGTCCTCGACCCGGCCCGGCGCTTTGTGCTCCGTGCGCTGCCGGAGCAGGCCCCAGCCCTGGGCGAGGATGCCCCGGTTCAGCCCGGCCTTCTGCGCCACGTTGGTGCCGGGCTGCTCCACGGTTCCTTTCGCGGAGCGGTTCATGTTCTTGATGCTCAGCTTCTCGAACCGGATCACGTCATACGTCCTGGCGAGCAGGGTGCTGGTCTTCTCGCACCAGTCCTTGCGCCGGTTCGCCTCCCGGGCCTTGAGCTTGGCGGCCTTCGCATACGCGGAGGTCTTGCGCGCGCTGCCCTTCGATGCCGATGACCTTGCCCGTTGCGGGCGCGGGAGTCGGCTCGGGGATGACCGCGAACGCCGCATGCCACTGGCCGCTGCGGAAGGTGACCCGGAACGTCTTGGCGTCGGGAAGCTGCGCGCCCTTGCCCCTGGCGCTGAGGCGGAAGCGGACCCAGCCGCAGCCGGGCACCTTGACCTGCGCCCACCGGCGGTTGAGCTTCTGCACGACCACTGACCGGCCCATAACCTGCTTGCCGGTCTTCGCATTCAGCTTCGGGCTGCCGTCCGGCTCGTACTCGGGTACCCGGTCGATGCCGATGACCCGGAAGCCCTCGTGCCGGTACTTCCTGCGCCAGGTCGGCTCACCCGCGTTCCCGGCGGCCGGCCACTCGTTCTCCCGCCGCGCTTCGGTGAGCTGGCGGCACTGCTCCGCGAAGCCGGGCGCGTACTTGCGCCACCTGCGCCAGTGCGCATGCTGCTCGACAGCGAGGTTCCACACGTACCGGGCGTGTGCGCAGTGCAGCAGCATCTGCTCCGCCTGCTCGCGCGTCGGGTACATCCGAAACCGTGCCATGCCGCGAACCTAGCCTGTGCGTTCTTCAGCCGCGCACGCCATCGATCACTATCACCGTGTGAGTGATCGTTCTCGGCTGCCGCCCCGCCCCGCCCGGCCCCGCCCCGCTCCGCGGGAGCGGGCATTCACGCCGGCCCTGAAGGACCGGGCACCCTGCCGAGCAGTGGAAGCACAAGCGCCCGAGCTCGATCTCCGGGTAACGACGGTCTGCGGCTGTGCTGATCCGCGGTATCTGACGCGCGTGCGTCACGTGCGTCGCATAACTGGTGTGGCTTCCCAAACTCGATCTTCGGGAAGCCACACCCGTCAGGTTAGGCCGCCACGAACTGCGTCAGGATCGCCTGCACCTCGTAGATGTCGACGCCCTTGGTGAACGTCTTCTCGATCGGCGTCGCCGAGCCCGAGAGCCAGATCTTCAACTCGGCGTCCAGGTCGAAGGTGCCGGCGGTCTCCACCGCGAAGTGCGTGATGCTGCGGTAGGGGATGGAGTGATACTCCACCTTCTTGCCGGTGATGCCCTGCTTGTCGACCAGGATCAGACGGCGGTCGGTGAACAGGATGGTGTCGCGTATCAGCAGGTACGCGGCGTGAACCTGCTCACCGTGGCCCAGCAGCCGCGCGTAGTCCTGCTGCGCCTGCCCCTGGTCGATGGTGTGCGCGTTGCCGAAGAGCGCCATGGACGTATCCCCCCACTCAGTGGCTTGTCATGGTAAGGGGTCAGGTGTCGTACGAACCGTCCCAGGGCGCGCCGAACCCGAGGTGGTCGGGGTACAGCTCGGCCCAGGGCTCGCCCTCGTCCTCCCCGCTCACCAGGCCGAACAGCACGCCGTCGACGGTGAGTTGGAAGGGACGTATCGCGATGTCGGTGTACGTGCGCCGGGGGAGGCTGCGCAGCAGGGTCGCGAGGTGGGCGCGGGCGCGGGCGAGGACCGAGTCCGGGCCGTGCGGGGCGCGCTGCTGCTCGGCCCAGGTGCCCGCGCACCAGATCTCCGAGTCGCGGTACCTGCCCTCGGCGTCGAAGGTGTGCAGCACCGCGTAGAGACGTTTGTGCTCTTCCCAGCCGCGGTCGAGGTCGAAGTCCTTGGGGAAGGCGTACGTGACCGATCCCATGAACTGACCGTCCGCGTAACAGCCGATCGCCTCGGTACGGCCGTGCGGCTCGTAGGCGATCGGAATGACCTCAGGGACTGCCATGGCGGAAACCATACGATCGTGCGGGGGGACATGGTGGCGCCGGGGTGAGATCGATGCCAACCGGATGGACAACATCCCCGTGATGTCCCCGAGGTGGGCACAGATCAGTCAAGAAATCCACGGCGGTCCTGCCGATCTCCGTGACCACGAAGGATGCGGAAGCCCGGGAAGACCGCCTTCCCGGGCCCCGGTGCCGACTGCCGTGGGTGTCAGGCCGTCGGCTTCTCCTCCAGGCGGGGGAACAGGACCGCGCCCTTGGTGACCGTCGTGCCGGCCGGGAGCCTGCCCCACTCGCCGGACTCCTGGACCTTCTGGTCCGCGAGGGCGCCGAGGGAGGCCTGTGCGCCCAGGGAGTCCCAGAGCTTCTGGGAGGTCTGAGGCATGATCGGGTTCAGCAGGACGGCGACGGACCGCAGGGACTCCGCGGCCGTGTAGAGGATGGTGGCGAGGCGCGCCTTGCCCTCCGGTGAGTCGTCCTTGGCGACCTTCCAGGGCTCCTGCTCCGTGATGTAGCCGTTGACCTGCTTGATGAAGTCGAAGACCGCCAGGATGCCGCCCTGGAAGTCCAGCTCCTCGCCGATCTTCCGGTCGGCCTCCGCGACCGCCTTGGCCATGCCGGCGTGGACCGCCTTCTCCGCCTCGCCGTCGGCCGTGGCCGCCGGCAGCTCGCCGCCGAAGTACTTGCCGACCATCGCGGCGACGCGGGAGGCGAGGTTGCCGTAGTCGTTGGCCAGCTCGCTGGTGTAGCGGGCGGAGAAGTCCTCCCAGGAGAACGAGCCGTCCTGTCCGAACGCGATCGCGCGCAGGAAGTACCAGCGGTACGCGTCCACGCCGAAGTGCGAGGTCAGGTCCTGCGGCTTGATGCCGGTCAGGTTGGACTTGCTCATCTTCTCGCCGCCGACCATCAGCCAGCCGTTGGCCGCGATCTTGCCGGGCAGCGGCAGGCCGTTCGCCATCAGCATGGCCGGCCAGATGATCGCGTGGAAGCGGAGGATGTCCTTGCCGACGAGGTGGACGTCGGCCGGGAAGGTCGACTCGAACTTCTCCGGGTTCTCGTTGTAGCCGACCGCCGTGGCGTAGTTCAGCAGCGCGTCGATCCAGACGTAGATGACGTGCCCGTCGTCCCAGGGCACCGGAACGCCCCAGTCGAAGGTCGACCGCGAGATGGACAGGTCCTGAAGCCCCTGCCGTACGAAGTTCACGACCTCGTTGCGCGCGGACTCGGGCTGGATGAAGCCCGGGTTGGCCTCGTAGTGGGCGAGCAGCTTCTCGGCGTACTCGCTCAGCTTGAAGAAGTAGTTCTCCTCCTCGAGGAGCTCCACCGGCTTCTTGTGGATCGGGCACAGCTTCTGGCCCGCGTACTCGCCCTCGCCGTCGAGCAGCTCGCCGGGGAGCTTGTACTCCTCGCAGCCGACGCAGTACGGGCCCTCGTAGCTGTCCTTGTAGATCTCGCCCTTGTCGTAGAGATCCTGGACGAACTCCTGCACGCGGTCCGTGTGCCGCTTCTGCGTGGTGCGGATGAAATCGTCGTTCGCGATCTCCAGGTGCTCCCAGAGGGGCTTCCACGCCTCCTCGACGAGCTTGTCGCACCACTCCTGCGGGGACACTCCGTTGGCGTTCGCGGTGCGCATGATCTTCTGACCGTGCTCGTCCGTGCCGGTGAGGTACCACACCTTCTCGCCGCGCTGACGGTGCCAGCGCGTGAGCACGTCCCCTGCGACGGTCGTGTAGGCGTGGCCCAGGTGAGGAGCGTCGTTGACGTAATAAATGGGGGTGGAGACGTAGTACGCCTTTCCACCCTGCTTCTCGGATCCAGTGGCCGCCATGGTCGAAATCCTACTGGCCCTCTGAAGATCGACTCACACGCGTTTCGGGGGGTGGACGGGGGTGACGGGGGGTGGACGAGGTGGGGGACTCTGTCCGACTCTGTCCACCCCCTGGGGGTCACGGGCGCCAGTTCGCCAGGATGCCTTCGTAGACCTGCTGGTCGGTCAGCTCCAGCGGGGTCTCGCCGGCCAGGAAGAGGGACGTGTTGTCCCGCTTCAGCTTGCGGAGGTAGTCGAAGGCCTTCTGCTCGGGGTCGCCGAAGGCGACGAAGGAGAAGAACACGGAGGGGTGGTTCTTCGCGGCCTCCGTGAGGGCGTGGGTGGCGGGGGTCTTGGCGTCGGGGGCGCCGTCGGTCTGGAAGACCACCAGGGCGGGGGTGTCGGGGGCGGTCTTCTGGTGGTGGGTGATCACTTCGTCGACGGCCACGTGGTAGCTGGTACGGCCCATGCGGCCGAGGGCGGCGTGGAGCTCGTCGATCTTGTTCTCGTGGTCGGTGAGGGTCAGCTCGCCGGTGCCGTCGAGTTCGGTGGAGAAGAAAGCGACGTGGACCGTGGGGTCGGCGGACTCGGGGTCGAGGTGGGCGGCGAGGGCGAGGGTCTGCTCGGCGAGGGCCTGGGCGGAGCCGTCCTTGTAGTACGGGCGCATGGAGGCGGAGCGGTCGAGGACGAGGTAGACCTTGGCGTGGGTGCCGGTGAGGTTCTGCTGGTGCAGGGCGGTTCGGGCGGCGTTGTAGGCGGTGAGGAGGCCTGGGGGGAGGGTGGGGGTGGGGGTGGGGGCGGGGGTGACTGCGGCCCCGACCTCGGCCTCGGCTTCGCCTTCGGCCTCGGTGTCGTTCCCACCCGCACCACCCGTGCGGGTCTCGTCGTCGACTGCGGGTGCCTCCTGTGGGGCGCCTTCACCGTCGGCGGCTACCGGCTCGGGGGTGGCCACGGGTTCGGAGTCGGCCACGGACTCGGTCTCGGCGGCGGGCTCGGGCTCGGCGGCGGGCTCGGGCGCCGTGGCGGTGGCGGGTGCGGTGGTGGTGTCGGGCGCCGTGGCGGTCTCGGGCTCGGGCTCGGCGGCGGGCTCCGGCTCGGGGGTGACCTCTACGGCGGGCTCCGGCTCGGGGGTGACCTCCACGACGGGCTCCGCCTCAGCGGCGGGCTCGGACTCGGCGGACGCCTCGGGCTGGGCGGATGCCTCGGGCTCGGGGGTCGCGTCCGGCGTGACCTCGGCGATCGGCTCCGACTCGGCAGTCGTCCCCTCCGCAGCCGCGACCGGCGCGGGCTCCTCCACCGCCGGCTCGGGCGCCGCCTCCTCGGCCACGCCCGGCGTCTCGGCAGCCGGGGCTTCGGCAGCGGGCGTCTCGGTGACCGTCTCCTCAGCGACGGGCGTCTCGGTGACGGGTTCGACCGCAGCCGACTCGTCAGCGGCGGACGTCTCCGCAACGGGCTCGACCGCGGCCACCTCATCAGCGGCGGACGCGTCGGCAGCCGGCTCCTCAACAGCGGTCGTCTTCTCGACCACCGACGTCTCGACCACCGGCGTCTCGGCAGCCGGCGTCTCGCCCACCGACGTCCCGGCGACGGGCGTCTCGGCCACCGGCTCATCGGCAACCAGCTCAGCCGCAGTCGGCTCCTCAACCGAAGTCGGCTCCTCAGCCGTACTCGCCCCCGAATCAGCCGCAACCGTCCCCGGAACCGGCTCCTCGGCCCTCGCCTCCGCCGGCTTCGCCGGCTTGGGGACCGTCACGTTGTCGAAGGCGGCCGAGACCAGCTCATGCTCGTCCTCGTCCTTCTCTGCCCCGCCCGCTGCCTTATCCGTCTTGTTCGCGGGCTGCGCCGCCGGCTCGGCCCCCTCGGCCTCCTCCGAGCCGCGAGGCTGCGCCCCTCGCGCCGCCGAGCTGCGCGGCTCCGGTACCTGGGCGGTGGCCGTCGGCTGGGGTTCGGGGGACGGAGAAGGAACCGTCGGCTGCGGTTCCGGCGAAGGAGTCGCACCCTCTGCTTCGGCGGTACGCCCCTTGCGTGACCGGCCGAACGCGTTCCGCAGGAGAGTCAGAATGCCCATGTGCGCAACCCTTCGCGTGAGTTATGCCCGTCGATCCCTGGCCAGGACGGACACGTAAGGTTAGCGGTCCCGCGTGGCGATCTTGGGGAGGGGCGGGCACAGGAGTCACGCTGCGTCAAGGGTGCATCGCGCCGTAGTCAGCCCGCGCGGCCAACTCCCCGACGGACTCCTCCAGTTCACCTGTCGTTCATCATTCGGCCCCGCTTCCGCACACGCGTGCCCCTAACGTCCCCCACGCTGCACACGACGGGAAGCAAGGGGAGTACACAGCGACATGCGCATTCAGCTGCCGATCATCAGAGTCAACGGTGGGTCGCATCCCGGTGGGCGGTCAGCTCTGACCTGCCGCAACCGGTGCGGCGACGCCTGTTTCCACGAGGCGCCCAACACCACCACCAACGAATACGTCGGTGACGTCATCGCGGGCGCCCTCAGCCGCCGTTCCGTGATGCGTGCCGCCGCCGTCGTCACCGCAGCCACCGCGGCCGGTGCCGCCACCGTCGCCGCCGCCCCGCAGGCCGACGCCGCGGCCGCCGACACCTGGTGGCACAAGCCGGGCGGCGACGGTGCGCGTGGACTGCGATTCGCTCCCGTCGCGCCCAACACCGAGGACGCCGTCGTCGTCCCCCAGGGCTACGAGCAGAACGTCGTCATCCGCTGGGGCGACCCCATCCTGCCCGGTGCCCCCGAGTTCGACCCGGACAACCAGACGGCGAAGGCGCAGGCCGGCCAGTTCGGGTACAACAACGACTTCCTCGCCCTGCTTCCGCTCCCGGGTGAGTGGAACCGCCAGATCCTGGTCGCGAACCACGAGTACACCAGCGAGGACATGATGTTCCGGGGCTACGACCCCGAGAACCCGACCCGCGAGCAGGTCGAGATCGCCTGGGCGGCGCACGGCCTGGCCGCCGTCGTGGTCGAGGAGGACCGCCGTACCGGCAAGCTCACCGCCGTGCGGCGCCACCGCCTCAACCGGCGCGTCACCGCCACCACCGAGTTCGAGGTCACCGGTCCCGCCGCCGGGTCCGACCTCCTCAAGACCTCCGCCGACCCGACCGGCACCAAGGTCCTGGGCACCCTCAACAACTGCGCCGGCGGCGAGACCCCCTGGGGCACCACGCTGCACGGCGAGGAGAACTTCAACCAGTACTTCGCCAACGGCAGCCGGGACACGGACGCGCGCTACGGCATCGGCAGCGGCGCCTCCGGGCGCAAGTGGGAGCGTTTCGACAAGCGGTTCGACATCGCCCAGGAGCCCAACGAGCCGCACCGCCACGGCTACGTCGTCGAGTTCGACCCGTACAACCCGGACTCCACGCCGCGCAAGCACACCGCGCTCGGCCGCTTCAAGCACGAGGGCGCGACCGTGCGGCTCACGTACGACGGCCGTCCCGTCGTCTACTCCGGCGACGACGAGCGCTTCGACTACTTCTACAAGTTCGTCGGCAGCAAGCGGATGAAGCACGGTCACAGCCGCGCCGTCCGCGAGCACAACTTCTCCCTCCTCGACGAGGGCACGCTGTACGTCGCCAAGCTCACCGGCGACTCCCCGGCCATCGAGATCGACGGCACCGGCAAGCTGCCGAGCGACGGCGAGTTCGACGGCAGCGGTGAGTGGATTCCGCTGGCCACCGCCACCGCCAAGGGCGCCGTCTCGCATGTCGAGGGGATGACGGCCGAGGAGGTCTTCGTCTTCACGCGCCTCGCCGGTGACAAGGTGGGCGCCACCAAGATGGACCGGCCCGAGGACGTCGAGCCCAACCCGGTCACCGGCAAGGTCTACATCGCGCTCACCAACAACTCCCGCCGCGGCACCGCCGGCAACGCCCCCGTCGACGAGGCCAACCCGCGCATCGGCAACAAGCACGGCCAGGTCCTGGAGCTGACCGAGCGCTGGAACCGCGCCGACAGCACCAAGTTCGCCTGGACGCTGTTCCTCGTCGCGGGCGACCCGGAGGACCCGGCGACCTACTTCGCGGGCTTCCCGAAGGACCAGGTCAGCCCGATCTCCTGCCCGGACAACGTCGCCTTCGACGACTACGGCAACCTGTGGATCTCCACCGACGGCAACGCCCTCGGCTCGAACGACGGTTTGTTCGGCGTTCCGGTCAAGGGCGGCCGGCGCGGTGAGCTGAAGCAGTTCCTGACCGTGCCGCTCGGCGCCGAGACCTGCGGCCCGATCATCCAGGACCGCCGTGTCGTCGTCGCCGTCCAGCACCCGGGCGAGGTCGACGGCGCGTCCGCCGACAACCCGGTCAGCACCTTCCCCGACGGCCCCGGCAAGGCGGTCCGCCCGTCCGTCGTCGCCGTGTGGCGCAAGGACGGCCGCCGCATCGGCTGCTGACAGCGGTCGCCGACCGCTACGGGAGTGCTGGGACCGGCGGCTGCCGCTCGCCGTCGCGTTCCAGCCACTCCCGGTACATCGGCGCCTGCCGCGCCGCCTCCCGGTACGCCTCCTCCAGCGCGGGATAGACATCGTCCAGGTCCGTCTCCGTACGGGCCGCGAGGAGCAGGCGTACGCCGAGGGGGTCGCCGTGCAGGCGCCGTACCGCCATCGTGGGGCTGTCGGCGTGGGTCGGCTGGCAGACGGCGACCACCTCGCCGGTGGCGACCAGGGCGTCGGCCGTGTAGTAGTCGCCGTGCAGGACGTGCGGGTTGACGCCGGCCGCGCGGAACATCCGCTGCACGGCGTCCCACTCGCCGTCGACGGTCGGGTCCACCATCCAGCGGTCTTCCGCCAGGTCACGCAGGTGGACCTCCGATTTCACCGCCGCCGGGTGGTCGGTGGGCAGCGACACGAACTGCGGCTCGCGCTCCATCAACACGCGTAGCCGGAGTTCGGGCGGGATACGCAGCGGACAGCCCTCCACCTCGTGCACGAAGGCGACGTCGAGCTGGCCGTCGGCGACCATGCGGAGCAGGGCGTTCGGGGAGACGTTCATATGGAGCGTCGGGTCCTGGCCGTGGCCGCGCAGCCTGCGCAGCCAGCCCGCGAGGGCCTTGCTCGCCGTCGAGCCGATCCGCAGCTCCGCGCCGCCCACCGCGGCCGCCCTCGCCTCGGTGACAAGCGCACGCATATCAGCCACCAGCGGACGGGCGCGGCTGAGGACCAGACGGCCCAGCGGGGTGGGGCGGCAGCCGGTTCTCGCGCGCACGAACAGCGCGCCGCCCAGCTCCTGCTCGATCCGCCGCAGTTGGGTGCTGAGCGAGGGCTGGGCGACGCCCAGTTGGCGCGCGGCCCGGTGCAGACTGCCGGTGTCGGCTATGGCGCACAGGGCGCGCAGATGTCTGACCTCGAGCTCCATGCCAGGGGAGATTAAAACGGAATCAGGGCTTTCACCAGACGCACAAATCCTCCCTGATACCTGTGAATTGGGGCCCCGATAGGGCCGGGCTATCGCCGATTGCCATCATCACAGCGGCCATACAGGCGTCGACACTCGCCTTGACGACTCACCCCCCACCTAGGAGTCATCGATGCGCATGTCCTTTGCTCTGTCCGCCCGTTCGCTGACAGCGGTCGGTCTCGGCGTCGCGGCGCTCGGCTTCGGCACGGTCGCCCCGGCGACCGCGGCCCCGGCCCAGGTCCAGGCCGGTTACGACGTCAAGTCCGCCGAATCCGACTCCAGCCGGGCCTTCTTCGAGGCCGTGCTGAAGTCGGTCGCCGAGAAGCGCGCGGCGAACCCGAGCCTCGCGGCCGTCACGGTCACCTACGACGCGTCCGCCGCACCGCAGTTCAGCGAGCAGATAGCCCGCAGCACCCAGATATGGAACAGCGCGGTGTCCAACGTCAAGCTCCAGGAGGGGTCGAACGCCGACTTCACCTACCGTGAGGGCAACGACCCGCGTGGCTCGTACGCCTCCACGGACGGGCACGGCAACGGGTACATCTTCCTCGACTACCAGCAGAACCAGGAGTACGACTCGACTCGCGTCACCGCGCACGAGACGGGACACGTCCTCGGGCTGCCGGACCACTACGAGGGGCCGTGCAGCGAGCTGATGTCGGGCGGCGGTCCGGGTCCGTCCTGCACGAACGCGCAGCCGGACGCGAATGAGCGGGCCCGCGTGGACCAGCTCTGGGCCAACGGGTTCGCCGCGGCGATGGACAAGGCGCTGCACAAGGCCGCCCGCCAGTAACGCCGGCACCGTCAAGACCCACCCCCCACATGGCGCGGTCGCCCTCCTGCACAGGGCGGCCGCGCCTATTTGTCTGGACGGTTCGCCCAATAGCTCGGGGGCTTCTTCTTGTGGGCGGCTGCGGGTTGTCTGTGGTTGGTCGCGCAGTTCCCCGCGCCCCTTGAGGGCGCTTTCAGTGCGGGGACGCGATTGATCTTGCCGCTGCCACCTCTTGGCGTAGGGGCTCCAGGACGCTGGTCGGCGGGCCCGTCAGGTCGGTGCGGACCGGGTATGGGGTCTCGGTCCTGCGTACTCCCTCCGCCAGTTCCCTGAGCTGGCGTACGACCTGGGTCACCTCGGCGGTGGACGGCGGGGTGGCCCCGTGGCGTACCCGTACCCTTGCCGCGGTCGTCGCGTCCACGATGCGCTCCACCGCCACTACCAGGGGCCACCACGCGGCCGCCTTCCGGCCGGTGGGCGGGGGTTCGGTCAGGGCGCGTTGGAATTCCGTGCGGATGGCCGAGAGGTCGCGGTAGAGGCGGCGGCGCATGCGGGCGCGGGCCGGTGGGTCCACGGCGTTCGGGCCGAAGGCGCTCTCGACGTAGTGCGCGGTGCCGTCCACGGCGTCCGCGAGACGGTCGCCGACACGGGTGTGCCAGCTCTCCGGCCACAGCAGATACCCGGCGACGAGGGCGATCGCGCAGCCCATGAGGGAGTCGACGAGGCGGGGCAGCAGCAGGGCGGTGCCCTGGCGGTTCAGTACGTCCGACACGAGCAGGATGACCGGGGTGATGGCGGCCGTCTGGTAGCCGTATCCGCGCGGGGTGAGCGCCGGGACGAGCGGTGCGAGCAGGAGCAGTACCGGTACGTCCCACCAGCCGCGCGGCACCTCCGCCAGCACCGCCGCCGCGACCACCAGGCCGGCGACGGTGCCGAGCGCGCGCAGCAGGGCGCGGGAGAAGACCGAGCCGAAGTCGGGCTTGAGGACGAAGGTGATGGTGAGGGCGACCCAGTAGGAGCGGGGGACCGGGACGATCGACACCAGGGTCTGGGCCAGGCCGATGCACAGGGCGAGGCGCAGGCCGTAGCGCCAGGAGGCGGCGGAGAGGGTGACGCCGCGCAGCGCACGGGCGGCGCGGGTGTTCAGGGCCGCGGGGCGGCCGAGGCGGTCGTCGATGCCGCGGGGGTCGACGTCGGGGGTGGTGACGACCTCGGCGGCGTGGCGCAGGGCGTGGTCGACGGCGCGGGCGGTCTCGGTGGTGGGGGTGGGGAGCTTCAGGCCTATGGGCCCCGGGTAGCCGGTCTCGACGGCGGAGGCGAGGTGGCGTACCGCCTGCGGGACCTCGGGCGGGAGCGGGGCGCCGGTGAGATGGGCGGCGGGGGCGGCCTCGACGACCGGGGTGATGGCGTTCAACTGGGCCACCAGGCGGGCCAGTTCGGGGCTGCGGCCGTGGTGGGTGGCGCGGTGGGCGAGGACGGTGTCGTACGACTGGTTCAGGGACCGGGTGACGGCGTGCCGAGCGTCGTCGTACGCCTGGGTGCCGCCGCCGACGGCCGTCAGCAGGCCGGCGACCGTCCGGTAGGTGTCGGCGACCGCCGTCCGCTCCGGCACCCCCGACCTCAGCGGCCAGGCCAGCAGAGCCAGGACCAGGACGAGCAGCCCGCCGCCGGACATCAGCAGCGGCGCCAGCCACCACTCGCCCGGCATCGGCAGACCCGCGCCGACCACGCAGGTCAGCAACAGCACCAGCCCCGCCGCGGAGGCGACCGCGCCGATCGTCGAGATCATCCCGGAGACCAGCGCGACGCCGGTGACGGCGGCGACGGCGACCCAGCCGTGGCCGTGGACCAGGACGCCGAGGGTGACGCCGACGGCGCCGAAGAGCTGCGGGACGGCGATGGTGGGGATGCGGACGCGGTAGGCGGCGGCGGTGTCGCTGATGACGCCGTTGAGGGCGCCCATGGAGGCGAGGGCGCCGTAGGAGGGGCGGCCGGCCGCGAGGCCGATGGCCAAGGGGAGGGCCATCGCGACGGCGGCGCGGATCACGGCAGGCCGGTTGACGGGGGCCGGCTGGGCCCGGAGGTTCCGCACGAGCCAGTCGGGAGGTGTGAGACCGATGGGGAGCTCGCGGGACATGAGCCCCATTATGGGCACTCTTGTTCTTCTATGAGCCCCCTTGTTCCTCCCCCGCTCAGCTCATCGTCGCTGGTGAAGCGTGAGGTCGGTGACGAGGGCGCGGTGGTCGGTGTCGGCCAGGTCGAGGAAGCGGGCGGCGCGGACCGAGAAGTCCGCGGAGAGCAGCACGTGGTCGATCTGCACGCCGAACGCCGGTGCCGTGCGGGCCGGCCAGCTCACCGTGCGGTCGTGGCCGGCGAGCCGGGCGGCGTCCTGCAGACCGGTGTCCAGGATGCGGCGGAAGGCGGCGTGGTCCTGGGAGGCGTTGAAGTCCCCGGCGACGACGAGGGGTGTGCGCCGGTCCTCGGCGGCGAAGTCCCGCAGCTCACCCAGCTCCCGCCGCCACCGGTCGGTCCGGCCGGGCAGCGGCGGCATGGGGTGCGCGAGCTGGAGCCGTACGGCGTGCCCGCGTACGTCGGCGACGGCGCCGGGCATGGCCATGGTGCCGGCGACTTCCTCGGCGGGGTCGAGCGGGAAGCGGCTGAGCACGACCGACCCCTCCGAACCGCCGGCCACCCGGGCCGCCCGGTGCGGATACTCGCCGCCGAGGGCCTTCTTGAGCTTGCCGTCGCAGGTGAACTCGCACTCCTGCACGAACACGATGTCGGGCCGCTCGCGGCGGACGGCGGCGACGAGGGCGTCGGTCGCGTGCCCGAACTCGACGTTCGAGGTCATCACCCGGAACGAGACCAGCGGCGCCCCGCCCGGCTCGGTGCTCTTCCCGTACGGCTCGATGAACCAGGCCAGCAGCCCGAGCAGCGCGAGCGCCCACACGGCACCGAACCACCAGCGCGAGAGCACGGCGATGAGCAGCCCGAAGCCGGCCGGCACGAGCAGCCACGGCAGAAAGGCCAGGAGCTGGGGAACCGGGGTGACCCCGTCGACGCCGGCGACCCGGCAGCCGACGACCACACTGACCCCCAGGAACAGCAGCCCGGCCCCCCAGGCACCGCCCCGCCGCCGGGCCCGCCCCCCGGCGGCACCGTCCGGCGGCATCGTCCACTCGGCAGCCACAGTCTCCAAGTCCCGACCTTCCACTCGCGGGTGGGATGCCCGAATCCTCCCTCAAAGACGGGGGGTGTGGGGGGAAGGTTGCGCGGGAGGGGTCCGGCGATGCCCGGCTGGGGGAAGGCCGTCCGGGGTGTGTCCCGGATATCGGGTAACTCCCTGCGCGGCCACAGAGATTGGGGAATCCTGGGTGGCCGTGACCGAAAATTTGAGCGAAACGATTCTCTCGACGGGCTCGACGCGAAGGATCTGCGACGGCCCGTGCTGCCTTCCGGATGGCATTGCCTGGGGCTGGTCCAGCACCTCGCGCTGGATGTGGAGCGGTTCTGGTTCCGCGCGGTCGTCGCCGGGGACGAGGAGGTCATCCGCGGTCTGACGAGCGGCGACGAAGCGTGGAAGGTGGCCCCGGAAGTGCCGGCCACCGACGTGCTCGACCTATACCGGCAGGAGGCGGAACTCGCCGATGACGTCATCACCGCGACCCCTGCCGACGCCACATTGACCTGGTGGCCCCACGACCAGTTCGGTGAACCGCACCTGCACACCCTGCGCGACGTCCTGCTGCATGTCATCACCGAGACCGCGTGCCACGCCGGCCACCTCGACGCAGCCCGAGAGCTGATCGACGGCCGCCGCTGGCTGGTCCTGACCTAGCAATCCCGGTCCGGCTGTCACCAAGGGATGTGTGACGACACCAATCGCACTGGAGTGCTAGACGTCGACCCTGGCCAGCAACGCCCCCAACGCCTCGTTGAACTCCTCCGCCCGCTCCAGGTTCGGCATATGCGCCGCGCCCTCGATCACCCGGAGGGTCGAGTCCGGGAGGGCCGTGTGCATCGCCTCCGCGTCCGGTACTGGGGTGTAGGTGTCGTCGGCGCCCACGACGACCAGGGCGGGGACCGTGACGCGGGTCAGCAGGGCGCGGTAGTCGGGGCGTTCGGCGCGGCCGCGCAGGGCCGCCGCGGCGCCCTCGGGCGGGGTGGCCGTCATCATGCGGTGGACGTGGGCCTTGACCTCGGCGGTCGCGTACGGCGCGACCATCTTCTCCAGTACTTCGTCGGCGTATCCGCGCATGCCCTCGCGCAGCAGCCGGTCCGCCATGGCGTTCCGTGTCCGCTTGCCGTCCTGCGTCTCGGCCGCCGGGAAGGTGTCGGCGAGGACCAGGCCGCGGATGCGGTCGGGGAAGCGGGCGTAGCACTCCATGACGATCTGGCCGCCCATCGACAGGCCCGCCAGCACACAGGTCGCCACCTTGAGGTCGTCGAGCAGGGTCTCGATGTCCTCGGCGAAGGCGGCGAGCGGGGTGATGCCGGGGACGACCGGGGAGGCGCCGTAGCCGCGCAGGTCGGGGGCCACGACCCGGCGGGTGGCGGAGAACTTCTCGATCTGCGGGTTCCACATCGTGCGGTCGAAGGGGTGGCCGTGGACGAGGACAAGGGGGACTGAAGGGAGATCAGCGCCTTTGTCCTCGTATGCGAGGAAGGGGCTCATGCCGACGACCCTAGGACCGCCCAACTCCTCGGTGCAATAAAATCTTTGCCCTCGGTGCAATGTCGGGGAGGGGCTGTGGAGGGGGTGGGCTTGTGAGTGACTTTCGGCGTATCGCCGATCGCATCGCCGACGACATCGCCGCGGGGCGGCTCAAGCCGGGCCAACGGCTGCCTCCGCAGCGGGTGTTCGCGCGGCGGCGCGGGATCGCCGGGTCCACCGCGGGGCGGGTGTACGCCGAGCTCGTGCGGCGTGGGCTGGTCGTCGGGGAGGTCGGTCGCGGGACCTTCGTGCGGGCCGCTCCGGAGGGAGGCGGGCGGGCCCTCGTCGAGGCGGCGACCGCGGCGCCGGTCAACCTGGAACTCAACTACCCGTCGGTGCCGGGTGAGTCGGAGCTTCTCGCGTCCGGGCTCGCGCCGCTTCTGCGCCCCGACGTTCTCGCGGATGCCCTGCGCCCGGTCCCTGCCACCGGCACCCCCGAGGCCCGGCGGGCGGTGGCCGGCTTGCTCGCCACCGGGGGCTGGCAGCCCGACCCCGACCGGCTGCTGTTCACCGGCAACGCCCGCCAGGCCGTCGCCGCCATCCTCGCCTCCCTGGTCCGGCCGGGCGGCCGGGTCGGCGTCGAGGCGCTGACGTATCCCGTGGTCAAGGAGATCGCCGCCCGGCTCGGCATCACCCTGGTGCCGCTGGCCACGGACGAGGAGGGCCCACTCGCGCAGTCCGTCGCCGCCGCCCACCGCACCGCTGCCCTGGCCGCGCTGTACCTCCAGCCGACCCTGCACAACCCGACCTCGGTCACGACCGGTCCCGAGCGGCGGCGCGAGCTCGCGCGCACCGCGCTCGATCTGAACATCCCCGTCGTGGAGGACCGCATCTGGTCGTTCCTCACCGATGACGATCCCCTCGCCGTCCATGCGCCCGGGCTCGTCCATGTCGTCGACGGTCTCTCCAAGCGGGTCGCGCCCGGACTGACCGTGGGCTTCGTCGCCGTGCCGGACGGGCGGGTGGAGCCGGTGGCCGAGGCCGTGCGGTCCGGTGGGTGGAGTGCCGGGCGGTTCGCGGTGGAGGCCGCCGTGCGGTGGATCGGGGAGGGGGTGGTGGAGCGGCTGGTCGGGGCGAAGCGGGCTGATGCGCGGGGGCGGCAGCGGGTGGTGGCCGAGGAGCTGCGGGGCTTTGTCGTACGGTCCGATCCGCGCGCCTGTTTCGCCTGGTGGGAGCTGCCCGCGCCGTGGCGGGCCGACACCTTCACGGCCGCCGCGGCCGCGCACGGCATCGCGGTGACGCCCGGTCCCGCCTTCACCGTCGACCCCAACCGCACGCCGGACGCGGTCAGACTCGGCCTCGCGTCCGCTCCCGAGCCGGATCTGCGGAGGGCGCTGCGGACGCTCGCCCGTGTTGCGCGAGAGGTTCTGTGACCGGGCGGACGGAGGGCGTGGTCAGGGTTGTCGTCATACTCGGGCTCGGGGCTGGTCGGGTGCCGGGTCCGCGGTGGGTGCCGCCCCGGACGCTCGTCGGCGTTGTGCGAAGTACTCCGTGACCCGGCAGATCAGGGCCACCGCCATGCCGAGGGTGAAGAGGAGCCAGGACACCGTGCGCAGGGTCGCGGTCAGGGCGTCGTAGATCGCGCCCGCCGCCGGGCGGTGGGCCGCATCCGGCAGGTCGGCCAGGGTGAGCCGGCGGCCGATCACCACCGCCAGGGCCAGGAACGCGCCCCCGAGCGCCGTGCCCAGGGCGGTCGCCATGACCGCGCGGCGGCGGCACGCGGCGATGGCGATACCGGTGACGGCGAGCACGGCGCCCGCGACGGGCAGCCAGAATCCGGCGACTTCGAGCACGTGGTAACCCTTTCTGAGCCGGTTCAGTTCATCGGCCGCGAGGACGTCGACCTCGGCGTGTGCGACCGGGAGGCGGTGTGCGAGCGAAGCGAGATGGGGGTCCCCCCGGCCGGAGGCTGGGGGAGGGACGTGGTCGGCCGTGAGGCGGTGCTTGACCTGGGCGGTGATCGGTGCCAGGTCGACGGTGACCGCGCGCTCGCGCTCGTCCCGCAAGGCGCGCAGCACGGCGCTGTGCAGCTCCCGGTTGCCCGTGTTCCACGCCGTGCGGAAGGCCTCGGTGCGGGTGAAGGAGCGGACCGCGTCGTCCACGAAGGGGCGCACCGGGGCGGACGATCCGGCCGGCCGGTCGTCGACCACCCGCAGCACCCCGGCCTCCACGGCGTCCGCGACCGCGCCCCGCACCGCCGGATCGGTGGCGAGCGGCGCCATCGTCGTGACGTATCTGCCGGTGTCGGCCAGCCCGTGGACCACCCAGGCCGCGAGCACGCCGAACGGCACGAGGAGGCACGACAGGGCGATCAGCGCTGCCGACAGGGCGTTCCGCAGACGGGTGGGCACCCGTTCAGGCAACGGTCACGGGGGCCGGGGTGCCAGCGGGGTGCCTGCAGACGGCGGCACGGCGTCGCTCTCCGGTGGAGGGTTCACCCGAACGGGTGTCTCATGGATCAGGAGGGGGTGAGGAGGGCCGGCCGCCGGGCCACGTGGGTGGGTGAAAAGGGGATGAAGGGGGATGGGTCGGCCCCGGCGCCGTGTGGGCGAGCGACCGGGGCCGAACCGTGGGCGCGTGTAGGTGTACGTGTGTGTGCGGCCTTCAGGCGGTACGGCGGCCCTGGGCGTCCTCGTGCGTGTAATAGCGGTAGAACAGCACGGCGAAGAAGGCGGCGCCGATCACCAGCCCCATGATCGCGGAGCGCAGCACCGTCTTGTCGGTCTGTTCGTAGAGGAAACCGAACGCGCTGCCCGCGAAGGCGGACCACAGGATCGCGTGCACCTCGCGGATCGTGCGCGAGGCGACCCAGCGCACGGCGACGTAGAGCACCATGAACGCGGCCGCCGTGACGAAGCCGAAGAGCAGGTTCCAGCCGGTGATCTCACCGCCGGAGCGCCGGTTCGCCGCGGCCCAGTAGCCGTAGACCAGCCCGAGGACGACCGGTACGGCCACACTCGCGACGCGGTGCGTCCGCTCGCTGAACACATCGGGCAGGGCGCCCCTGTCGGCCGCCGTACCCGTCCCGGGAGCCCGTCCGCCGGGCGCGGGTGCCGCATGAGCCATGAGAGCACTCCTCTCTCCTCGCCCCCGCCCTCCAGGGCACACCTGGGGCGGCCGCCAGGCAAGTCGACGGCAGGTGTCGATTCCGTCGCATCACTGGTGAGGTGACACCGGTGTCACTGGTGATACGACGCCCGGGTACCCGGATGCGGCGCGGCGAACGCCGTGTTTCGCTGAGGGCCATGAGGGCGGTCAGCGACGGGGCGACCGGGCTGAAGGGCGACGCGGAGCGGCCGGAGCTGCTGCGGGTACGTGGCCGGAGCGTCGCCTGGGTGCCGCCGCTGGTGCTGCTCGTCGGCATCGTGCTCGTCGACTTCAGGACCAGCGAGGACTTCCGGATCCTGTCCTGGATCGTGCTGGTGCCCGGTATCGCCGCCGCGATCTGCGGGGTGTGGGGCACGGCCTTCTTCGCGGTGCTCGCGCCCGCCACCTACCTCGCCGCGGACGCCGTCCTGCCGCACGAGTACCAGGCCGGCCTGCCCGACCTCATCCTCGCCGGCATGGGCGGGGTGCTGGCCACGCTGGCCTGTGTGGTCCGGGTGCGCGGCGAGCGGCGCATGCTGCACATGCAGGACGTCGCCGCCACCATCCGCCGCACCGTGCTGCGCCCGCTGCCGCCGGGCTGGGGCGGCCTGGAGCACGCGGCCGTCTATCTCGCCGCCGACAGCGAGGCGAGGGTCGGCGGCGACTTCTACGACATCCAGGCCGGCCGGTACGGCACCCGCGTCATCCTCGGCGACGTCCAGGGCAAGGGGCTGGGCGCGGTGGAGGCGGCGGCCGCGCTGCTCGGCACCTTCCGCGAGGCCGGCTACCACGAACCGGAGCTCGCGACGGTCGCCGAACTGCTGGAGGTGCGGATGCGGCGGCACTGCCGGATGCGGGTGGCCCTCGGCCGGGAGGACGGCGACCGGTTCGCCACCGCCGTGCTGATCGGCTTCCCCGACGGAGACCGGGACGGCGGGGACCGGGACGTGGTGGACGCCGTCGTCCTCGGCCACGAAGGCCCGCTGATCGTCGGCCCCGGCGGGGTACGGTCCCTGCCGCCCGCCCACGGCCTGCCCCTCGGCTTGGCGGAGCTCGCCCCCGCCGACGGCCCGCCGCCCGTGCTCCGCGTGCCGCTGCGCCCCGGAGAGACCCTGCTGCTGACCACGGACGGCGTGACCGAGGCCCGGGACGGCGCCGGCGACTTCTACCCGCTCGCCGCCGACGTCGCCGAGGCCGTCGCCGCCGACCCGGAGATCGCGTGGCCCCCGCGGCTGGTCGCGTTCGTACGGGAGCGCACGCTGCGGCACTGCGGCGGGCGGCTGGCCGATGACACGACGGTGTTCGCGGTACGGCGGAGAAGTGGCGTGGGGAATGCGGGGAATGGGGACGGAAACGGACGTTCGCAGGCCTGAGATCCCCCCTTTGCACCCGCAGCGGTTACGGTGCTGCCGTACGTGATCGACGGGGGATGGGGAGGGACCGATGCCCGGAACCGTGCTGCTGCTCGCCGCCGCACCGGTGGGCAGGGGCTGTCTGGTGGACGCCGCCTCCGTGCTCCCCGTCCTGGCCGCGGTCCCGCCCGCGGTGCTGTCCGGCACGGACACGGCGAACGTCGTCGAACTCGCCGACCCGCTGGAGCCGCAGGCCGTCCTGACCCGCCTGCGCGCCGCCGCGGCCGCCCCCGCCCCGCTCACCGTCTTCGTCACCGGCCAGCTCCACCTGGACCGCCGCCAGCACCTGCCCCACCTCGCCCTGGCCCGCTCCACGCCGGCCACGGTCCGCTACACCGGGTTCCCCTGGCACTGGTTCCGCGAGGAACTGCGCCTGCGCGCGCCGGGCTCGACGGCTCTGCTCGTCGATCTGCACGCCGACGCGGAGACCTGGGAGTGGCTGCGCGCCAACCCCCTCGACTCAGGCCGCAACAGCACGGTCTACGGCCGTGTCGCCCCGCCGCCGAACCGCCGTACGGTGGCGGTCCCGGCGTACATGAAGGCGGTCGGGACCCTCTTGCGCAGCGGCCACCGCCCACCTCTGGACCAACTGCACCAGATGGCCCTGGCGCGGATCGCGCCCGAGGCCGGGGCGGGCACCGACATCGTGCTGACCGCGCAGCACCCCGTACAGAAGCCCGCGCAGCACCCCGTACAGAAACTCCCGCCGATCCCCGAGCAGAGCCCCGCCCCGAGTACCCCGCCCATGCCCGTGCAGAGCCCCACGCAGAGCACCACTCCGCCACCCCCTGCGCCGAGCAGCGTGCCGAGTGACGCGCACGCGGCCATCACCGCCGCCGTCGAGTCCGGCCGGCACGGCGAGGCCGACGCCCTGGCCGCCCACCACGAGCAGACCGCCCTGCGCACCCATGGCCCCGCCTCCGAAGAGGCCCTGCACTGGATCGAGGTCCGCGCGGATCTGGCGATGATGGCGGGGGACCCGGTGCGCAGTTGCCGCTCCTGGCTGACGGTCGCCTCCGCCCGGCTCTCCGCCGGACAGTCCCCGGAGGCGCCCGCCGTGGAGGCCGCGGTCGACCGCGCCCACCACCAGTGGGGACAGATCCGCGACGCGGCGCTCGCGCGGGAACTGGGGCCCACCTTGGCGGAGCTGCGGGCCCGCGTCCCCGGCCGGCGGAAGGGCGCCCTGGAGAGCGTTCACCGGCAGTTGCGGCAACTGCAGGTCAGCGGGTGACGGAGACCGCCGTGCCTCGTGCGGTGTGGCGTCAGTAGTGGTAGCGGGCCTGGGCGATCTCCACCGCCCCGTCCTTGACCCGGTACACCAGGCGGTGTTCGTCCGTGATCCTCCGGGACCACCAGCCCGACAGGATTTCCTTCAGCGGTTCGGGCTTTCCCGCACCCTCGAAGGGCGTCCGCTGGATCTCCTTGACCAGGCGGTTGATCCTCTTGAGGATCTTCGGATCGGCTGTCGCCCAGTACGTGTACTGCTCCCAGGAATGGCTGGAGAAGACGACCTTCATACGGTGGACCCCTCAGCGTCCTCCGTGTCGATCAGATCCCTTGCCTGGCCCTGACCGGCGTCAAGTTCCGCGACGGACTCCATGAGCAGCCGTGCGTTACGCGGCGAGCGCAGCAGATAGACCGTTTCCTGCCAGGCACGGAAGTCCTCGGCGGACATGATCACGACATCGCCGTGCTCGCGGGAGGTGACCTCTATGGGTTCGTGGTCTTCGTTGACCCGCCGGATCAGCGGATAGAAGCGCTGCCGGGCCTCGTTCGCCGAGATCGACATCGGACTGACCTCCGAGCGTTTCCGAATAATGCGGCTAGTCGTACGGCTTTACCGTACCAGTGTGGAACCGCCCCCGGCGGGGCAGTGGGAAGTGTCCCGCCGGGGGCGGCTCGGGTGCGGGCCCGTGTCAGAACGCGGGCACCTCGCCGGGCCGGGCCTTGTTGATGTTGCTGACGAGGTTGTTGGTCAGCGGGAAGTTGGCCCTGCCCCACTGGGAGTTCCACAGGGCGTCGCGCGGCGTCTTGGCCATGTTCTCCATGGTGACCAGGGCCGGGGTGTCCCACTGGTTGCCCGGGCCCCAGGCCTCCGTGTCCTCGCCCCACTTGGCGAAGCGGAAGGCGTGCGTGCTCGCGCCGTCCTTGTGGTAGACGATCTTGACGTGGTTGCCGTCCATCGGCACCTCGTTGATCGGGTGGGTGCTGTAGCCGCCGTGCCGGGACGCGGCCAGGTAACGGGGGCGCTCCTCGCCCTGCTTCTGGAAGACCACGACGGACTCCCAGTCGTGGCGGTGCCCGAAGGCGTCGGCGCCGTTGAGCGTCTGGTCCTTCTCGAAGTACAGCGCGTAGACGTAGGCGCACCAGCCGTTCGCGCACCGGGACTGCGAGTACGTGTTGGCTCTGCCGAGGTGGCCGTCCCGGCAGTCGCCGGTGATCGGGCCGGTGGGCTTGAGGCCGCCGTTGAGGTGTCCGCCCGCGTCCACCGCCGCCGCGGGGAAGCAGCCGTCCCCGTCGTAGTCGAACCGCGGCATGTACTTGTTCTGGAAGGTGCTCGCGTTCCACGGCAGCGGGTTCAGGACGCCGGCGCTGGCACTGCCCGTCAGACCGACGGTCAGCGCGGCGGCGCTGCCCAGGACGAGGGCGGCCTTGGCGATACGGGACCGCCGGCGGGGCTTCGCTGTCTGCGACATGTGGGTGCTCCAGTGGTGGCTGGTTCTGCCGGGATTCCGGCGGGACGAGACCGAGACTGGAGTGCGGGGAGTTGATTGGCGGCATGTTCTGAACAGGGCGATCAATCGTCCTGGGCATTTCGGGGGGATATTCCTCGTGGCGTCAACATCCGTTCCCTTCGCGCGGTTTGCCGTTCACCTCGCCTTCTCCTGCCGCCTTCACGCCACACTCGAACCAGACGGTCTTGCCGGGCCGGTCGGTCAGCGGGACCCACCCCCACCGATCCGTGACGGCCTCGACAATCCCCACTCCGCGCCCACCCTCCGCGAGTTCGTCCACAGCTGTGGACAACGGCGGGCACGGGCTCGCGTCGGTGACCTCGATGCGCAGTCCCCGCTCCTCCGGCAGCCGCAGGATCAGCACCGCGGCACGCCGGTCGGGGCAGTGGCGTACGACGTTGGCGATCAGCTCGGTGAGGGCGAGGGACGCCGCGTCGTACAGGTCGTCCATCTCCCAGGCGGCGAGATACAGGCGGAGGATGCGGCGCAGGTGCCGGGCGGAGTGCTCACCGAGAGTGAAACCGGTGCCGTAACGGGCGCCAAGTCCTTCCTCGTGAGAGGCAGTTACGCGATTCATGTCACCAGCGTGGAGTCATGTGATTACGCTCGGCCACAGACCGAAACGAACGCCGCGCCGCGTTCTGACCTGGGGGTGACCGCCGCATGCCCAACATCCGCAAACTCGACCCCACCGCCTCGCCGCTGGACTACTTCGGCTCCGAGCTGCGCCGGTACCGGGAATCGGCGGGGATGTCCCAGGGCGACCTGGGCGACTGCATCTTCTGCACCGGCTCCCTGGTGGGCCAGATCGAGACCGCCCACAAGGTGCCGACCAGGGAGTTCGCGGAACGGGCGGATGCGGCGCTGTTGACGGACGGGTGTTTTTCGAGGCTGGTGGGGTTGGTTTTGCGGACCCAACTGCCGACCTGGTTTCAGCCGTTCGCGGACATGGAAGCGAAGGCGACGTACATCTCGACGTACCAGTGTCAGTTGATATACGGGCTTCTCCAGACGCGGGAGTACGCGGAGGCGCTGCTGAGCTTCGACCATCCGGACAAGGTCGAGGAGATGGTCGCGGCCCGCATGGACCGGCAGCGCGTACTGAAGCGGGAGCAACCGCCCGCGGTGTGGGTCATCCTGGACGAGTCGGCGCTCTTGCAGACTGTGGGCAGCCGCCTGGTGATGCGCAAGCAACTCGCCCACCTGTTGAGCTTCCGGGACGATCCTTGGGTGCACATCCAGGTGCTGCCGTTCGACGTGGGCCCCCACGCGGGGATGATGGGTTCGTTCACCCTTCTGCGTTTCGACGACGACCCCGACATTCACTACAGCGAGAGCTATGACCAGGGGCACATGACCGCCAACCCGCAGGTAATCAGGGAGCGTTCGGTCGGTTACGCTCGCTTGCAGGCCGCCGCCCTCTCGCCGAGGGACTCGGCCGACCTGATCGCCCGCGTAATGGAGGAACGCTATGGAGACCGGCCAGCAGCTGAAGGCAGCAGCGTGGCGTAAGTCCAGCTACAGCGGCACCAGCGGCGGCGAATGCGTCGAGGTCGCCCACCTCACCCCCCACATCGCCGTCCGCGACTCCAAGAACCCCGAGGTCGGCACCCTCACCCTCTCGCCGGAGGCGTACGTCGCCTTCGTGAGCCACGTCGGGCGCTGACGGCCACGCCAGAAGCCGCCGGCGGACGGGGGGAGTGTCCGCCGGCGGCTGTCTGCCCCTCGGGGGGATGAGGGGCACGGGTCCAAGACTGGCAGCCGGAGAGTTGATCGGCAGCCCGTCCGATCAGGGCAATCAATCCCTCGGTGGTGAGCGCCCGCGTCCTGAACCCGGCCAAGAGCCACCTACGCCCTGCGCCCCGCCCCGAGCCCGCTGACCCGCCGGGAACAGGAAGACGCCGCGCTGGTGGCCAAGGGCATGAGCAACCGGCACTACCCCCTGGACCTACCGGGGGCCGGTGCCGGTGCCCGGAGGAACACCGCTGCCCCGGCGGGATGGGCGCCGGGGCAGCGGTCGGGCGGTGGATCAGACTCCTGTGGGGGTCAGCGGCCCTTCGACGTGTGCAGGACGTAGTCGGCGTACATGATCGCCGTGAGGATGCGGAAGGGCACCGACTCGCCGAACTGGCCTGAGCGGTAGCCCCACAGGGGACTCGGGTCGACGTAGCCCGGCGCGTGGTTGCGGAGCAGGTCGTTGAACCGGCGGCTCAGGGCGTCCCACGAGTTCTCCTGCTCGACGAAGTCCCTGGGGAGGCGCAACTCGCCGCCGTCCATGACCATGCCGATGTCACGGCCGATCGGCCGGAACCGGGCCGCTTCCGCGACGAACTGCGTCATGACGAGGAACGCGCGTGCCATCTGCCTGGGGTCCCTGGCGTTGTAGAGGTCCCAGACCGCCGTGTTGACGTTCTCCCTGCTGAACGTGATGTCCGTACGGGCGGTGTTCGCGGCCCTCTGGAGGCTGTCGTAGCCCTCCCCGGCTCCGGGGAGCTGCCACGTGCTGTCGGCCGCCAGCCACCCTTGGGTCGTCCACCGCCCGGACTCGCTGCCCGGCGGCGGCAGCGGCCGCCCGTTGCGGTCAGTCCCCCGCGAGCCGACGTAGTTGTAGACGTTGCTGCCCGTCCACCAGCCCATGATGTACATGTCCGAGCGGCGGATGTTCAGACGCACGAACGTGTCACTGCCCCACGCCTGGACGTCCACCTGGAAGAAGCTGGAGCTACTGGGATCGGTGTGGGCGACTTCGGAAGTGGTTCTCGGCACGTCGCTGCTGCCGCTTGCGGCTCGGTCGGCTACCGCGTCGAGGAAGCGTTCGTACGCATCTTGTCCGGCGGTCTCTGATCCGCCGATGCCGATCTGGTAGGTGGGGTTGCCGTCGGCGGCGTATGCCTTCGACGCGTTTCCGAGCGGACCGAGCAGAGTGAGGAACAGCGCGCCAAGGACGGCGGCGATGACGGACGAAGTCAGCCTCTTGTGTCTGCTGAGTGGGGACGGACCGGCGACGAGGTCGGTGCTCATATGCGTCTTTCGTTCGGGTCGAAGGGAAGGAACTGCCCGCAGCCCGCCCCCGTACCATCGGCGGCGTTCGCGGCCTTGCTCCCTCGACGCTCGCAACCGGAACGTTGATTGCCACGTCCCTTTTGTCAGGTCAATCAATCTCGTGGGCGGAAGGAGGCTTGATGGACGTCACATGCTGCATCGCCCGTACGTCACCCGTTGGCCACCTTGTCGTCACCCGGCGGCTTGTACGTTCGTCGCGCTCGATGTCCCTTTCGCCGGTCATACGGAGGTGTGCGCATGGGGCGCCCGGAAAGACCGCTGGACCCGACGGCCGGTCCCGTGTCGCGGCTCGCGCACGAGCTGCGGGAGCTGCGCAAGGCCGCGGGGAGCCCCTCGTACCGGAAGATGGCCGAGGCGGCGGGCTTCTCCGCGACAACGCTGTCGCAGGCCGCGGCCGGTGAACGGCTGCCGTCCCTCGCCGTCGTCCAGGGCTATGTGCGGGCCTGCGGCGGCGACCCGGACGAGTGGGAGCCGCGGTGGAAGGACGCCGAGGCGGAGGTGGCGGGGGAGGTCCGCGAGGACGACGAGGAGGCGGCGCCGCCGTACCGGGGCCTGTCCCGGTTCGAGCCGGCCGACCAGGGGCTGTTCTTCGGCCGGGACCGCCTGACGGAGGACCTGCTGGAGCTGGTGTGCGGGCATCGGTTCGCCGCGGTGTTCGGCGCCTCCGGGAGTGGGAAGTCCTCGCTGCTGCGGGCCGGACTGATACCCCGGCTCCAGGAGGAGATCGCGGAGCGGGGGCGTCCGGCTGTGCTGCGGGTGCTGACCCCCGGCGACCGGCCGGCCGCCACGTACGGCCATCTGCTGACCCCGGCGGCGGACGAGCCCGAGAGCTGGGTGGTCGTCGACCAGTTCGAGGAGGTTTTCACCCTGTGCCGGGACCGGGCGGAGCGGGCCCGGTTCATCGACCTGCTGCTCGCCGCCCGCGACCCTGACAGCCGGCTGCGTGTGCTCATCGCCGTACGCGCCGACTTCTACCCCCGCTGCGGCGAGCACCGCGGCCTGGCGGACACGCTGTGCGGCGCCGGGCTGCTGGTCGGTCCGATGACCGCGGAGGAGCTGCGGGAGGCGGTCGTCAAGCCGGCGCAGGAGGTCGGGCTCCTGGTGGAGCGTGAGCTGACCGCGCGGATCGTGGACGAGGTCCTTGACGAGCCCGGCGGCCTGCCGATGCTCTCGCACGCCCTGCTGGAGACCTGGCGGCGACGCAAGGGCCGGGTGCTCACCCTGGCCGCATACGAGGCGGCCGGGGGCGTGCGCGGCGCCATCGCGGCGAGCGCCGAGGAGGCGTACGGGCAACTCACCGGGGAGCAGGCAGACGCCGCCCGGCGGCTGCTGCTGCGGATGGTCGAGCCCGGCCAGGGCACCCCCGACACCCGGCGCCCGCTGACCCGGGCCGAGCGCGACGTGTGGGCGTGCACCCACGTGCCCGTGGTGGTGGAGCGGCTGGCCCGCGCCCGGCTGCTGACCGTGGACGAGGACGCCGTCCAGCTCGCCCACGAGGCGCTGATCACCTGCTGGCCGCGGCTGCGCGGCTGGATCGAGGAGGACCGCGAGCGGCTGCGCCACCACCGCGCGCTGACCGATGCCGCCCGCATCTGGCTGGAGCACGAGCGCGACCCCGGCGCCCTGTACCGGGGCACCCGCCTGGACCGTGCGGAGGAGCTGTTCCCCGACCATGAGCACGACTACTCCCTGACCGTGCCGGAACGCGAGTTCCTCTCCGCCGCGCTGGCCGCCCGGGAGGCGGAACGCCGGGCCGCCGCCCGCTCCACGCGCCGGGCACGGGCGGGGACGGGCGCACTGGCGGCGGTCCTCGTGGTGGCGCTGGTCGCCGGTCTGGCCGCGTGGACGCAGGGCCGGGACAACGAGCGCCGCCGCATCGACGCCGCCGCCCGCCGCATCGCCGCCGTCGCGGACGGCCTGCGCACGACCGACCCGCGCACCGCACAGCTGCTGGGCGTCGCCGCCTGGCGCGTGTCCGAGCTGCCGGAGACCCGGCGGGCGCTGCTGGGCTCGCTCGGCCAGCAGGAACTGGACACCTTCAGCGACCGGACGCCGGGCGACGGCCCCTTCCGCCGTCTGACGGACTCCGGTCGCACCCTGCTCAGCGTCGAGGGGCGCACCTGGCGGACCTGGGACGTGGCACGGCACCGGCGGATCGCCGAGGGGCGGCTGCCGCAGGCCGGCACCGCGGTCGGGGCGAGCCCGGACGGGCGCCTGCTGGCGATCCACGGGCGGCATGGCCGGGGCGAGGGGGTGCGGCTGTGGGACACGGCCGCCGGACGATGGGCCGGTGACCGGCTGCCGGTGTCGTCCGTCGTGGACTTCGGCGAGAGCACGTACGCCGTGCGCGGTGTGGACGAGTTCCGGGCGGGGGTGCACTCGGCCGCGGACGGGAAGCTGTTGTTCGAGGCGGCGGACACCGCGGCGCCGAGCGAGGACGGCCGGCTGATCGCGGTCTGCCCCCTCGGGGAGGGCGGCGCGCCGCAGGTGCGGGACCTCACGGACCGGCGCACGGTGCACGGGCGCTGGGAACGCGTGGGCGACGTCTGCGGCGAGGAGCGCCTGCAGCTGGTGCTCGGCGGTGGTGGACGGTGGCTCGCCGCGGTGATGCCGAGCGGCGTGCGGGTCTGGGACGTCCGGTCGGGGGAACGGCTGCCCGACCTCCCCCACACGGGAGTGGGGTACGCCGCCTTCAGCAAGGACGGGAAGTTCCTGGCGACCGTCGACGGGGAGGAGATCAGGGTGTGGCGGCTGGGCGTCGGCTTCCCGGTGTTCCGGCACTCCCCCAACAACCAGCACCTCGGCGATCTGGCCTGGGACCCCACCCGCCCGGTACTGCGCTATCTGGAGGCCGGCACGGTCCACGCCCTGGACGTCGCGACGGCCGTGACGTCCGCCTGGCAGGACGAGCCCGCGGACAAGGTGCTGATCAGCCCGGACGGCCGCACTGTCGCCACCGCGCGACGCACCGGCGACACCTACCGCTTCGAGCTGCGCGACACACGCGACGGACGACTGCTCAGGGCACTGCCGCCCACGCCGCCGCTCAGCGTGTCGCGCGACCCCTCCCGGCCGGCGCTCCCGGAGTACACCCTCCCCCAGCTGGCCTTCACCCCCGACGGCAAGGCGCTCGCGTACGGCGTCACGGCGCCCGGTCACGAGGCGTCCCCGCAGCGCCTCACGATCTGGGACGTCACCCGGGGCCGGGCCCGCACGACACTGGACCTGGCGGTGAAGACCTCGGCCGGGGCGGTGATCACGATCGCCCTCGGCCCGGACGCCCGCACGCTCCATGTCACCCGCACATCGGATACCGGCGAGCTGACCAACGAGACCTGGGACATCGCCCGCCACCGCCGGACGGTCCTCCCCGGCCTGTCCAGCGGTCACCTGGCCGTCCGCCCCGACGGCGGGCTCCTGGCCGGCGACAACCGGACGGCGAGCCTGCCGGACGGCAAGACCACCGGACGCGACCTGGTCCAGAGCGACGACATCGGCGCCGTCGCCTTCGCCCCGGACGGTTCGCGGCTCGCGGCGGGGGACCTGACGGGCCGGGTGGCGCTGTGGGACGCAGCGGTCCGGCAGCGGGAGGGCACCATGCCGAACGTCTTCCCCGCGGTCCCGGAGGGAGAGACCGGCGGGCCGGACGACGGCTCCTACCCGGTCAGCGACGACACCTCCGAGGCCGTCAGCGCCCTTGCCATCAGCCCCGACGGCCGCACGCTGGCGGTGGGCGGCGAGGCGGGAAGCCTCCAGCTGTGGGACATCGCCACCCAGCAGCCGCTCGGCGGCCTCCTGACCACACCCGGCGACACGATCGAGACGGTGGCGTTCGGCGCGGACAGCGGCACGGTGTACGCGGGAAGCGCGCACGTGCCTCTCCAGCGCTACCCGATCGACCCGGCCCGGGCGGTCGAGTCGGTGTGCGCGCGGGCGGGAGCGCGCGAGCTGACGCGGGCGCAGTGGCGGACGTACGTGCGTGACGTGCCGTACCGGAAGGTGTGCGGCGACTGATGCGTCCGGCATTGGTTCGCCATCGCCTGGTCAGAGGCTGTTGATCGACCTGATGGAAAGGCCGGCCGATCAACTCCCGGCCCCTTGATGATCGACCCGTCGAGGAATCCGACGGGAGATCCCCCATGAAGATCCTGAAGAACGGCCGTCGCCGGATGGCGATGCTGACGCCGGCCCTCGCCCTCGCGCTGATCCCCTTCTCCACGGGGACCGCCAACGCCAACACCAGCCCCGGCTGGGGCGACGACAAGCCCGACGTGATCTGGGACTGCAACAACAACAACTGCGCGGGCAGCAGGGACCAGGGCTTCGACCTCACGTTCAGGGTGGACCGCACCACCGAGTACTCCTTCCAGCAGACGACGGGCGTGGAGGTCTCGGCAGGCTTCTCGGACGTTCTCGAAGGAGGCATGTCCGCCAGCTCGTCACAGTCGGAGACCTGGAAGGCCGGCACGACCACCAGCGCCAGCACCACCCTGAAGGGCACCATCCCGCCCGGCGAGGCCGGCGGCTACTGGTTCGCACCGTACGAGCGCCACTCCCAGGGCTGGCTCGAGGTCCACTACGGCAAGCGCAAGAACGGCCACTACTTCTGGTACTACCCGGGCCAGGGCTCGACGGGCGTCAACATCAAGACGCCGGTGACCTGGCCGGACGGCACGATGAAGGGGAAGTGGTACTGGGCGACGTGGAAGTGCTGAACCAGGCGCTGCCCGTCACCCGGACGGACCGGCGCACTGGTGGTCGTACTCCCGCAGTGGTGCCTTAAGAACACGTACCGATCTTGAGCCCGCTCAGGAGGCCCCGCGATGTCACGTCCCCCGGCCCGTGCAGTCGTCGCCTCGGCGTTCTCGGCAGGCGTGGTGCTGACCGCGTCCGCCTGCTCCGTCGCCGGTCTGGGGACGGTCGGCCCGGGGCCGCGCACCCCGGCTTCCCCCGCCTCCCCCGGCACCGCGTCGCACGCCCCCGTCGCCGCGCCCACGCTGACGGAGGCCCAGGTGCGGGCCGCGCTGATCACCGAGGACGATCTCGGCGAACCCTGGGTGCCGACCGAGGGGTTCGCGACCTGGCGGGAGACCGTGCTGAAGGCGAGCACCGAGTCGCGCGCGTGCGGGCGGCTGCTCGACGCCCTGTACGCGGAGGAGCTGTTCGGCCCCGACGCCCGTACGCGCGCGTCGATCGGGCTGGACGACGCGTGGGGCGGGGCCCAGATGCGCTACCGGATCGTGGCCCATCGCCCCGAGGACGTGGACCGGACGCTGGCATGGCTCGGCGGTCTGCCGGACGAGTGCGGCCGGTTCACGGCCACCGCGCGCGGCGGGCAGCTCGCCGTGGAGGTGACACAGGCGGACATGCCGCGGGTCGGGGACGCGGGGCAGGCGCTGCGGATCGTCCTCAGCGGTGTCTCCGAGTACGAGGACGCGCCCACGCTCACCCTCGACGTCGCCGCCGTCCGCGTGGGCGACGACGCGATCACCGTCACCAACGGCGGCCTCGGCGAGGTGTCGGCCGACGCGACCTGGACGGCCGTCGAAGTGGGCGCCCACCGCCTGGCGGAGGCCGGGAAGCAGAGCCGGCGCTCCATCTGATGTAGCGTCAGGCCAGCTGCTCCACCGCGTCCTTGGCCTCCTTCAGGCCCGCCCCGGTGATCTCCCGGTAGAGCTTGATCGCCTGGATCTTCCTGTTGTCGCGCAGGAGTGCCACCACCTCGTCCATCCGGGGGTCGTCCTCGCGCAGCCCCAAGTGGTCGATGATCAGGTCGAGTTTGCGCTCGATCCGGGCAACCCGCTTGTCGGCCTGGGAGAACCGGCTCTGGACGCCCAGCAAAAGGGCCAGTACGCCGAACAGCACGAAGAAAAGAACCGTCATGTCCATGGCCGACGATCTTAGGTGGGATCGAACCGCAACCGGTGCGCCACCACGTCCCGCGCCACGTCCAGCGCCGTACGCTCGTGCGCGAACGCATGCGCCCGCAGCCGTGCCAGCGCCTCGTCCGTGGCGACGCCGAGCTGGGCCATGATCATGCCGGTGGCCTGGTAGACCTGGTCATGGTCGGTGGTGAGACTGTGCAGCCACCGGTCGTCCCCCAACTCGCCGGCGTCCTCCACGCGCGGCAGCGCCATCAGCGCCACCGTCATCATCTCGGCCATCAGCCGCGCGGTGCGCAGCTCCCGGTCGTCGAGGTCGCCGGGGGAGTCGCGGTAGAGGTCGAGCGTGCCCACGCACACCGTGTCGTTGCCGAGCGGCATCGAGTACACCGCCCGCACCCCGGCGGCCGTGGCCTGCTGGGCGAAGACCGGCCAGCGCTGCACGTCCTGCCCGGCCGTCAGATCCCGGGCGAGCACCGGCGCCCCGCTCTGCGCGGCGGACTGACAGGGGCCGTCGCCGAGGGTCGCCTGGAGCTCGGTCACATACGCGGCCTGCGCACTGCTCGCGCCGAGCTGCACGGGCATGCCGTCACTGTGCAGCGACACACTCGCGCCGGTCACGGGCAGCAGCTCCACGGCGACACCGCACAGCCGCGCCGGTATCTCGCCGGCCCCGGCCCCGCGCACACCGTCGGCGATCGCGTCCGCGGGCCCCGCCGGCTCCTCGTGCTCGTCTCTGGGCCGCACGGCAGCCTCCTCTTTCACCGCTCGCCCTGGCCGACGCCCGACTACCCGTAGCCGGTACCTCGAAACCCCGGTCGGCCACAGCGCCCCTCAAGGGGCGCGGGGAACTGCGCGACCAGCCACAACGGCGCCGCAGCCAACCGACGACCGAACCCCGGCACTCACCGCTTCTCATACGGATTAGCCGGCTCCGCAACCCGCCGCACCGCCACCGCATCCAGCACCGGCGGCCACGCCGCCTCCGCGCCCAGCCCGCCCTTGGGCCGCCACGTACCGGTGACGGAGACCCACGCCTCAACCGGCGGAGCCACCTCGCCCTGGATCTCGACCTTGCTGGTGCTGGCGTCGGCGGCGCAGCAGGCGATGAGGAGCCGGGTGACGTACCAGGTGCCGTCGTCGTCCCGGGTGACGAAACCGGTCAGCCGCACGGTACGGCCCGACAGCGACCGCCCACTGTCATAGAGCGCCCGCGAGCCGAACTCGTCCAGCGTCAGCTCCACCGGGTCCCCGGCCGGCAGCGCGGGGAAGGTCCCGACACCCTGCTCGGCACGCCGCTCCGCCTCGCGCTCGGCGCTGTAGGAGCCGAGGGCAGGGGGCGGGAAGAGCAGAAGGGCGAGGGCGGGCAGGGTGAGCAGCCAGGCGATCCGAGGGCTGTGGCCATGGTCGTGACAACCCGCATCCTCATGCCCTTCGTCCTGCGCCCCCTCCCGCCGCCGTACGACCCCCGTGACCGCCGCAATCGCACCCAGCACGACGAGCACGCACCCGGACACCACCAGATACGGCCGCAGCGCCGGCTGCACATACCGCAGGTACAACTCGCTGAACAGCGATATCCGCAGGATCGCCGCGCCCGTCAGGAGCAGCAGCACCGCCGGCCCGTACCGCCTCACAGCAGCCACCACCCCACCACCACACTGCTCGCCACGGCCACCACCCACGTCACGGACGAGAACCGAAGCGCGAAGGACCGCCCGAAGGTGCCCGCCTGGAGGGCGATCAGCTTCAGGTCCACCATCGGGCCGACCACCATGAACGCCAGCCGCGCGGTCGGCGAGAAGCCGCTGAGGGAGGCCGCGACGAACGCGTCCGCCTCGCTGCACACGCACAGCACGACCGCCAGCACCGCCAGCAGCAGCACCGACAGCCACACCGACCCGGTGAACAGGTCGAGCACGGACCGCGGCACGACGATGTTGAAGGTCGCCGCGGCCGCCGCACCCAGCACCAGGAAGCCGCCCGCGTGCAGGAAGTCGTGCTGCAGGCCGGCGGTGAAGGCGCGCAGGCCGGTGGCGGTCGCATCGGCGTGCCGTTTGGGCGGCCGCAGCCACTCCTCACGGCCGAAGCGGACCCACAGCCAGCCCATCACCACCGCTGTGGCCAGCGAGGCGACGAGCCGGGCGAGCACCATCTCGGGCTGCCCGGGAAAGGCGACGGACGTGGCGACCAGGACCACCGGGTTGATGGCGGGAGCGGAGAGCAGGAAGGCGAGCGCGGCGGCCGGGGCGACTCCGCGTCGCATCAGGCTCCCGGCCACCGGCACGGACGCGCACTCACACCCCGGCAGGACGACACCCGCCGCCCCCGCGACGGGCACGGCGAGCGCCTGATTCCGGGGCAGCAGCCGATTGAAGACCTTCTCCGGCACGAAGGCCCCGATCGCCGCCGAGACGACGGTGCCGAGCAGCAGGAAGGGCACGCCCTGCACCGAGATCGCCGTGAAGACGGTCCACCAGGCGGCGACGGCCGGGGTGTAGAGGCCGAGCGCGAGCATGGGCCCGAGGACGGAGGCGACGGTGGCGATGGCGATGAGCGCGGCGCCGCCGAGCACGGCGTACACGAGCGTACGTATGCCGAGCCGCAGCCCGTCGCCCACGGTCCGCTGGTTCTCCACCGTGTCTGTCCCCACCCTGTTCGAATATCTCTGCGAAGGCTAGCCGGTCCGAGCGGTGCGCGGGCTCGGGTTCGGGTTCCTCACAGAGGAGGCTGCGCGGGCGCGGGCCCCAGGGTGGTGGTGCCGGGGGCGGTACGGTGCCCGAGCCCCGTCCGGTACGCGTCCAGCGCCGCCTCCACCCGGCCGGTGCGGCGCAGCAGATCGCCCAGCAGCCGGCACAGGTCGGCCAGGTCACCGGCCGCGCCCGCGCGCTCCAGCAGGCTCAGGGCGCGGACGTAGTGCTCCTCGGCGGCCTCGCTGTCACGGGCGTCCTCGGCGATGATGCCGAGGAGGCGGTGGGCGGCGGCGGAGTGCAGCGCGCCGCGCTCCGGGCTGAGGTCGCTGAGCACCTCGTGCAGTAAGCCGGCCGCCTCCTCGGACTTGCCGCGCCGGTGCAGCACGTCGGCCAGCTCGACGGCGACCTGGCTGGTGTAAAGGGCGGCGCGCTTGGCGGTGAGCATGGTCTGCGCCTCGCGCAGCTCGGCCTCGGCGCGCTCCAGGTCGCCGTTCTGGGCGTAGACGTAGCCGCGCATCCAGTGGCAGTTGGCGAGTTCGGTACGGATCTGCAGTTGCCGGTACAGCTCGGCGGCCTTGGCGAGCGAGGCGTCGGCCTCGGCGACACGGCCCTCGGCGAGCAGGGTGCGCGCGACGGACCGGTGCATGCGGGCGACCAGGGCCGGGTCGCCTGCCTGCGGGGCGAGGGCGAGGGCGTACTCGGCGGCCTGGGCGGCGCGGGCGTGGGCGCCCATGTCCATGTAGGGGCCGATGACGCTGGCGTAGAGCAGCAGCAGGGCGTCGGGGTCGTGCAGTCCGCCGCGATTGAGCTCGTCGAGGGTGGATTCGAGGAGGTAGACGGCGTACCGCAGCTCCCCTGCGAGATAGTGGGACACGGCCCGCCCGCGCAGGGCCGGGACGCGGGCGGGCAGTGGCGCGCCGGCCTCGGCGAGGACCTGCTCGGCGCGCTCGAAGTGACCCCGGGCGGCGGTGAGTTCCCCCGCGTCGATCCCGCACTCGCCGAGCCCGAGCAGCGCGGCGGCCCGCTCCTCGGCGAACCCGTGCGCCTCCGCCTCCGCGAGCAGCGCGGTGTACTGCTCCACGGCGGCCTCGGCGTCGCCGGTGGCGAGGACGCGCTGGGCCTCGGTCAGTCGCAGCCGCAGGTCGGTGACAAGGTGCGCGGGGCGCCCGGTGGCGAGCTCCTCGAAGGCGACGCCGAGCCGTTCGGCGATATGCCGCAGCGCGTCGTCGGAGGCGCGGACGCGGCCGGCCTCCAGGGTGGAGATATAGGCGGGGGTGTAGGCCGGCTCCGCCAACTGCCGCTGCGTCAGCCCGCGATCGGCCCGCAACTGCTGCACTCTGCGCCCGATCGTCCCCGGGTCGTCACGGTCCGACATCGCTCAACTCCCCCTGGCCCCCTTGCCGTTAGCGTCCGACAGCCCCTAGGTTAAACCGCGTATTAAACATGGTTAACCCAATGCTGTTGCGAGGTCGCCATGCAGGAACGCACCAGCACCGCCGGACGTTACACCCGAGGCGCCGCCGCCGCGGTGGTCGCCGTGACGACGCTGATCCTGGCGGCCAACGCGGGGCCGGCGCGGGCGTCGGCCCTTCACCACCAAGGCGCGCGGCAGGCTCAGAACTCGGCGGTGTCCAGCTCGAAACCGAGCGGGGCGGGCAGCGGGACGGTGAGCCCGAGCTTGTACTTGGGGTTCTGGGTGTACTCGTCACCGGACGGCTCGGAGTAGACGACGACCTCCGACTCTTCCCGATCGATCAGCAGATAGACAGGGATACCGGCGCGGGCGTAGCCGTGCATCTTCTTTTCGCGGTCGCGGGCGGCGGTGCTGTTGGAGGTGACCTCGGCGACGAGGAGGACGGCGGACGGGTCGTGCCACTCTTCCTGGTCATGGAAGCTGCCCTTGGGGGCGATGGTCAGGTCGGGGAGGACATGACCGGTTCCGGAGGCGCAGGGGATGTTCAGGCCGATGCCGGTGTAGGTGAACAAGAAGTCGCCGGGGTCCTTCCGGACGATCTGGTGATTGACCTCCGACACGATCTCCGCGTGCTGCCCGTCACCGGGTGGCGTCACGCAGGTGATTTCCGCTTCGATCAGCTCCACGCGCCAGCCCTCGGGAGCCTTCGCGCTGGACAGCTCGAAGGCCTGCGCGATGCTCACGCCGCCTGGGCGGGTGGGCTCGTTAATCACAGTCGTCCTTCCGCCCGGCTGGTGTAGGCGTATCCATCTGCTCGCTGGAGCAGGGTGAGATTCCTGTATGAGGTGTCCACGGGCCCGGCCAGGGTTGGGATGCGGTGCCGTCCGGTGGAGCGGACCATGACGCGGCCCGTGTGGATTCCCCGGTACTTTCCGGCGGGTACGTCGGCTCGGACGAGGTCACCGGTCTGGTAGCCAAAGAGTTGTTTCTGCCGGGGCATGTGGAGGCGGGGAAAGCCGTGCTTGTCGGTGCGGGTCCGGCAGTGGGTTCCGCGTCCCGCGCACCCGGCCACAAGCACCCTCGAGACCACCTCGGTGACGACATCGAGCTTGCCGACGTTGAGCGCGTCGAGCGTGTGCGACTTGGGCAGGTGGTTGCGGGTGCGGTTCCACTTTGTCCGGCCCCCCGACGCCGCGTGGGTGGGCAGGCGGGTGTCCAGTGCCCTCCAGAGGGCCCAGCGCACCGATTGGACAGCCGCCGCGTCCCGCAAGGAGGACTTGGCCTGTTCCTTGATTCGGGCGAGGAGCTTCGGCTGCTGTGCGAGGAAGTCCTCCACCGACTGGTTGGACTTGGCCCGGTTGCACGGGACGCAGGCGAGGCACAGGTTGCTGACACGGTCGCTGCCGCCCCGTGACCTGGGGTGGATGTGATCGATATTGAGCGGCACCCCGGAAGCCCCGCAGTACGCGCGGCGGCGGTCCCACTTGGCCAGCAAGTACTCACGGACCTCGTACCCGGCGAGGGCGCCCTGCTGGTACTCGGCTCCCTCCAGCGGCTGTCCGGCCGACAGAGCGTGAGTGTCGAACGCGACCCGCTCCACATGCACCGCCCGCACCGGGGCCCAGCGCGACAGCCGATCGATCCACGACACCGTGGTGTCGACACGGTGCCGCAGGCTCGGGGCCAGCCAGCCGTCCGGCCTGCGCCGGTTGAGGAAACGCGGGGCCCGGTAACGCAGGTTCTTCGAACGGCGGCGACGCCGGTAGGCAGCGCGCTGCCCCAGCTTCTTCCGGTTCTTCCGGATGATGGCGCCTCGGTGGTCGAGCTGCACGGCGAACCTCGCTCGGCGCTCCCCGGCCTGCGTGGTGAAGACGGCCAGGCCGGTGTGCTTGGAGCCCGGGTCAACGCCCACCTCGACACCGTCCACCTCCGACTCGGCGATGGTGCGGTCTGTGAGCCGGATGACGAACGGCGTATGCCGGTGAACAACAGCGCGGCCCTTCCTGAGGAGTTTGCGCGCCCGAGCGGGGGTGCAGGGCTGCAAGGGATGGTGGTGCTTGTCGAGTACCAGAACGTACGGGTGGGACTCACGCCCCTTCTCCCCAACCCGGCGGTTGGGGGTGACGCCCGAACCGCCAGGTGAAACGGTGCGGGTCTCCTCTCGCACATGTCCCGCGCCCGATACCACCCCGTGGTGGTCTTCGAGCCCCGTTTCGTCCCTGCTCCCGGGGTTGTCTGCTGACTCGAATTCGAGAGCGAGCTGCTGAGGAAGCACAGCCCGGTCGGTCTTCTGTCGCACGCGGAACGTAGCCAACGTCGGTCACCTCCTTGACGTGTCGTGTGGCTGGTGCTGGTCACACGAGGGCTCGGCCCCTCACGGGGGACAAGCTCCGGCCCGGCAGGCCGGGGAGCGTGTAACGGCAGACCTCCTTCGCTAGCCCGACCGTCTCAGGGCGGACCGGCAGCCCGCGCAGGGAATCCGGAGTCGTTCACTCGAACGAGTGTGCTGTTACGTTTCCGCGGCGTGCCCCAGGCAGCGTAGGTCGAAATCTCCGCGACATCCGCACCCACCCGCTGTTACGGTCCCCTCATGCAGCGCGCCAACCCGTCTCTCACGACGACGCCGGACCCCGTCCCGGCGCGCTGACACCTGAGCGAAGAACCGAGCCCCGGGGCGAGTGCCCCGGGGCTTCGGCGTGTGGGTGTTCGTCCCTTCGGCTCTCAACCGGAGGAGCAGCTATGCACGACCACCGCCGCCTCGGCCGCGAACTGGACCTTTTCGACACCGATCCCCTGATGGGCGCGGGACTGCCGTACTGGCTGCCGGACGGGGCGGTCGTCCGGCATGTGCTGGAGGAGTACATCCGGGAGGTGGAACGCGAGGCCGGGTACCGGCATGTGTACTCGCCCGTGCTCGGCAAGCGGGAGCTGTACGAGATCTCCGGGCACTGGGAGCACTACAGCGACGACATGTTCCCTCCGATGGAGCTGGGCGGTGAACAGGTCGTGCTGCGTCCGAGCCTGTGCCCGCATCACGCCCTGATCTATCGCTCCCGGGCTCATAGCTACCGCGAACTGCCCTTTCGCATGGCGGAGTTGGGTGGCATGTACCGGTCCGAGCTGTCGGGGGTCCTGGGCGGACTCACCCGTGTCCGGGCGATCCATCTCAACGACGCCCATGTCTTCTGCACTCCCGACCAGGCGGTCGACGAGGCCCGCGCCGCCCTGAAACTCATCGCCCGCGCTTACGCCGATCTGGGGATCGGGGCCGTGCGCCACCGTCTCTCCCTCCCGGTTGAGGGCGGCGACGCCGGCAAGTACGTCGCCGGTCCCGCGCTGTGGCGCCGTGCGATCGCGCTGCTCAGGGAGGTCCTGGACGGCTCCGGTGTTCCGTACGAGGCGGTCGAGGGCGAGGCAGCGTTCTACGGTCCCAAGATCGACGTCCAGATCGCCGACCCGGCGGGGCGCGAGGCGACCCTGTCCACCGTGCAGATCGACTTCCACCAGCCCGAACGCTTCGACCTGCACTACATCGGCCCCGACGGGGCCCGGCACCGCCCGGTCATGGTGCACCGCAGCATCATCGGCAGCGTCGAGCGGGCGGTGGCGCATCTCATCGAGCAGCACGGCGGCGCCTTCCCGGTCTGGCTGGCGCCCGTGCAACTGCTGATCCTGCCGGTGGTTCAGGCACAGCGGGGACCGGCCGAGAAACTGCTGCACCGAGCCCGCCGAATGGGTCTGCGCGCCGAACTCGCCGGTCCCGAGCACGGCACCCTGGGTGCCCGCGTCCGCGCGGCGCGCCTGGTGCCGTACCAGGCGGTCATCGGGGAGCGGGAGGCGGCGGCGGACGGCGGGCCGGCGGCCGTACGGCTGCGGGACGGGCGCAGGCCGGGGGCCGTACCGGGAGGGGAGCTGGTGGCCAGGGTCGCGGCCCGGGCGGCGGATCGCGGCCCCGGACTCTGGGACGCCCATGACGCCCATGACGTCCACGCACACACCCCATGACGGCAAAGACGCCGTATGGCGTCGTCGCCGCGCACGCACAAGACCGCGCGGCGATGACGCCATACGACGACGCACTCCACCTACAGCACACCGTAAGGTCGCTCTCGTAGCGCCCGCCACCGCACCCGTGACGAGGGGAGCCCGCCGTGACGAACGCCGGCCGGTCAATTCCGGTGATCATCGACTGCGACACCGGCGTGGACGACGCGCTGGCTCTGCTGTTCGCCGTACGCCATCCGGGGCTCGATCTGCGCGCGGTCACCTGTGTGGCCGGGAACACCGATGTGGACGGCGTCGTCCGCAACACCCTGACCGTGCTGGAGCAGGCCGGCGCCCCCGAGATCCCGGTCGCCCGGGGCGCGGCCCGTCCGCTGATCGAACCGGCCCGCGCCGCGCGGCATGTGCACGGCGAGGATGGTATGGGCGACCTCGGCCTGCCGGCCCCGCGGCGCGCCCCCGTCGACGTGGACGCGGTCACGCTCCTGCGCCGTGAGATCCTCGCCTCCCCCCGCCCGGTGACGCTGATTCCCACCGCGCCCCTCACCAACATCGCCCTGCTGCTGCGCGCTCACCCCGAGGTGACCCGCAACATCGAGCGGATCGTCTTCATGGGCGGCGCGGTGGCGTGCGGCAACGCCACGCCGGTGGCGGAGTTCAACATCTGGCACGATCCGGAGGCGGCCGCGATCCTGCTCACCGCTGGGGTGCCGATCACCATGTACGGCCTGGACGTCTTCCAGCAGGTCGTGGTGGACGGCGCGGACGTACGGCGCCTGCGCGCGAGCACGGACGCCGGCACCCGCCTCGCCGGCGAGCTCCTGTCCCACCGCCCGGCCGCACCGGACGTCACCCCCGACTCCGAGGCCGGCGGCATCGGCGACGCGGGCGCGGTCTGCGCGGTCGTGGACCCGGCGGGCATCTCCACCAGTCTCCTGCCCGTGGAGGTCTCCCTCGCTCCGGGCCCTACCCGAGGCCAGACGATCGTCGACCGGCGCCCCCGTCCCGGCGAGTCCGAGATCCACGCGGGCGTGCGCGAACAGCACCTGGTGGATGTGGCCCTGGACGTAGACGTGGACCAGTTCGTGAAGTTGTACTTGGCGACGGTCGAGCAGGTCAGGAACAGTACTGTTCCTTAGACGCCCCGGCGGGGCCTGCCTCGTCTTGGCGCTGGTGGCCGCCAGGAACTCACGTCCTCGGCCGAGAGGCCCCGGCGGAGGAGGTGTTCCTCATATACGTGTCTCAGCGTGCTCTCGTCCGGCGGCGAACCGGGGGCGGGCCCGTCGTCGTACGACGTGACCCACAGGAGGAGGTCTGCCAACGCCCTGAGCAGCGGAAGAGCGGACTCAGGACGATGCGCGTGGGCGTGGGACTCGGCTTCCAGGAGATCGAGGACCACCCCTGCCCGCTCATGAGCGTTCCAGCCGGCCCAGCCGATCGGCGTTGTGGGCGACAACGGCGAGACGGTCGACCCGAATGAGACGAAACGCTCGTTCGGGATGTCGAACTTCCCGCGCTGTTTCCAGTACGACAGCCTGAAGAAATCCGCGGATGTGAAGCGCGGGGGTAGCTCACGGCGTACGTCGGAGCCGACTGGCCCCCTTCTGTCTTCCTGGCGCTGGGCCTCCCACAGTTCCTCCCACTTCTGCCGTTTGCCAAGGCCCGATGCCTTGTACCGGAGCGGGGCTGCCTGCGGTACGTGCTCGTCGGCGAGGAGATCCAGAAGGATTTCGGCCACTCCCGTACCGGGCGCGTAGTGTGCCGCTGGTTCGGTGAAGTCCTTGTCATCCCCTAGCAGTTCGGTCAGTTCCCGAACGGTCCGGGCGACGGCGCGCCGTCCCCATGGGGATGTTTCCCACCACAGTCGGGGCGACTCGCAGTGGTCCAGCAGGCGTTCGCGCAGGATCTCGCTGATGATGACGTCCCACGGGGGAGCCGACCAGCGGCGCTTGTACTCGGGCTGTTCCAGCAGCGACAGCGAGGCGTTCTCCCGGATCGCGTTCACTCGGCGTTCCACCACATCCCGGTAAGTCCGGGGCCAGTGGTCAGGGATCTCGGGCACAGGTGCCGTCCCATGGCGGTGGAACCAGTCCGTCTGCGCCTCGCCCGCCGCGACCCTCCTGGCCAGTGCAATCTCGAAGGCCCGCTCGCCGAGGGCGACCTCGGGCAGGTCCTTCGACGGAGCGAGCAGCTCTTCTCCGTGGGAAAGCAGCCCGTAGAGGCTGTACACCTTCCAGTCGAGTTCCTCCTGGATCGCGATCATCCGCGCCCGGATCGAGGACCATCGACACTGAGCCGAGGCGAGGAACTGTCCGGTGATCCGCGTCCTCGTGTCGGAGATCTCCCGCAGTACGTGCCTCGACTCGGCCGCCAGACGGTCTAGTTCCCTCGCCTCGTCGACCGGGAATGTGGAGGGGAGCGGCAGGTCGAGGAGTCGGGTGGAGGTGAACTCGTAGATCTTCTCCCAGGCCTCACCGCCGCGGAGCTGGTCGATACGGGGCTGTCCCTTGCTCTGACTCATCTGTTTGAGCCAGAAACACACGGCCGAGCTGTTGAGAGCACCGAGGAGTTCGAGATGAGGCTCCTCGGTGTCGCTCGCCGAGAGCTTGATCACCGGCGCGGAGTTGAGCGGGACGGCGGAGCCGCGGAGCAGGCTGAAGTGAGGGTGCGTGGCCACCCAGGGAAAGACGATGGACCACGGATGCGTGTCCCATCCCGACGTGGACTGGTGCCAGTCGTACCACGGAGCCGTCCTCTTCGCGCCCTGCCTCTGCCGCAGCACCGTCCGGTACGGCCACAGGCGCCGGTGATGGCCTGGAAGCAGCCGCAGGTCGACGGGTTCCCGGACGTTCTCCGCGCGAGGATGGAACGCCATGAGCGCTGGGGACGCGGACCAGTCGCGTACCTCGGACCCGGTCAGCACGGGGACGGTGGCGGACTCCTCGGCGCCGCTGCGTCGGAAGGCACGGGCGGTAGCGCAGAAGAGGTCGTCGGACCCGGTGTTGGCGGCGTATCCGATACGGACGACTCGTTCACGGAGCCGTCTGCCGGCCTCCATGCGGTGCAGCAGGTCTCTGGCCGCCGACGGCGTGAGACTCCAGGGGAAGACGCTCAGATGCTCGCGTTCCTGGAGGTAGGACTCCGCCCACTGACGCGTGGCGCCTGCCGTGAACGACAGCTCTCGCAGCGACCGCCAGACGTGTCCTTCCGAGGGCACCGCCGGTGCTATGGGCTCGCCCTGACGGCCAACCACCACATGAACGGGTACGCGAGGGTCGGGTACGCGGTTGCGTCCCACGAGAATGGCGGTGGGGGTGCCGTGTCCCGGGATGTACGCCCCGGACGCGTCGATGATGTGCGAGACCTGCACTCCGGCCAGGACACGTTCGATGAGGTTCCGCCCGAATTCCCGCTTCATGAAGGAGTTGGACGTCAGAAGGCCGACGTAGCCCGCCCTCTCCCCCGCCAGCGCGAGACCGAAGGCGAGTTCCGTGAACGGAACCGAAAGCGGATAGGGGCCGCTACAGCTCTCGTACAGGTCCCGGTAGGCCGTGGACAGTGCCTTGTCCTTGACGGTGATGTAGGGCGGGTTCGTCGTCACCACGTGGTAGGAGGCAGGGCGGAGAAGCCCATGACGAGTGGCGTACTCGTCGACGTCGTCCGCTGGATCGAACCGTGCTGTCGTCTCGGCGCGGGCATCGGCACGGCCGTACAGGAGTGAATCGCCTGTCGCCACCACCAGGGGCAGGTCCGGAACGTCTTCCAGTCGCCGCTCTCCGGTACTGTTCATGGCGGCCAGCAGCAGGCGGAAGCGTGTGATGCTGACTGCGCACGGGTCGATGTCGCAGCCGTGCACGGACCGCAGGGCTCTCGCTGCACGTTGCCACGGGCTCATCTGCGGCCTGGCCTCGGACCACCGCAGGAAAAGTCGCTCATAGGCGTCGATCAGGAACGCGCCCGAGCCGCAGGACGGGTCGATGATCCGGAAGCCGGACAGCCCCGCCGCGTCGGATGCGTGGTCGGCCAGGGCAGGTTCGAGCGTGAGGTCGTGGATCAGGCTGACGACGAAGGGTGGGGTGGAGACCTGGCCGTACGCCTTGAACGCGCGATCGTTGATCACCGAGTGCAGATCTGCCAGGAATCGGGTGGAGCGTGCCGTGTCGGCGAAGTCGTGCACGAGGGCACCGTCCGGCGTCCGGCGGCGCCAGAAGGAGAGCAGTGCCTCGCAGGCATCGTGGCTGGGCCGCATGCGCCACAGAGGATGGCTGGTCCTGTCGAACACCGACGCCATGGGCGGCTGCGCGCAGAGGCGGTCGACGGCGTGGGCGATCAGGTCGCCGGCCGATGCCCCCGGATGGGCCGCGTAGAAGGTCTCGTCCGCGGTGTCCGCCGTATCCGTGACGAAGGACAGGTCGAGCAGACCGTTGTCCTCGCAGAACCGGATCATGGCGGTGGCGAGCACCCACGCCGTTGCGGTCCGGGAAAGCTGCGCATCCTGCCATGACTCCCAGGTCTCGGATGTGAGGCCGCCAAGCCTTGCCGTCTCGTACTCGTCCCGCAGCTTCTCGGTGGCCGGGTCGGTGTCGGCGCGCCCGTGCAGGTCCCGTTCGATGCCGGCCGTGAGTCGCCGCAGTTCCTCAGTCAGGACATTGTGGGCGGACATATGGCCCTTCCTGGTCGGTATTACTGCGCCTCGACTCACTAATTGTGATTCTGCGGCGAGGTTATCACTGTGAGAGTGTCGTAAATACTTGAGAGTGTTGGACTCTCTCGCTACGCTCCTGTCCTCGACGGCGGACAGACCGCGTCCTAGGTGAAGGGATGGCCCATGGGTGGCGGCGGGGGCCTGAAGGAGGTGTGGGTGGCGATCATCTTGCTCGTCGCCCTGTTTCTCGGGGGTGCTGCCGCCGTTGTCTTCTGGGCTGCAGGGCGCGGCAGTCCGGTCGAGGCTCGCGTCAAGGGCGCGCTTGCGGCGGGAGGAATGACGTTCCTGGGTGTGGCGTCCCTCGGGGTCACCGTGGGGATTTTCTTGAGTGGCTGATCGCAAGGAGAGTGAGGAGTATAGTCCTTAGAAGTGTGCCCCTAGCGAAGGAGGATGCTGTGCGACGTCAGACGGGGCTGGGCAAGCCCTCACGCGTTTTTGACCGGGGCACCGAGTGGGACGGGCTGACCGCCTTCCTGAACCGGCCCCTGCCGCATGCCATGCTCGGGATCGTCAGCGGCAGGCGGCGCATGGGCAAGACGTACCTCCTTCGAGCACTCGTCGAGCAGTGCGGCGGCTTCTACTTCGGGGCCACGGCCGGGACGGAGACGGAGTCCCTCCGGCAGTTCAGCACGGCTCTGGCCGAACACGTGGGCTCTCCCGCGCCTTTCACCTTCTCCTCCTGGGACGACGCGATCTCCTATCTCTTCGGCCTCGCTGCCCCCGGCCGGGGGAACGGGCCGTTCCTCGCGGTCATCGACGAGTTTCCGTACCTGGTGAAGGTCTCCCCGGAGCTTCCGTCGCTCATCCAGCGCGAGATCGACCGCTGCCAGGTGGAGGAGAGCCGCATGCGGATGCTCCTGTGCGGCTCGGCGATGTCGGTCATGGGCGGCCTGCTGGCCAGTACCGCGCCTTTGCGTGGACGGGCTCAGCTTGAACTCGTCGTCCGGCCCTTTGGATACCGGGCAGCCGCGGACTTCTGGGGAGTCGCCGGTGAACCGGCGCTCGCGGCCCGACTGCATGCCGTGGTCGGAGGCACGCCCGCGTACCGCCGTCAGTTCCTGGCGGACGACATTCCGGTGGATCCCGGCGACTTCGACGACTGGATCTGCCGAACGGTCCTCTCGCCGCTCAGCCCGCTCTTCCGGGAGGCGCGCTATCTCCTTGCCGAGGAGACAGACATCCGTGACACCGCGCTCTATCACTCCGTTCTCGCGGCGGTGGCGCAGGGCAATACGACGCGCGGGGGCATCGCCGGCTACATCGGCCGTAAGTCCGTTGACATCTCCCACCCGCTCAACGTCCTTGAGGACAGCCACCTCCTCGCGCGCGAGGCGGATGTGTTCCGGGCGGGGAAGTCGCAGTACCGCATCACCGAACCACTGATCAACTTCTACGAGGCCGTCATGCGTCCCGCCTGGACGCGGTTGGAGAGTGGCCAGGCCGTGGAGGTGTGGGCCCAGTCGGCCGAGCGGTTCGCGGCTCAGGTGGCGGGGCCGCATTTCGAGGCCGTGTGCCGCGAGTACGTGCTTGGGCCGGGCCGGTCTCTGCTCGGCACGTCACTGGGGCAGGTCGGAAGCGGGGTGGTGACCGACCCCAAGGCGCGGAGGCAGATCCAGGTCGACGTGGCCGTGGTCGAACCGGGATCCGGGGGGGCCAAGCCGTCTGTCGCTCTGCTCGGGGAGGCGAAGTGGGGGACCGTCATGGGGATGAACCACCTGGAACGGCTCGCCCGGGCCCGGGACGTCCTTACCCAGAGGGGCATGGACACGACGGTATGCGGGCTGGCGTGCTTCAGCGGGGCAGGCTTCAGCGATGCCTTGCGGGCCGAAGCAGAACGAGGTGGTGTCTTGCTGATCAGCCTCGACGAACTCTACGGTCGTGTCATGCCGACGGTGGTGCTCCCGTAGCTGGGTCAGCTCCAGGGGGCAATGCCCTGGGAGGCCGGGAAGGCGGCTTGCCCTTGTCCAATCGCATAAAGGCTCCGCTTCGGAGCCTGTGACGTGCGGTTTTCCTGGCCGTTGGCACCGTGCTGGTACGGCCGGGGTGAGGGGAACAGTGCCTCAGCGCAGGACGAGCACCATCGCGCACAGCTCCGGCGCACCCTCGAACGGCACCGTCTCCCCGACCGTGCGGTAACCCCATCCCTCGTACATGGCCCGCACCTTGCCGTGCTCCTTGTGCACCAGGAGCGTCACCCGCTCCTCACCCCGGCCGTGCAGCAGCTCGTCATGGATCGCCCTCGACGCCCCGGTGCCGCGCCATGGGCGGCGAACCATCAGCTCGGACAGGGCGAATGTCCGCCCGCCGGTCTCCGCCGTGAACTCCCCCGACAAGGCCGGCGTCACCTTCGCCCACCACGTGGTGACCGCGCTCAGCGGGGCGCCGTACGCGTAGCCGACCGGCTCGCCCTGGTCGTAGCCCACGACGCACGAGAAGCCCTCGCGGGCCGACCAGTGATCGACGAACTTCGCGAACTCCTCCCGCCCGGCGAGCGGGTCGTCACTGCCTTGGTACACCTCGTCGTGCATGTCGAGGAGGAGTCCACGGATCTCGGCAGCGTCGGCGTGGCCGTAGTGCTTCAGGTCGAGTCGGGTGGGCGTGCTCACGAGGGGCGTCCTTCCTGCTGCTGGGCGGCTTTGGCCACTCGGTGGAGGCGGGCGGTGATACGGCTGCTCGCGACTCCGGAGACGGGCACGGTGGAGGCGGTCTCTGCGGCCTGCCCCCTGTGCCCCTGGGCGAGCTGGAGCTCGGCGAGCAGCACCGTGTAGTAGGCCCGGTTACGGGAGAACCGCGTGTCGAGGAGGTCGAGGGCCTGCGCGGTCTGCTGCTCGGCGCGTGCGTACTGGCCGGCGCTCTGGTGGGCGATGGCGCCGAGCCCGGTCAGCTCCGCCGGGGTGAGGAAGCTCAGCCAGCTCGGGGCGCCCACAGTGTCGGCGCGATCGTAGGCGCGTTCCGCAGCGGCGAGCTGGCGGCCCATCCCGGTGGCGTCCCGGGTCTGTGCGAGGCAGTCGGCGAGCCGCGCGTGCAGCAACGCCGTGATGAGCGGCTGTGCACGCAGGTGCCGTTCCGTCAGTGCGGCCCGGTTGATGCGCGCGGCCTCCGCGGGGCGCCCGGCGTGCTCGGCCTGGGCGGCGAGGTCGGACCATGCCCGGGTCACGGCGAGGGGCTCACGTGCCAGCAGGGCGGCCTGCAAGGCTTGGTTGCGGAACTGATCCGCGCGGGCGTAGTCGCCGCAGTCGTGCGCGGACCGGCCCGCGCACGCGGCGACGTCGGCCACGGCGCGGGTCAGGGCACGCTCGACGCGGTCGCCGTACGTGCAGTCGTTCAGGGCCCGCTGAAGCCGCGTGAGGTAGTCGGCGGCGACGTCGACTAGGGCCTGTTGTGAAAGTGCTGGTCACAGCCACTCGTTGATGGCTGCGACCAGCACGGTCGCTTCGTAGCGGA
>NZ_JBNGGG010000036.1:0-135957 GCF_049974585.1 Streptomyces sp. UG1 | reverse complement strand
CGGTCTCGACCCGTTCGACTCCCGGCACGTCGTCTACGGCACCGGCGCGACCATCTACGGCACCCGCGACCTGAAGCGCTGGGCCCCGCAGATCCGCGGCCTGGAGGAGACCGCCATCCTCTATCTGATCTCGCCGCCGGTCGGAGAGGCGCATCTGATCAGCGGCAACGGGGACATCGGCGTGATGTACCACGAGTCGCTCACGGCATCTCCCTCGCGCGGTATGGCCTCGAACCCCGTGTTCGGTTCGACGACGGGACTCGCCCAGGCCGCGGCGAGACCCTCGTACGTCGTGCGCACCGGCTGGAGCAACGACGGCAACGGCGCCTACTCGAACGACGGCGGAAAGACCTGGGCCCCCTTCGCGTCGCAGCCGGCCGCCGCCAAGGACGCGCCCGGCCCGATCGCCACCAACGCCGACGGCAGCGTGCTGCTGTGGTCCCTCGGGTCCTCGGACGGCACCGCCAACCCGGCGTACCGCTCGACGGACAACGGCGCCACCTGGTCCGAGGTCACCTCCCTCCCGAAGGGCGCCGTCCTGGTCGCCGACCCCGTGGACCCCACGCACTTCTACGCCTACGACACGACCGCCGGCACGCTTCACGCCAGCACCGACAGCGGCCTGACCTTCACTGCCAGAGCCACCGACCTGCCCTCGGGCGACGCGCAGTTCCAACTGGTCGCGGCACCGGGACGCTCCGGCGACCTGTGGCTCAGCGCAAAGGAAAGCGGGCTGTACCGCTCCACCGACGGCGGCGCCACCTTCGCCAAGGTCGACAGCTGCCAGTCCTCGCACACCCTGGGCTTCGGCAAGGCCGCCCCGGGCGCCTCCTACCCGGCGATCTACATGGTCGGCGCGACCGAGGGCTTCAACGCCGTCCACCGCTCCGACGACGAGGCGAAGAGCTGGGTGCGGATCAACGACGACCAGCACCAGTGGGGCTGGACCGGCAGGGCCGTCACCGGCGACCCGCGCGTGTACGGCCGGGTCTACCTCGGCACCAACGGACGCGGCGTGCAGTACGGGGAGCCCGTCTGATGCCCGACCTCAGCGACACCACCCGCGGCCGCCTCCTCTTCGGCGGCGACTACAACCCCGAGCAGTGGCCCGAGGAGACCTGGCACGAGGACGTCCGGCTGATGAAGGCGGCCGGCGTCAACTCGGTCACCCTCGGCGTCTTCGCCTGGTCCAAGCTGGAACCGGAGCCGGGCGCACGGGAGTTCGGCTGGCTGGACACGCTGATGGACCTGATGCACGCGAACGGCATCGGCGTCGTCCTCGCCACCCCCACCTCCTCACCCCCGCCCTGGATGGGCCGCCTGCACCCCGACACCCTGCCCGTCACCGAGGACGGCCGCACCGAATGGTGGGGCGGCCGGCAGCACTTCTCGCACTCCAGCGCCACCTACCGGCGCTACGCCGCCGCCATCACCGAGGACCTGGCCGCCCGCTACGGCGGCCACCCCGCCCTGCGGATGTGGCACATCAACAACGAGTACTGCACCTACGACTACGGCGACCAGGCCGCGGCCGCCTTCCGCCGCTGGCTGCGCGAGAAATACGGCACCCTCGACGCCCTCAACACCGCCTGGGGCACCGCCTTCTGGAGCCAGGGCTACGACACCTGGGACGGCATCCTGCCGCCCCGCCTGCCGCACTACATGCGCAACCCCACCCAGGTCCTGGACTTCCGCCGCTTCACCTCCGACATGCTCCTGGAGTGCTACGTCGCCGAACGGGACATCGTCCGGCGCCACACCCCGCACATCCCCGTCACCAGCAACTTCATGCCGCTGTGGTTCGGCCAGGACGCCTGGCGCTGGGCACAGGAGGAGGACGTCGTCTCCGTCGACATCTACCCCGACCCGCGCGACCCGCTGGGCGGCCAGAGCGGCGCTCTCGTGCAGGACATGACCCGCTCCCAGGCACGCGGGCCGTGGATGCTGATGGAGCAGGCGGCCGGGCCGGTCAACCGGCGGGGCGTGAACCATCCCAAGCCCGCCGGCCTGAACCGCCTGTGGTCCCTGCAGGCCGTGGCCCGCGGCGCCGACGCCGTCTGCTACTTCCAGTGGCGGCAGTCCCGGCAGGGCGCGGAGAAGTTCCACTCCGGGATGGTCAGCCACGCGGGGGAGGAGGGCCGTACGTACCAGGAGGTCAAACGGCTCGGCGCGGACCTGGAACGGATCGCAGCCGAGGTGACCGGCCGGCACAGCACCGCGGACATCGCGGTCCTGCACGACTGGCACGCCTGGTGGGCCGGCGCACAGGACGGCCGCCTGTCCACCCAGGCCGACTACCCGGACGTCCTGCGCGCCTGGCACCGGGCCCTGTGGCAGGCGCACCTCACCACCGACTTCGCCCACCCCGAACACGACCTGACGCCGTACCGGGTGGTCGTCGTGCCTCAGCTGTACGCGCTCACCGACGCGGCGATCGACAACCTCCTCACCTACGTCCGGCAAGGCGGCACCCTCGTCTGCGGCTTCCAGACCGGCGTCGCCGACGAGGACGACCGGGTGCGGCCCGGCGGCATGGACGCCAGGCTGCGCGAGCTGTTCGGCATCCGGGTGCTGCACGAGTGGTGGCCGCTGGACGCGGGGGAGACCATCACCTGCGAGGGCTTCCAGGGGTCCCTGTGGTCCGAAGAACTGGAGGCCGACGGCACCGCCGAGGAGACGGTGCCGTACAAGGGCGGCGAGCTCGATGGACTGCCGGCGGTCCTGCGCAAGGACCGGGCCTGGTACGTCTCCACGCTCCCGGAACCGGACGCGCTGCGCGACCTGCTGGCCCGCATCGCGGCCGGCGCGGGCGTTCGCCCGGTGCTCGACGGCCTCCCCGAGCAGGTCGAGGCGGTACGCCGGGGCCAGTTGCTGTTCGTGCTGAACCACGGACGCGAGCCGGTGACCGTCGAGGTGCCCGGCACCCACCACGACCTGCTGACCGGGCAGGCCGTCACGGACCGGCTGACCCTCGGCCGCTACGACGCGGCGGTGCTCCGGCCATGACCGCGATCCCACCCCACCTTCCAGGTCCGGCTGCCGCGACGTCGACTCCCCACAGGGTTGCCGCGAGCCGGGAACTTCGTGGGAACCGCGCCCGAGCGGCCCCGGATCAATAGCCGTAGATCATCTTGTAGGCGACCTCCGGGAGGAACTGTCCGGCCGAGGAGCCGGTTCCCACGCCGCAGTTGCCGTCGGACTCGCCCGGGACCTTGATCCACAAGAGCATCTCGGCGCCTCCGCCCAACTGGGTGGGGGTGCCGATACGGCGGCCGGAAGGGTTGCACCACTGGCCGTTGGAGCCGTTGCCGTTGCGGCTGGTGTCCACGACGAACGGCTTGGTGTAGCCGTACCGGGCGCCGAGTTCCCGGTTGACGGCGTTGCCGTACGCGGTGTTCTCGGCCGTGGTCAGGTAGTTGGAGACGTTGAGCGAGAAGCCGTGGGCCTGCCGCAGGCCCGCTTCGTGCAGGCGCTGGGCCATGGTCGCCGCGCTCGCCCAGGCCGGGTTGCCAGCGTCGAGGTAGACCCAGGTGTTGGGGGCCTGACGGTTGAACTCGGTGAGCGCGCCGGTCAGCATGCTCTCGCGTTCGTCGATCTGGGCCTGGGTCATGCAGCCGTAGTCCCCGAGGGAGTCCGGCTCGAGGACGACGACGGCCGGGCGGCCGGAGATCCCGCCCGCGAACTGGGCGATCCAGTTCGCGTAGGCGGCCGGCGAAGAGGCTCCGCCCGCGGAGTGCCCACCGCAGTAGTCGCGGTTGTAGATGTTGTAGGCGACGAGGATGGGCAGTTTGTCCTGGGCGTCCTCCGCGGCGCCTGCGTACGCGCCGGTGGCGGTGCCGATGGTGCCGCTCCAGGAGCCGAACCAGCGGGCCGTCGGTGTGTTGGCGATGGAGGCGTTGATCGCGGGCGCCCGGCCGTCACCGGGGTTGGCGGCGACCCACCGCTTCGCGCTGGAGTCGGGGTCCACGTAGAACCCGTTGGTCATGGTCGTCGGGTCGGCCGCGTGGGCGGACGGGGCGGCGGCGAGCGCCAGCGGCAGCGAGGAGAGCGCTGCCGCCAGGGCGAGGAGTCTGCGGCGCATGAGGGATACCTCGGCTTTCGGACAAGGGTGCGTACGGAGATCGGCGGTGAATATGGGGAGCGCTCCCATCAGAAGCGCTCCCCGCGGCACGGTCGGTCAGCAGGTCGAGTTCGTCTGGGTCAGGAGCCCGAGCCGCCACGGGAGGAGGTTGTAGTCGCCGCCCGCGTCGGGGTTCATGCCCTGGCAGAGGTACTGAAGCCGGCAGCCGGGAATGGTCAGTGTCTGGTCGTGGCCGGCACGGATCATCTCGCCGTGACTGATGTCCCGGGTCCAGGCGCCCGAGGGGAAGGAGACGTTGCCGGCCCGTGCGAACGGGTTGCTCTCGGACGCGGCCAGGGGCGTCCAGGAACCGGCGAGGCTGCCCGAGGTCCAGGAGCGGAAGTAGCGTCGGCCGTCCGATCCGATGGCCTCGACGAGCAGCAGATACTGGCTACTGCCCTGCACGGTGCGATCCATGCCATCGGTCAGGGCGTGGACAGCTCGAACCGCGTGACGCGGACCGCGCCGCCGAGTGCCTGCGTGGCATGGTTGAAGAGGGCGAACCGGTAGCCCATGAAGAACCGCCAGTCGTTTCCCATGGAGAAGGCGGGTCCGAGGCGGGTGAAGTGGGTGCCGTCGGTGCTGTAGGAGAAGGTGCCGGGGCGTGCCGTGCCGGGGCGGATGTCGGCGCCGGCGCGCAGCCAGATCCGACCGCCGGAGACGGTCGCGCTCGCGACCTCGGTGCCCGTGCCGGTGGTGTTCCAGTTGCCGTCCATGGTCAGCCCGTTGACCATCACCACCCGCGCCCTGCCGCCGTCGCGTTTGACGCCGATCCAGGCGGAGGAATCACGCAGCAGCGCGAGTCCGGCCCGGTCGCCGTCCCGCATCGCGGAGTGGTCGAGCTGGACCGTGGCGGTGGAGGTGGGGCCCTGGATGCGGTGCGTGAGGGTGTTGCGGGCCCAGTAGAGGTCGTTGGTGACGGTCGCGGTCCGCAGGGTCAGCCCGTTGCCGACCGACCACTTGGTGTTGTCCGGGTTGTGGTTCCACTCCCATCTCGGTTTCAGTGTCGTGCCGTCGAAGGTGTCGACGCCGATCAGGGGAGTGACCTGGCGGGGCGGAGGGGGCACGGCCGGGCCGGGATACGAGGTGCCCCATGCGCCGTCGACGAGTTGCACGACGGGCCAGCCGTCCGAGGTCCAGGTGACGGGTGCCAGGGCGGGCATCCGGCCGCCGGGGTACGCGTCGACAAAGGCCATGTAGTACCAGGCACCGCTCTGCGTCTGCACCAGCCCGCCCTGGTGCGGAACACCGCCGCCGGGGATCGGCCCGCGCAGATCGAGGAGGACCTGCCGCATCGTGTACGGACCGAAGGGGCCGCTCGACGACTTGAGGATGTACTGGCCGTTGGCGGGGCGGGTGAGGAAGATGTAGTACTGCCCGTTGATCTTGTAGAAGCGGGCGCCTTCAAGGGTGCCGACACTCGACGGTGTGGTGAACACCTGCTGCGTGCGCACCTGGTTGCGGCCGTCGGACGAGAGCTGGGCCACGCTGATGGTGGTGTTGCCGTACGCCACGTAGAGGGTGTTCGCTGTCGACGAGCAGCCCTGCGTCGTAATAGGGGGTGCTGATCGTCGCCAGCCTGTTCCATGGTCCCTCGACGTCGGTGGCGGTGTACACGTACGTCCGGGCGAAGTCGATCTGGCCGAGCCAGTAGAAGGTCCTGTTGCTCGGCCGGTAGGCCAGCGATGACGCCCAGATCCCTCTGACATAGCCGCGGGCACCGTTCAGGTCGTACTTGGCGCCGAAGTCGAGCACGGGCACCGAGTGACCGGCGATCTCCCAGTTCACCAGGTCGTACGACCGCAGGACGGGCGCGCCCGGCGAGTAGTGCATCGTCGAGGCCGAGGCGTAGAAGGCGTCACCGACGCGGATGATGTCGATGTCCGCGAAGTCCTGCCAGATCACCGGGTTCGTGTACCCGTTCGTGTACTCCTCGACGGCCGGAGGAAGCAGGGCACCGGCGGCCAGACCTGCTGCGGCTGCCAGTGCGCGGCGGCGGGTGAGCGATTGATGAGGCCATGACATGTACACGTGGCGATCTCCTTCCGCGGTCCAGCCATGTTGGTTGGGTTGGAGCTGCCCGGAGGTGCCCTGCTCGGGTGGTGCGGAGCGGCTGCTCCGTATTCGCGATGTCGAACATCGATCGACTTGTCGAGCATCCTGGATGATAGAAGGCTGGTGAATCTCGTCAATACCTCTCGCATGAGTCGTTGGATGATTCGAAACGTTCGAAGCTTTGGGTTGTGTGGTTGGCAGAGATATGTCGCACTTTGTTGCCCACGTAGGTGCGTCGTGAAGGCGGTTCGGTACTAGCTATTGACATGCTCGATGGCCTCTCTAATATCCATGAGGCCTTGCGTTTCCGAATTGGTGACGAAATTTCGACCCGCACGTCCAGGCGCTCGGACGGCTACGACCGCAACCGTGCCCACCGGCTGGTCTTCGGGTTCCACTGGCTGGGCGGATCAGGCGGATCGAGGCGGGCCTGTGCACCGACATGGCACAGCGCTTCGCCTTGGGATCCAGCTACGGCGGCGCCATGAGGTCGTGGCGCCGCCCGGGCCGCTCGGGTCACCACCCGTGTCGACGGCCCGTCAGCCGCCGGCCGAGATGGCGGCAGCCGCCGACGAGTTGACGCGAGTGCCGGTGACCGAGTCTCCGGACTTCTTGACGTGATACCGGAGCTTTTCGCCGCTGTAGAAGTGGAAGGTCAGTGTCACCAGTTCGCCGTCGCGCAGCGCGTCCAGGAACTCGGGGGTCAGGATGATCGTGTCGTTCGGGTAATCCGGCCTGAAGGACACGTTGAACTCCTGGTACGGAGTCCAGTCCGTCTGGCCGGCGTTGCTGCCGTCTCCGTATCTGGCCTCCATGGCCGCCAGCGCGTCACCCCGGTACTGCGTGGGGATGGTGAACGCGTCGGTCTTGCCCGTGGCGTCGGACAGCACCGGTTCGTCGTAGGTGACCACCTCGATCTGCCAGGGCAGTCCGCGGGAGAACCGGGCCTGGAGCGTGGCGTTCACCCCGTACTCGCGGTCGCCCATCAGCCGGGTCAGCGCGCCGGCCGTGAGGACGAGCCGTGTCTTGTCCCAGAGGGTGTAGTCGCGCCCCTCGACGAGCTTGGTCTTGCCGTGCCACAGGCCCCGGAACCGGGTCCCGTTCAGATTCAGCGTGAGGCCCTTGGCCGTGATCGGTTCCGACTTCTCCACGAAGACCTTGTCGAAGGAGGCCGTTCCCGAACGGGTGGTCCAGCTGGACTTGATCCAGGCGATCAGGGCGGGGTCCGTCCACTTCAGGGTCTCCCGGTTCAGGTAGGCCCAGGTGCCCGGGTCCCACAGCGCGGTGGTGACTCCGGCGAGGCGTGCCGCGTATCCGAAATGCTCGTAGTACTTCAGCGCCTCGCCCCGCTCGACGCGGGAGGGATGGTTGTGGTCGGGCCAGCCGAGCAGACCGTACTCACCGAGGTAGACGGGGATGTTCCTGGCGACGAACGTGTCGCGCATCCGGGCGAAGGCGTCGTTGAGGTCGTTCTGGGCGACCTCGTCGTAGTGGGTGCCGCCCGCGATGTTGATGCTGAACGGGTACCAGCTGTAGTAGTGCACGGTGGCGACCAGATTGCGGTCGTTCAGCGACCGGATCGTGGTGTACAGGTCGTCCATGAAGTCCTGGGCGGGCGTGCACCCGTCCGTCGGCAGCACGAGGAGGCGGTCGGTGTTTCCGTCGCCCGAGGAGCGGACGATCTTGTGGAAGGAGGTGTTCAGCTCGTTCAGGAGCTCGGCCTTCCGCTCGGCCGTGGCGTTCTCGAACTGCGGCTCGTTGACGCTCTCGAAGAGCAGGGTGCGCGGCTCGTCGCGGAACGTCCGGGAGATCTGGGTCCAGGTGGAGTTGAAGCGGGCCAGCACTCCGTCGCGGTCGGCGGGCATCTTCTTGATCCACTGCCACGAGTCGTGGTGGACGTTGAGCACGACGTACAGGCCCTCGTCGAGCGCCCAGTCGACGACCTCCTTGACGCGGCTCATGTACGCGGCGTCGACGGTGTAGGGAGCGGTGGCGGACTGGTGGTCGGACCAGGTCACCGGAATCCGGACGCTGCGGAAACCCTCCCCGCGGATGGTCGTGAACAGTTCCCTGGTGGCCTTCGGGTTGCCCCAATTCTCCTCATGGGGAATGGCGTCCAGGGTGTTGCCCAGGTTCCAGCTCGGCTGCATCGCGGCGACGGCGTCCATGGCGCGGGCCGGAACTCTGATCGCCGACCGTGTCTGCTCCGCCGTGTCGTCGGTCGCTGCGGTCGAGGTGCCTCCGGACAGTCCCAGCATGACGGCGAGCACCAGGAAGAGGGAGGCCATACGGCTGGGGCTGCGGCCACGGCTGCGGTGGTGCGCGGGTTGCCGTATGACCTTCATGTGTCGTCCCTTTCGGTCGGGCGTGTCTTTGAGTGGGTCGAGGAGTGGCCTGTTCAGCGGTTCAGGGGCGCGTAGTCGAACCAGTCGAAGTGGACGGTGCCTTCGGCGGCGTACATGCCGATGACCCGGCCGGTGAAGCCGCCGGCGACCTCGGTCGACAGGTAGCGGCCGTCGAGGGTCGCGAGATCGGTGAGCGTGCCGTTGGGTTGTTCGATGCCGAAGCAGACGGTGTCGGGTCCGGTGCACGGTCCGTGCGGAGGCGGTGGGTCCGTGATGGTGACGGCGAGGATCAGTGGCCCGGCGGGCACGGAGCGTTCGGCCACGACCGTGCGCAGGGTGCCGACGCGCGCGATCACCCGTACGTCCGTCCCGGACGCCTCGATCGCGTAGTGGTGCCGTTCGTCCAGCCGGACGGCGAGGCCGCCGCGCCCCTGCTCCGGGTCGACCAGGGTGCGTGCCCGGCAGGTGAGGTGCTGCTGGCGGCGGCCGGTGAACACGACGTCAGACTGATCAAGGGAGCCGCCCCGCGCGCGGAGCGTCAGCCATCCGGGCCGCTCCTTGGTGGTGCAGAGCTCGGCGGGGCGGTCCCGCACGGAGATCCAGGCGGGCCCGAGTTCGCTGAGCTCGAAGTCGTCGCGCCGTTCCTCGGCGGGGGCGGGGGAGAGCGGCCAGGGGAGCGCGGACAGGTCCAAGGTGACCTCGCCGACGACCGGCCAGCCGTCCTCCCAGGTCACGGGAGCGAGGAAGGTTTCGCGGCCGAGCACGTGCCAGCCGGGCGTGCCGCCGCGCGGCCGTACCCCGAGGAAGGCCATCCACCACGAGCCGTCGGGGCCCTGGACCAGGTCGGCGTGGCCGGTGTTCTGCACGGGGTGGTCGGTGCCGCGGTGGGTGAGGATCGGGTTGGCCGGGCACGGCTCGAACGGGCCGGTCGGCGTACGGCCGCGGGCGATCGACACGCCGTGGCCGCGCTCGGTGCCGCCCTCGGCGATGAGCAGGTACCAGTAGTCGCCGATCCGGTACAGGTGCGGCGCCTCCGGAGCCTTGGCGCCGGGACCGCCGGACCAGAGCCTGTGCGGCGTCCCGTACGTCTGTCCGGTGGACGGGTCGAGGCGGACCTGCGCGACCCCGGCGACGGTGCACCAGCAGGTGCCGTCCTCGTCCCAGGCCAGGTCGGGGTCGATACCGGGCACGCCTGGCGCCCGGATGGGATCCGACCACGGTCCGGCGGGGTCGGTCGCGGTGACGATCAGGTTGCCGCCGCCCTCGCTGCAGTTGGTGACGATCAGCCAGAAACGGCCGTCGTGATGGCGCAGGGTGGGGGCGTAGATCCCGCCGGACGACGGCATGTCGGCCGGCAGACGCAACTGCTCCGGCCGGTCCAGTACGTTGCCGATCTGCCGCCAGTGCACCAGGTCACGGCTGTGGAAGAGGGGTACGCCGGGGAAGTACTCGAAGCTGGAGCAGGCGAGGTAGTACTCGTCGCCGACCCGGCAGATGCTCGGGTCGGGATGGAACCCGGGCAGCACGGGGTTGGCGGCGCGGGCGGGCCGGTTCTGAGCGGGCACCCTTGGTCGTCCTTTCGTCGGGCGGGCGGCAGGGTCGGCGTTCAGGGAGCGTCCGGTTCCGTGCGGGTGATGCGCAGCAGCGTCGCGGAGGGCGCGGTGGGCAGGGTCACGGTGAGGTCGGCGGTGTCCGGGTTCCAGACGGCAACAGCCTCACGTCCGGCGGGGTACAGCACCTCGACACGGGCTGCGCCGCCGTCCGTGCGTTCAGGCAGCCGGAGGGTGGTGGTGGCCGCACCGCCCGGGCGGCGCCAGACGGTGAGATAGGTGGTGGCGGGGGTGTGCAGGGCGAGGGCGATCCAAGGGGCGTCCCAGGCGGGCAGGCCGAGTGGCCAGGACGGCACGGCTTGCGGCAGGTCGGCGCGGATGGCCTTGTACGCGGCTACCGCCTCGTGGACCAGGGCGCGGGCCTCGGGCCCCAGCTCCTGGAGGCGGCCAGAGAGGTGGATGCGGCCGAGGAGGGCGTTCGCCATGGTGAAGGCGACCTCGTCGAGGGAGTCCTCCGGCTGCGGGTAGGCCCACACGGCGCCCTGTTCGGGGGTGGCGGCGGTGGGCGCGGAGGCCGCGATGGGCGCGTAGTGGTGCAGGTTCTGCTGGTCGCTGGTGGACTGCAACTGCAGCCGGGACAGCAGGGCGTGGTCCCAGCGCATCCCGCCGGAGGCGCAGTTCTCCACCACCAGGTGCGGGTAGCGGTCGAGGATGCCGTCGAGCCAGTCGAGGTGGGCGCGGTTGTGGCCGAGCAGGCCGGCGCCCGGGGTTTCGCCGGGGTGGGCGCTGGTGCCGGAGCCGGGGTCGATGTTGTGGTCGAGTTTGAGGTAGCCGACGCCCCATTCGCCGACCAGGCGGTCCACGACCTGGTCCAGGTGGGCGCGGGCCGCGGGGTGGCGCAGGTCCAGGTGGTGCCGGCCGGTCTCCGTGACGCGGACGCCGTCGCGGCGGAAGAACGCCTCGTCGGGCAGGGATTTGGCCATGGGGCTGTGGACGCCGATGACTTCCGGCTCCAGCCACAGGCCGGGCACCATGCCGCGGTCGCGGATACGGTCCAGCACCTCGTGGATCCCCTTCTCGCCGGGGAAGCGTGAGGCGGCCGGCTCCCAGGCGCCGACACTGGTCCACCAGCCGCCGTCATCGTCGTCGTACCAGCCCGCGTCGATGACGAAGTACTCGGCGCCGGCCTCGGCCGCCGCGTCGATCAGCGGCAGCAGCTTGTCGGTGGTGGGGTCGCCCATCAGGCAGTTCATGTAGTCGTTGAAGATGACGGGCAGATCGCGGTGGTCGGGGTGCGGGCGGCGGTGGGCGCGGCGGTAGCGGGTCAGCGCGGCGAACGCGGCGTCGGGGCCGCCGTCGGCGCTGAAGGACAGGGCCACGGGTACGGTGCGGAAGTCGGCGCCGGGCTGAAGGGGGTGCCGCCAGCCGTGGTGGGTGTCGGTGGGCCCGAACAGCGCTGCGTAGGTCGCATGGTCGTGCTCTTGGCACTCCCAGTGCCAGCCGCCGCCGTTGTGCTCGATCTGCCACAGCCAGGTGCGGCCGGTGCGCCGGTCCGTCAGGCCGCCCATGGGCAGGTGTCCGCAAGTGGACCAGGTGTCCTGTCCGTTCAGGGCGAAGCCGGCCTTGCCGTGCCCGTACTCCACGCGTCCGCTGAGGGCTGGTGTGGTCCGGCGCATGGGCTGTCGCCGCCAGCGGCATTCGGCGAGCCAGTCGTTGTCCGCCCACAGCAGGTCGGCGGCGTCGACGGCCACCGGGTCCCGCGGGGTGAGGCAGCCCACCGCGAGCGAGCTGACCGACTCCAGGTGCAGCGTGGAGGCCCCTTCGTTGCGCAGGGTGACCTCGCTGCGCAGCACGGGGATACCGTCCGGCGACCGGTAGGTCACCTCCGCGACCAGCCCGGTCTCCGGGTCGTGGAGATGCACGGTCAACGTGTGCCAGTCGCCGTCGCGGGCCGCGTGGTGGGCCCGGTGGCGCAGCCGCCCGCCGAGAGCGGTCCCGATCAGGCGGCTGCCCGACCAGCCGCGGCCGTGACCCACGGCCGTCACCTCCACCAGAGGCAGGGACGCACCGGGGTCGCCGCCCGCTTCGCCGGGCAGTCCGAGATGCGTCAGGCGGGCGCTGCCGTCATCGTCGAGGACGAAGTCGAGTTGCAGCGCCTCGTGACCCCAGCGGAAGCTCCGCTGTCCGTTTTCCATGGTGTCCTTTTCCAGGTCAGTGGCCGCGCGGGACCGCGCAGCCGCCGGGCGGCAGTTCGTGGACGGTGGTGCCGGTGAGCAGATCGTGGGCGGGCTCCGGCAGGGGCACGATGTGCTTCTCGGGGTTCCCCGCCGCTGTGGAGGGTGTCGAAGCGCTTCACCTGGAGGGGAAGTTAACGGACATGTTTCGTGTAAAACAAGAGCCCTGATGCGAGGAGAGCTTATTTGCACTGGTCCATTGACAGGATGTCAGTGGAAACAACCGCGTCGATGCGCTTCGACAAATGGGCGTCGGCGTGGGGGTCAGTGCCGGGCGAACTGAAGCCCGGTCGGTTGCGCGACGTCAGGCCGCAGCGCGATCCCGGTGACCGTCAGTCGTTCTCCGTAGATGTCCGTGACCCTGATCGAGCTGCCGCACCCGCTGCCGTCGGCGGAGAGGAAGTAGTTGTATTCCGTGCGGGGCAACTGCCGCCAGCCGCCGCCGGTCCTGACCTCCAGACGCGCGACAGGATTGCGGTGGCCGATCGCCTGGATGCCGCACCAGTAGCGGCTGGACCCGGTCTTGTACCTGATGGACATGGTCTCGGATGTGTCGGGGCTCAGCAGTTGCCAGGTGATCGGGATCCGGCCGACCTTGAGATCGGCGAGCTTGGCGAAGGCTTCTTGGCTGAGGTCGAGTTGCCCGGGTGCGCAGGGCAGGGGGCATTCGTTGGTGATCCGTACGGTGATCGACTTGCCGTTGGCCGCGCGGACGAGCACGTACGCGCCGCATGCCCTGGACGTCTCGTAGTCGGTGGTGTTCATGGCCGCGATCATGAGGTCGGGACTCGGGCCGAACAGGCAGGCGCCGTTGCCGTCCTCGGCCTCGTAGGCGGTGGCGACCCCGGTGTAGGTGGTACCGGGTCGAATCCGCCCTGCCGACGGTGCCGTCGTGGACGCCGTTCGCGGGGACCGCGGGGCGCCTGTGGCCGACGGTCGTGCCGGCGCGGTGGTCGCGGTGGCCGTCGGACTCGAGCTGCGGGTCGCGGTCGGTGTCCCCGACGCGGTCGGGGTGCTCGTCTCGGGCGGGTTGGTGGTCCTCACCTGGGTGGTGGCGACGGGTGTTGCGGCGGCGGGCCCAGCCTCTTCCTTCCGGTCGGGGAGCAACCCCATGACCAGGTAAGCCAGAACGCCCGCGGCGGTCACCGCCACCGTGCTGCCCAGCATGAGCCTACGTCTGCGCCTGCGCTGCCTCGCGGCCTGCCTCGTTGTCGTCATCACCCGTCCGTTCGGAAGATCGTGCCGATGGTGCACTGTTGAGTGACCGCGCGAGGCGAAAAGGTTGCCGTCGATTTCTGACTGAGCACTGTGCAGCGCGGTCCGCGCCGCCAACGCAGACATCCCATAAATGACAGGTGTATCAGCCAAGACTGCAGACAAACATCTAGATTCTGTGGCTTATCTCTTGACGGTGATGGGATGTAAAGGCAGTCTCCCTCCCGCTCCCGGCGCCAGCGATACGCGGCGGACCACCTGCAACCCCCCTCGGAAGGTCGCATGAAACTCCAACAACGAAGCTGGATTCGAGTCGCCGGTACGGCCGTCGCCGTCCTCGTCGGCACAGGCTCGGTCACTGCGCCGCCCGCGTCCGCCGCCACGCCGGGGAGTTGGACCTCGGTCCAGCCCGGTGTCGCACAGACCGGCTGTGACGGCGTGCGCGCCACCGTGGCTCTGGACGCGAACGGCGCCCTCTCGCTCGGCGCGACCTGGAACTGCCGCCAGGCCCTGATACCCGCTCCGATCGGGCTGGTGACCAGCCAGGCCGACTTCACCACCGGACTGGAGTTCGTCAGACGCACGGATACGCCCATCTCGTACAACTACGAGGTCAAAGCGGGGAAGTCCCGCGACCGGACGCGGTCCGCGACCGAGACGAGGCTGGTGTTCGCGAAGGGCTCCGCGCAGATGACCGTGCACGTCCGCACGTCCGCGGACGGAATGGCGCTGCGCTACGAGCTGCCGTCGGGTGCGACGGTGCTGAGAGAGGCGACGTCGTTCCAACTGCCGGCCGACGCCCAGCTGTCCCGGCAGGTGTTCAGTCCCGATCACGAGCGGGGCTATGTGACCTCTGCGGTCGCCGACGTCCCGACGGGCTCCTACGACATGGGCATGTTCGCCCAACAGGCCAACGGTGCGCGGGTGCTGCTCGCCGAGTCCGGTGTGGACGGCGGCTATTCGGGTGGCCGGTTCACCCACACCCAGGGCACCGGCCGGTTCACCGTCGCGCTGGCCGACGCGCAGATCGTGCGATCCGGCGCGTTCACCACGGCGTGGCGCACCGCCGCCATCGGCAGCACGGCGACGGTCGTGGAGTCCACGCTGGTCGACGACGTCGCGCCCGCGTCGAAGATCTCCGACACCTCGTGGATCAAGCCGGGTGTCGCCGCGTGGCCGTGGCTGGACGGCATGTGGGACACCCAGCGCGACCTGACCAAGCTCAAGCAGTGGGCCGACTACGCCTCCTCGCAGGGCTGGCCCTATCTTCTGGTGGACGACGGGTGGAAGGTCAACGAGGCGATCATTTCCGAGCTCGTGACCTACGCCCGCGAGCGCGGCGTGCGGATCATGCTCTGGTATCACTGGCAGGACCTGGACACCGCCGCCGAGCGGGAAGCCGAGTTCACCAAGATCACCGGGTGGGGTGTCGTCGGCGTCAAGATGGACTTCATGGGTTCCGAGACCCAGGCCCGTCAGCAGTGGTACGACGCGGCCCTGGCCGACACCGCCCGCTACAGGCTGATGGTCGATCTGCACGGCTCGCGCCTGTCCGTCGGTGTCCACCGCACCTGGCCGCACGTGCTGACCAATGAGGCCGTCCGCGGCGAGGAATACCCCGGCGGCCGGGACATCGGGCACGTGGCCGCGCTGCCGTTCACTCGCGGCGTACTGGGCCCGGCCGACTACTCGCCGATGAGCTTCCAGCAGTCCAACCCGAACAGCGACGCCGCCGAACTCGCCCTCGGCGTACTCCTGGACAGCGGCATCATGCTGCCCGGCAGCCGCATCTCGGACTACCAGGCCCGGCCCGAGGCACAGCGCTGGCTGCGCATGCTGCCGACCGTGTGGGACGAGACGAAGTACGTCTCGGGCGACCCGCTCACCGGAGGGGTCATCGCGCGCCGCAACGGCGACCGGTGGTTCGTCGGGGCTGTACGGCGCGGCGGCGCCACCACCATCAGCTACCCGACCGCGTTCCTCGGCTCCGGTACCTGGCACGCGGAGATCACCACCGACGGCTCCAATGGTCTGACCCGCACCAGCAAGGTCATCCAGGCCGGTGACACGCTCAGCATCCCGGCGGTCGCGGGCGGCGGCCATGTGGTCAGGCTGACCAAGGCCGTGGCCCTCCCGACCGGGAACCGCACGGTGACCATCGCCGGCAGCAGCCACGTACTCGACGTGAAGGGCGCAAGCCTCGCGAACGACGCCGAGATCATCCGCTGGCCCGGCACCGGCGGCACCAACCAGCGCTTCGCTTTCGTGCCCCTCGACGACGGATACACGCGGATCGTCAACCAGGCGAGCGGCAAGGACGTCGTCACCAGGTGGGCCTCCCGCGACGCGGGCGCGAAGGCCATCCAGTACCCGTACGAAGCCAACGCGAACACCAACGACGAATGGCTGGCGGAAGACGCGGGCAACGGCCGTATCCGGCTCCTCAACCGCCACAGCGGTCTCTACCTCACCGCGGGCAGCGCCCAGGGCGACCAGTTGGAGCAACGCCCGTTCGACGGCACCGACCACCAGATGTTCACCGTCTCCTGACGTCGCTGGACGAGACAGCCGTTCAGCAGTAGCGCACTCCGAGAGTCCCGGCCCGCTGGTAGGCGATCCACCCCGGGCCGGGAGCCCGCACGACCAAGATCTACTTCCGCGGCAGACCCTAGTCCCTCACGATGCGCCACCGGTTGTCGGCCGTGCCATCGTCCGAGTCCTGGACTGCGAACGCACCCACAGCGGTGGAGTTGTTCGCGATGGCGAGCAACTTGCCGCTGTGCTCGTTGCGGATCTTGTAGGTCCCGTCTCCCTGGTCGAGCAGCGTCCATCTGTGGTCGGCGGTGCCGTTGTCCGACCACTGCAGGACGGTCGCGTCGTCTGCCGTGGACATGTTCAAGACGCCGAGCACCTTGCCGCTGTGGGCGTTGCGGAAGCGGACCGCGTTCCCGTCGGTGATCATTTGCCAGTTGTGGTCGGCGGTACCCGAGTCGTGCCACTGCAGAGCGCGGCCACCGTCGGCCGTGGACATGTTCTGGATGCCCAGCACGAGACCGCTGCCCACGTTGGCGAGACGGACGGTGTCGCTGGTGTTCCAGTAGACGGTGTAGTTGTGGCCGTGCGCGTCGTGGAACGGGCCCAGGTTGACGGTGGAGCCGTTGGCGGTGGCGGTGAAGGCGAGCGAACTGCTGCTGGTCCGTGCGATCGAGGACGTCTTCAGCGAAGGCAGGGAACTGAGCGAGGAGTTGCCGTAGTTGCCGGACAGGACCACGGGGCCGTAGGTGATCGCGGTGACGTTCGGGTTGTCGTTGGCCGCTCGCATGATGACCCGCATGGGCAGGCGGACGGTGACTCTGTCGCCGGAGGTCCAGGAGCGGGTCAGGGTGGCGTAGCTGCCGGGGGTGGTGTTGATGTTCTGCGCGACGCCGTTGACGCTGACGGTGGCCCCGGTGGTCCAGCTCGGGATGCGGATGCGCATCGCCCAGGTCCCACTGACATTGCCGGTGACCTGCAAGGTCGTGGTGTCGCTGACGGGGTAGGTCGTGGTCTGGGTGACCGTGATTCCGCGCTCCGACCAGTTGAGCACCGAGGGCACGAACAGGTTCACGATCAGCGTGTTGTCGCTGCGGAAGTAGATGGAGTCCATCAGTCTGGTGTGCATCTCCAGGCCCGTGCCCTGGCAGCACCAGAAGGTGCCGTAGTCGGTGCTCCAGGTGCCGCCGCCCCAGGCGGGGCCCACACCGCGTCGGCCTCCCGGGTTGAGCGGGGTGAAGTAGGTGACGTGGCCGTGGTTGTCGGCCGGGTTCTGCTGGCCGATCATCTGGTTCAGCCACGCCCGCTCGTAGTAGTCGAACAGCGCGACCCGGTTCGGGTCCAGCGCGAACAGCTCCCGGGTGAGGGTGAGCATGTTGAAGGTGTTGCAGCTTTCGCACGTGTCCTGTTTCAGGTAGCCGGCGATGGCGTTCGGGGCGCGGAAGTGCTCCGCCTGGCTGTTGCCGCCGATGGCATAGGTGTGCGAGGTGACGCACATGTTCCAGGCGTTGGTGGCGATGTCCCGGTAGCGGGTCGTGCCGGTGGCCTTGTACTCCCGGGCGGCCCCGATCCACTTGGGTACCTGGGTGTTGGCGTGCAGTCCGTTGAGCTGGTCCAGGCCGGACGCCAGGGGGTCGAACACCGCGGCGTGGTCGAACCGCCGGGCGACGGTGAGCCACCGTGCGTCGCCTGTCTGCTGGTAGAGATCGGTCAGCACGGTGTTCATGCCGCCGAACTCGGTTTGCAGCATGGCCTGCATCTGCTGGCCGCTCAGCCGGCCGGTGCGCCAGTCGACCCATCCCGCCAGGGCGAGCAGCACGTCCCGGGCCTGTGTGCTGCCGATGTGACGCCATACGTCGAGCAGGCCGGCGAGGGTCTTGTGGATGGTGTAGTACGGCACGTTGCCGTTGCTCAGGGTCCGCTGCTCGAGAGCGGTGAAGTCGGACTCGGGGTAGCCGGAGAGATATCCGGCGTTGAAGCCGGCGGCGCTGTTGTTGGCCTGGCATTTGGCCAACTCCGCAACCATGTGGGTTGCCTTGTCCCGGCAGGTGGTGTCCCCGGTCACGGCGTACAGCTGTGCCCATGCCGTGAGGAAGTGCCCTTGGGAGTGGGTGCGGAAGGGGAACGTCGGCGCCTCCCAGCCGCCGGTGGCAGCCGCGCCGTTGGTGGACAGCCGGTGGTTGGCACGGAAGTTGTACAGCAGCCGGTCGACATCGACGAACCGCAGGTAGTTCTGCGTACGGTTCTGGTTGTCCAGCCACCGGCTCGCGGTGAGCCGGACCTGGCCGAGTTCGAAGGGGTGCGCGGAGACCCCCATATCGGCCCGCGCGGGAGGAACAGCCGCGGCGTGGGCGGGAGATGCGCCGATGAAGGAGCCGGTGGCAGAGGCTGCGGCGGTGGCCCCGGCTACTTGCAGGAGGCGCCGTCTGCTGAGGGAGGAAGACATCTTGCACCTTTCGATGACGAGAGAGCGATTGCTTGGTCGTTGGTGTGTCGGCTCATGTGTCCGGCGGTCGGGTGCAACACGTCATGGGCCTGTGTGCCGCCGATGCGGCGCCATCGGATGTCCTTGCACGGTCCTACACCTTGCCGCTGCGGACGCAGGTGATGGTGTGGTAGCCGTCCGCTGTGGACTGGAAGGCCCAGTGCTGGTTCGATTTGCCGGTGCCGGGCCACTGGATCACGGCGGCGCCGTCCGCGTTCGACGCACGGCAGACGTCGGCGACCTTGCGCTGCGCGCGCTGACGCACGTGTAGGCCGTGAACGTGGTCCCGTTGAGGCTGTAGGAGAACCGGCTGACCCCGTTCACGTCCCATGAGGTGCGCAGCCACACGGCGTTCTGGGTGATCTCGGGCCCGTTGGTCAGGGTGCCGCCGGCGTTGTGCGCGATCGTGGTGGTGGTGCCGGGGCGCCGGACACCCAGCCCGATGTAGGTGGCCGCGTAGTGGCACAGTCCGGCGTGCTGGCCGTCGGCGAGGCCGGCCAGTTCGAGGCGTGCGGTCACCGTCGCGCCGCCCGCCGTGCGCAGCACTCGTTGGGTGAGGGTGTTGCCGGCCTTGGTGAGGTTGTCGGCCGCCAGGGGTGCGAACGCCTTCAGCCGCAGGTAGCCGGGGCGTTCGGTCAGCGACCAATGGTCCGCGCGCGGCTGGTAGTGCCACTCCCACTGCGGCCCCAGGCGGGTGTCGGTGAACAGGTCGCTGGTGACCACGGGGGCAGGGCGTCGACCGGCAGACCGGGCGTGCCGCCGGCGGGCACCTGGCCGGTCCACGCCATGGTGCCGATGCCGTCCGCCCAGGTCACGGGCAGCAGGGACAGCACGCGCCCCTCCCAGCCGTCGGTGCCGTGATGCGTCACCCAATACCAGGCGCCGCTGGGAGCCTGCACCAGCCCGCCCTGGTTGGGCTCGCGGTCCACCGAGGTGTTGACGTGCAGCAACTGCCTGGTCTCGAACGGGCCGTAGATGCTGGAGCCGCGGTTCATCATGAGCACCCGGCCCTCGGATTTCACCTCGCTGAACAGGTGGTAGTAGACACCGTCGATCTTGTACAGCTTGCTGGCCCACCGGGGCCGGGCCGACCAGCGACTTGCCGTCCTCGGACAGCTTGTACAGGTGGATCTTGTAGTTGTCCGAGTAGTGCGTGGTGACCAGGTAGCCCTGCCCGTCGTCCTCCCAGAACGGGCACACGTCGCTCCAGCCGGAGCCTTCGTCGGGCGTGTTGAAGTACAGCCAGTACCGCCCCAGTTGGTGGCGGAGGGCCCCGGCCCACACACCGCGGCCGTAGCGGTTCATCCGGTCCCAGTTCAGCTCCGGTCCGATGCGGGTGACGTCGTCGACCGAGCCGCCGAGCGTGCGCCAGTTGACCAGGTCCTTCGAGTGCAGGACGGCCATGCCGGGTGAGTATCCGAACGTGCTGGTGATGCCGTAGTAGTCGGAGCCGACCCGGATGCAGTCCCAGTCGCTGAGGTCGGCCGGGAGGATCGGGTTGGCGTAGGTGCCGTCGCCCTGGTCACCCCAGGTGCCGGCCGGAGGCGTGGCTGCCGCGGCCGTGCTCGGTGGCAGCAGGCCCGGCGACACGAGCGCCCCGGCGCCGACCGCGGCGAGCCGGCCGAGCTGTCGTCTGGTGATGTCCACGATCTGTCTTTCGTCGGAAGTCATCGCATGTATGGGCGGTTTCGGCTCGAGACACCGTCCAGCGCAGATACCGGGACGGCCCGGAGAGCCGGGAGTACGGCTCCCGCTCCCGACTCGGGTGATGGTGTTGTCGCTGATGCCGAGGCAGCGGCTCGACTGCTGTGTCCAGGCGAGGAGTTGGAGAACGTCAGCGTGTTCGACGAACCCCTTGCCAGGGAGATCGCGACCGAGACGGTGCCCGGTGTGGTCCAGGAGCCGGTCGACGGGAAGGAAACCGTGGCCTGCCGGCCGTTGACCTGGAGGATGGGCGGACCAGGAGGTCTCTGCACAGGCGTTTCGCGCCTGGAAAGCGCGCGGTTCGGGGCATGGGGGGTTCCTTCCGGAGGCGGGACCGCTCTCGCACCGCGAATGACCGATATTCCGAACGCCGGTCGAATTGCCGGACACGGTCGCGCCGAACGTAAAGGGCGCCCCGTACAGAAGTCAACGTGTGCGACGGTACGGCTTTTTCGTTGTCCGGGCGGCACGAAATGCGCCTAGACGGAACTCGTCGGAAACATTGACGGAACCTCGCCGCAAATCTATCTTCTGCTCGAAGTGTCGCACGTTGTTCGCAATTTCGAACAATCACGTCTCTCGCCACGGCGATCGGCCAAGCGGACGGGCCGTGCCCGGAGGAAGAGTTGAACAGAACCGTAAGAACGCTGCTCGCCCTGCTGGGCCCCCTGCTGCTGCTCCTGCTGGGCGTACCCGCCCTTCAGGGCACCGCCTCGGCCGCCGCCCCACCGGCCGGGCAGGCCACGCGGTACACGATGACCGCGTTCACCAACAGCAGTGAGTCGAACATGTACGTGTACGACTCGCCGGACGCCACCGGATTCACGCTGCGGAAGGGTCCCGCCTACACCCCGCCGTCCGGTCTGATCCGGGACCCCAGCATCTTCAAGCACACCGACGGCTTCTACTACCTCACTTACACCACCAACTGGACCGGGAACACGATCGGTTTCGCGCGGAGCAGCGACCGGGTGAACTGGACGTTCCTGTACAACCACACGATCCCGATCAGCGGGCTGACCCGCACCTGGGCGCCCGAGTGGTTCATCGACACCGACGGCAGCGTCAACGTCATCGTGTCCCTGACGTCGGCGAGCACCGCCACCCACTTCACCGCCTACAAGCTCACGGCGACCAACTCCGCGCTGACCGCCTGGTCCGCGCCCACCCAGCTGTCCGGTATCGGCCCGAACTACATCGACACCTTCATCGTCAAGGTCGGCTCCACGTACCACGCGTTCACCAAGAACGAGACGACGAAGTACATCGAGTACGCCACCGCCTCCAGCCTCACCGGCCCCTACACCATGCGGAAGACGGGCAACTGGGCCGGATTCGGCGACTGGGTCGAGGGCCCGGCCCTGGTCCAGCTCGACAACGGCGGCTGGCGCATCTACTACGACGGCTACCGCGCCGGGAAGTACTGGTACAGCGACAGCCACGACAACTTCGCCACCTGGTCCACGCCCACCGAGGTGCCCGGGCTGTCCGGCTTCATACGCCACGCCACCGTGCTGAAGGAGACGGTCCCCGGCGGTGTCACCCTGCCCACCGACACCACCAGGTCGCTGCGGTCCGTCAACTTCCCCGACCGGTACGCCGTGGTGCGCTCCGACAGCCTCGGCTACATCGACCCGGTGAACTCCTCCAGCAGCACCGCCGTCAAGCAGAGCGCCACCTTCACCGTCGTGCCCGGCCTCGCCGACGCCAACTGCTACTCCTTCCGCGACTCCTCCGGCCGCTATCTGCGCCACTGGGACTTCCGGATCCGCTTCGACAGCGGCAACGGCAGCGACATCTTCGACAAGGACGCCACCTACTGCGCCCGCCCCGGCACCGCATCCGGTTCCGTCCGCCTGGAGTCGTACAACTACCCCGGCCGCTACCTGCGCCACTACAACTACGCACTGCGCGTGGATCCCTACCAGAACACCGACACCTTCCGAGCCGACAGCTCCTTCACGGTGGTCAGCCCCTGGGTCTGACCCACCCGCCCCCTGCCGCGCCGTCGCGGAACCCACCCACGGCGGCGCGGCTTTCGTCGGTACAGCCGTTCCAGCACAGGGACATGTCACTCGGCCAGGCATCCGCGCCGCCGCGCATCGACAGCCCGCACAGCCTCCAACGAGCCAACCAGAACCGCTCACTCAAGGATGACGAGGTCCCCATGCACAGACGAAGTTTCAGCCGCAGACACCTGTCTGTGGTGCTCGCCGCCACGAGCGCGGCCCTGGTCTCGTTGGCGACGATGCTCGTCGCCACCCCGGCTCAGGCAGCCACCAGCGGCGCCCTGCGTGGTGACGGTTCCGGCCGGTGTCTCGACGTGCCGGGCGCCGGCCAGACCGACGGCACCGAACTGCACATCTGGGACTGCCACGGTGGGACCAACCAGCAGTGGACGCTGACGGACGACAACCAGCTGACCGTGTACGGCAACAAGTGCCTGGATGTCCCGGGCCACGCCACCACGGCCGGTACCCGGCCGGTGATCTGGGCCTGCAACGGCGGTACCAACCAGCAGTGGCGGGTGAACGCCGACGGCACGATCGTCGCCGTGGAGTCCGGGCTGTGCCTGGACGTCTCGGGCGGCGCCACGGCCAACGGCACGGCGGTGCAGCTCTGGAACTGCAACGGCGGCAACAACCAGAAGTGGACCGGCCTGTCCGGGACGCCCAACTCGTGCTCTCTTCCGTCGACGTACCGGTGGACCTCGACCGGCCCGCTGGCGCAGCCGTCGAACGGGTGGTACTCGCTGAAGGACTTCACCACCGTGACGTACAACGGCAAGCACCTGGTCTACGCGACGAACGCCACGGAACCGGGATGGCGCTCGATGATGTTCAGTCCCTTCACGAACTGGTCCGACATGGCCTCGGCCACCCAGACCCAGATGAGCCAGCTCGCGGTGGCGCCCAGACTGTTCTACTTCGCGCCCAAGGACATCTGGGTGCTGATCTCGAACGGGTGGGGTACCAACTGGAAATTCACCTACCGCACCTCCAGCGACCCCACCAACGCCAATAGCTGGTCCGCGCCGCAGGAGCTGTTCAACGGCGACCTCCCCGTAGGCGGCCCGATCGACCCGACCATCATCGGCGACGGCCAGAACATGCACCTGTTCTTCGCCAATGACAAGGGCAGCATCTTCAAGTCGACCATGCCGATCGGGAACTTCCCGAGCAGCTACGGCTCGTCGTACACGACGGTCATGAGCGACACGGAGGACAGACTGTTCGAGGCGGTAGAGGTCTACAAGGTCCAGGGCCAGAACCAGTACCTCATGATCGTCGAGGCAAAGGGTGCGAACGGGCGCTACTTCCGCTCGTTCACCGCCTCCAGCCTGAACGGTCCGTGGACCGAGCAGGCCGGCAGCGAGAGCAACCCCTTCGCGGGCAAGGCCAACAGCGGCGCCACCTGGACCAACGACATCAGCCACGGTGACCTGATCCGCAACAACCCTGACCAGACCATGACCATCGACCCCTGCAACCTGCAGTTCCTCTACCAGGGCAGGGACCCCAACGCGAACAACCCCGACTACCTGAAGCTGCCGTACCGGCCGGCCCTGCTCACCCTGCAGCGCTGACCCGCGGGCACACGACCAGAAGCTTGTGACCGTGCCTGTCGGGCACGGTCACAAGCGGCTTCCGCCCTGTCTCCCAGGAAGGCCCCCCATGGTTCCCATACACAGACGACTGCTGCGTCTCCTCACAGCCACCGCGCTGACGCTCACCGCCTGCGTCACCGCCTCCGCCGGCACGACCGCCGAGGCCGCGCCGGGCAGCCCGGCGCTCACCCCGCCGCTGGGGTGGAACAGCTGGAACAGCTTCGGGTGCGGGATCACCGAGGCGCAGGTGCGCCAGGCCGCCGACGCGATGGTTTCCTCGGGCATGAAGGACGCGGGCTACCAGTACGTCGTCGTCGACGACTGCTGGTTCGACCCGCAGCGCGACGCGGCAGGCAACCTCCGCGCCAACCCGACCAAGTTCCCCAGTGGCATGAAGGCGCTCGGGGACTACATCCACAGCAAGGGCCTGAAGTTCGGCATCTACCAGGCGCCCAACGAGGTCACGTGCGCGCAGGGCGTGGGCACCTACCCCGGCCGCACGGGCAGCAAGGACCATGAGGCCCAGGACGCCGCCACGTTCGCCTCGTGGGGTGTGGACTATCTCAAGTACGACTGGTGCTCCGGCAGCGGCACCCTCAGCGAGCAGGTCGCACGGTTCACCATCATGCGCGACGCCCTGCGTGCCACGGGGCGGCCGATCGTCTACAGCATCAACTCCAACAGCTTCCACGCCCCCACCGGCGACAAGTACAACTGGGGCGAGGTCGCCGACCTGTGGCGGACGACCGAGGATCTGCTCGACATCTGGCAGAACAACAACACCAACAGCTATCCGATGGGTGTCGGCAACGTCCTGGACGTCACCGCGCCGCTGGCGGCGCAGTCGGGACCGGGCCACTGGAACGACCCGGACATGCTGGTCGTCGGCCGTCCGGGGCTGTCCCTGACCGAGTCCCGTTCCCATTTCGCTCTGTGGTCGCTGCTGGGTGCCCCGCTCATGGCCGGCAATGACATCCGCACCATGTCCGCCGATGTGAGCGCGATCCTGCGCAATCCGCGTCTGCTGGCGGTGAACCAGGACTCGCTGGGTGCGGGCGGGCGCAGGGTGCGTGACGACGGGAACACCGAGGTGTTCGCCAAGCCTCTCGCGGACGGCTCGGTCGCGGTGGGCCTGCTCAACCGGGGAGGGAGCACCACGACGATCAGCACCACGGCCGCGCAGGTCGGCCTGTCCGGCGGGCCGTTCACCCTGACGGATCTGTGGACCGGCGGTACGTCCAGCACGTCCGGTCAGATCTCGGCGAGTGTTCCCGCGCACGGTGTCGCCGTGTTCAAGATGACCGGTGGCAGCCCGCTGGACTCCACCACCGCACGCTTGCGCGGTACCGGGTCCGGCCGCTGTCTGGACGTGGAAGGCGCCTCCACCGCGGCCGGGACGGCGACGCTGATCTGGGACTGCCACACGGCCGCCAACCAGCTGTGGACCACGTGGGCCGGAGGCGAGATCCGTGTCTACGGCGACAAGTGCCTGGACGCCTCCGGCCAGGGCACCACCAACGGCACGCCGGTCATCATCTGGCCCTGCAACGGCCAGAACAACCAGAAGTGGACCATGCAGGCCGACGGCTCGATCCGCAACGTCCACGCCGGGCTGTGCCTCGACGCCGAACAGGCAGGAACCGCCAACGGGACCCGGGCCATCCTGTGGACCTGCAACGGCCAGAACAACCAGAAGTGGACCACGCTCCCGTAACCCACCGCCCCTACCACCGCGCAGGAAGACGCCCGATCGGTTGAGGGCAGTCCCACGACAGCAGGCCAAGCTGCGGGGACTGCCCCTCCGGCCTTCAGCCTCTTCGTGGCGCAGCCGCTTGTCATCGCGGTGCGAGGGTCACAGCGCTGCGAAGGTCCACAGCAGGTTGGTGCTGCTGCCGTACGTCCACTGCTTGGTGACGGAGCCCGAGTCGACGTCGCCGCCACCGTCGAGGACCAGTCCGGTGGTGCGGTTGGCGATCGAGTAGCTGTCGCCGCCCCGGTGGGTGATCGTCCACTGCTGGTTGGTGCCACCGTTCCAGGGCGCCTGCCGGGCGGCGGAGCCGTCGGCGGTGGCGCCCCAGCCGTCGGCGACCATGCCGTTCGTACGGTTCACCAGCCGGTAGTAGCCGCCTGCGAGCGCCTCCGCATGCCACTGGAGGTTGGTGCTGCCGTCCCAGGTCCACTGCTTGAGGTTGGACCCGGAGGCGACGTTGCCGCCGCTGTCCAGGGCGAGGCCGTTGGTGACGTTGCTGATCCGGAAGTACGTCGCGGGGTTGAACTGCACCCTCAGTGAGGTGATCCGGTCGTTGTTGCCGGTGACTCTGAGGTCGGGGTTGTCGGCGGTGAAGGTCCAGGAGGTGCCGGTGAAGTTGTCTCCGGAGTAGCCGATCACCTGGTAGCCGGGGGCCGGGCGGAGGGAGGAGAGGGTGCGCGCGCCCAGTCCGGCCGCGGTCAGGTCGGCCGCGGTGTGGTCGCCGACGGGGAGCAGGGCGTACTCGCCGGTGTAGTCGACGTCCCGGAAGCCGATGGCGCCGGCGAGCGGCCGCAGGCCCGGGATCGTGCCGGAGAACGAGAGCCTCAGGACGTAGGCGCCCGCACTGTACGGCGCGGAGGACGGCAGGGTGACCGTGAGGCCGGAGGAGTTCTGCGTCGGTGCGGGCAGGTCGATGTAGGTGCCCGCGGTGGAGCCGAGGAGCTTCACCGAGGTCAGCGACGAGAGGTTGATCCGGTCCGAGCTCAGAGTCTTGATCGTCAGCGAACTGCCCGGCCAGCCCAGGACGGTGGCGTACAGGACGCTGTTGGCCTTGTTGCGGGTGAAGCGGATGTCCTGCGGCGTGCCGGCGTGCGGGGTGGTGAACGAGCCGCCGCCCATCTTCGTCGGGCCCTCGCCGTACGCCGTCCAGGCGCGGGTCGCGTACAACGACTCGCCGAAGCGCTTCAGATGGTCTCCGATGCCCAGCAGGATGTCCTTCTGCGCCTGCGGAATGGCGCCGTCGGCCATCGGCGCGATGTTCAGCAGCATGTTGCCGTTCTTGCTGACCCGGTCGATGAACGAGTGCAGCATCTGCTGGATGCTGTAGTAGCCGATGCCTTGCGTGTAGCACCAACTGCTGCTGGAGATGCTGTCGTCGGTCAGCCAGTACGGGGTGGTGATGTCGGCGGGACCGCCGCGCTCGAAGTCGAAGACCTCGCCCTTGCCGTGCATGCCGTCCTTGTACGTGGTGACGACCTCACGGCCCCAGTTGTTGGCCTGGTTGTAGTAGTACGCCAGGAAGTTGAGGCGCTGTTGCTCGTCGACCTCGTCCAGGTTGAAGTCCTGCCACAGGATGTCGGGCTGGGCGCGGTCGATGACTTCCTTCAGCTTGTCGAACCAGAGCTGGTTCTCCGCGGCCGGCCCCAACTGCCCGTAGAGCTTCTTGAGGCTCGGGTCCGTCTGGGCGGGGGCGTACTGGTAGAAGCCGGTGAAGTTGTACGCGTGGTGCATGGCCACCAACAGCTTCAGGCCCTTCGCACGGATGGCCGTGGAGAAGAGCCCCAACAGGTCCAGGCCTGGTCCCTTCTTCACCGAGTTCCACTCGTTGACCTGGCTGTCCCACATGGAGAAGCCGTCATGGTGCTCGGCGACCGGACCCGCGAACCTGGCGCCGGCGTCGACGAAAAGCTGCACCCACTCGTCGGGGTCGAACTTCCCGCCGGCCGACTTCAGCTTCGGCGCGAACTTCACCAAGTTGCCCGCCGGGTCCTGAGCGCCGTTGATGAAGTTGTGGTACGGCCATGCTGCTGGCTGGCCGTAGGTCGCGATGTGGTGCCGGTTGGCGTTGCTGCCCGCCTGGTACATATTGCGCGGGTACCACTCGTTGTCGTAAGCGGGGACGCTGAAGGCGCCCCAGTGGAAGTAGATTCCGAACTTCGCGTCCTGGAACCACTCCGGGGCCGGTGGGTGCTGGTCGACCGAGTTCCAGTCCGGCGTGTACGTGCTGGGCGCCGCCTGCGCGACACCGGCACCGAACACACCTCCGGCGACAGCCGCCGCGGCCACGCAGGTGGCGCCGGCCAGGAACTGGCGTCTGTGCATCGAGCTCGACATGGACACATCCCTGGTACGAAAGGGGACAAGGGGAAGGCAGGGGAACGAAGACCGTTTCGCGGTTGCGTGTGTCTGGGGCGCCGCGTGTTACGCATGAAGGTCGGCCATGTCTCCCTGGGATGTCAACCAGGGTGCAGGGATGAATGGCGCTTTACGGTCAGGTAGTTGGTTCACTTTGCATCATGTTTGATGCGATTTTTTACTGGCCAGACATGGAATGTCTGTCAGGGTCTCATGGCTGATTACGCCTGTGTGGCGGCGAGGAAGCGCCGAACACGGCGACGCCGGTGCGGGCGCGCGGACAGGGGGATCATCTTCACGGCGTCGCTGTGTACGGGGCTACGCCGGCCGTCGCCGCGATCGCCTTCCCGCACATGCATCCCAGTATCATCAACATCACCCTCGGCATGCGGACCCCGGAACAGGTCGTACGAACGTGGAACTCCATGATCAGCACGTCCCCGACGGTCTCTGGGGCGATCTTCGCGCCCGGGGACTCATCAGGTCGGACGTGCCGGCGGGGCACGGTGGGGGGAGGGATGCGCGGTGTCTCTGACGGACAAAGCCATCGAGCGGATCCGTGAGCTGATCCGGACCGGTGCCCTGCCCCCGGGCTCGAAGCTGCCGCCGGAGCCGGACCTGGCCGCCCAACTGGGCCTGTCCCGCAACCTCGCCCGCGAGGCCGTCAAGGCTCTGGCCGTCGCGCGGGTCCTGGAGGTCCGGCGAGGCGACGGCACCTATGTGACCAGCCTGCAGCCGAGCCTGCTCCTGGAGGGGCTGGGCGGTGCGGTGGAGCTGCTGCAGGGCGACTCGGTGGCGCTGCAGGACCTCATGGAGGTACGGCGGCTTCTCGAACCGATGGCCACGGCGCTTGCCGCCACGCGGATTTCTGATGAGCATCTGGCCGAGGTGAAGCGGCACCTGGACGCCATGCGCGAGGCCCGCGACGACGTCGAACAGCTCAACGCCCACGACGCCGCCTTCCACCGCGCCGTCGTCTCGGCCACCGGCAATGAAACCCTCCTCACCCTCCTCGAAGGGATCTCCGGCCGCACCCTGCGCGCCCGCATCTGGCGCGGTCTGGTCGACGACAAGGCCGCGGGCCGCACCCTCGCCGAGCACGAGGCGATCTTCAACGCCCTGTCCACCCGTGACGCCACACTCAGTCAAGCCGCCGCGCTGCTGCATGTGAGCAACACTGAGCAGTGGCTGAGGGAGCATCTGCGGTCGGAGTGACGGGCGCACTCGGCGTACTTCCCTCAGCCGGATGGTCGATGCAGGCCCGCGGCCCGCCTTCTCAGGTCCCAGTGCACCTCTGCTGCCGGAGGTATTGACGCCTCCTGCTGCCCACGCTTAACGTCTGCCCGACCCTACGAACGCCATTCGATTTATCGGACAACTCCACGCGCTCGAATCGACAACCGTGCCATCACCGGCACCGTGCGCGGTCGCCGCGTGCCTGCTCTTCACAGGCCAGGCCTTGACCACACCGGACCGGACCGGGCCGTCACTGCTGACCCGGGCTATCTGATGACGCACTTCACCGGGAGGGGCCGACCGGTCAGCAGATCTACTTCTCGCACAGCACCGACGGCCTGAACTGGAGTGACCTCAACGGCGGCGGGATGACCCTGCGCTCCACGGTCGGCACGCGCGGGGTGCGCGACCCCGCACTGGTCCGCTCCCCGGGCGGTGACAAGTACTGGATCATCGCGAGCGACCTGTGCATCGGCTGCGGGCAGAACTGGGAGGGCTCCATCATCTACTAGGCCCGCACCAGCGACTTCCGCATCATCTCCACCCCGCAGATCTACATCGAGCGTCCCGGCACCCAGGAACTCATCGACACCCTGATCGTCGAAATGCCGGCCGGCATCGGCAACTACCGCTACGTACGGGCCTCCGGCGACGGCCAGATCACCCTCGAAGGCAGCAACTCGATCCTCGGGACATGGACCAACCTCGGCAACCTCTCCGGCATCGACCTGACCGGTGCCCAGGTCGAGGGTCCGATGTGGATGAAGTTCCGCGACCGCAACGAGTGACAAGCTCCCGGCATCGGGAAGCTACAACATGGGCGTCAACAAGAAGCGCCACGGTTCGATCCTGCCCCTGACGGCGGCCGAGGGGAGCGCCAAGTTCCGGCTGCGGCCCGGCCCGGCCTGGCCGGCTCCGGCACCGTCTCCTTCGAGTCGGTGAACTACCCCGGCTACTTCCTACGCCACTCCAACTACGACTTCCAGCTCGCCCGCAACGGCGGCACCCCCCGGTTCGCCGCGGACGCCACGTTCCGGCAGGTCGCCGGGCTCGCCGACTCAAGCTGGTCGTCGTTCCAGTCGTACAACTACCCGGACCGCTATATCCGGCACTACGCGTACCAGCTCCGCCCCGACCCGATCACCACCACGACAGGACGCGGCGACGCCACCTTCCGCATGAACGAACCGAGCCGACGCCGGCGGGCACCCGGAAAAGGTGCCCGCGGGCATCGCTTGCGGTCAAGGCCTTAATCGCTCAACGTACCGGTCGACAGCGGTCGGCACGCGCCGACGAGTGAGGGGTCGGGTTCCTCACTTCCTTCCGCGACCGGGCGTCGTATCAGATGAGGACCCGAGCGCAAGTGCGTCATATGAACAAAAGGGGAAGCGGTGGAGGCGACCATTTCACCGGTGCGGCAAGGCACCATACCTCCGGTTGTTGCGGCGCGGTGGGCGCTGTGGACCTTTGTCACCGTCAACTTGGTGATCGTCGAGGCCTTGTTCCTCACCGCCGGGACCGGCAAGAACGGGGTGCTCACGGTCGCCAAGTTCTTCGGCCTGCACACCGCCGTGCTGATGCTGTTCCAACTGCTGCTCGTGGCCCGGCTGCCGTGGCTCGACCGCCGTATCGGCATGGACCGGCTCACGGTGTGGCACCGGTGGGTCGGCTTCACCCTGCTGTGGACCCTCCTCACCCACGCCGTGCTGGTGGTGCTGGGCTACGCGAGGCTCGATGACGCGCCGATGACGAAGACCTTCTTCGCGTTGGCCGGAGTGCCGGCTTCCCTGCTCGGGATGCTGGCCGCGGCGATCGTCGTGGTGGTCGCCGCGGTCTCCGCCCGACAGGTGAGGCAGCGGCTGCGGTACGAGACGTGGCACGGCGTGCACCTGCTGCTGTACCTGGCGCTGGGGCTGGCGTTCGTCCATCAGTTGCAGGAGACCACGACCTTCAGCTCCTCCGCGCCCGCGAAAATCTACTGGTGGGCCCTGTGGCTGTTCGCGTTCGGTGCCCTGGTCACGGGCCGGATCGTCATGCCTGTGTGGCGCAACGCCTATCATCGGTTCCAGGTCGCGGAGGTGGTGGTGGAGTCGGACGACGTGGTGTCGGTGCGCGTGACCGGCCGCCACCTCGACAGGCTGCCGGCCCGGGCCGGCCAGTTCTGCATCTGGCGGTTCCCCGGGCACAACCACTGGTGGCCGGCCAATCCGTTCTCGCTGTCGGCGGCTCCTGACGGCCGCACGTTGCGCCTGACCGCCAAGGCGGTCGGCAGCACCAGCGGCGGCCTGCGGCACGTCCCGGTCGGGAGCCGCGCTTTCGTGGAGGGGCCGTACGGGGCGTTCACCTCGTTGCATCGAACGCGGCCCGGCGCACTGCTGATCGCCGGAGGGGTGGGGATCACGCCGGTTCGCGCCCTGTTGGAGGAGGAAGCGGGCGGCGACGTGGTCGTGCTCTACCGGGTGCGCAGCGAGCACGACGCCGTGCTGGTCGACGAGGTACGAGACCTGGTCGCCGACCGCGGTGGGCGGCTGCACCTGCTCACCGGCCGTACGGGGGAGGGGAACGCGCCGTTCGAGCCGGACAGTCTCCGTGACCTGGTTCCCGACATAGCCGAACGCGACGTGTACGTCTGCGGCCCGCCCGCGATGACCTCGGCCGTGCTCAGCGCCCTGCGCGGGCTGAAGGTTCCCCAGCGGCAAGTGCACGCCGAGAGGTTCGGCCTGGCCTGAGCCCCGCCTGAGCCCATGACCGATCCGAGTGACATTCGACAGGGAGAGGACGATGAGCGTTCTTGACGGGATCCTCGCGGGAGTTCGCGAGGACCTGGAGGAGCGTAAGCGCGCGACGCCGTTGGCGGAGCTGCGCTCCCGAGCGGCGGACGTGGCGCCCGCGCTCGACCCGCTGCCCGCGTTCCGGGCGCCGGGGGTGTCCATCATCGCCGAGGTGAAGCGAAGGAGCCCCAGCAAGGGCGCGCTGGCGGACATCCCCGACCCCGCGTCCCTCGCGGCCCAGTACGCGGCCGGTGGTGCCGCTGCGATCAGTGTGCTGACCGAGAGCAGGCGTTTCGGCGGCTCTCTCGCCGATCTGGACGCCGTACGCGCCCGGGTCGGCGTGCCCGTCCTGCGCAAGGACTTCATCGTCGACCCTTATCAGCTCTGGGAGGCCCGTGTGCACGGCGCCGATCTTGCGCTGCTCATGGTCGTTTCGTTGGACGACGGTCAGCTCGCCGACCTGATGGGGCTGTGCAAGGAGTTGGGCCTCACGCCGCTGGTGGAGGCGCACACGGCCGACGAAGTGCGGCGCGCCGCCGCCGCGGGAGCCGAGCTGCTCGGCATCAACGCGCGGGATCTGACGACCCTGGACGTGGATCGCACGGTGTTCGCCGACCTCGTGACGGCCATCCCGGAGGGCACGGTCAGCGTCGCGGAATCAGGAGTGACGGGCCCGAAGGACGTGGCGGAGTACCGCGGTTGGGGAGCCGACGTGGTGCTGGTCGGCGAGGCACTGGTCCGCTCGGGGGACCCGAGCACGGCCGTGCGCGAGTTCATCGAGGCGGCCGGGGCGTAACGGCGTACGGCTCGGTCGGCGGCACAGTGGAAACGCCGACCGAGCCGCCGGACTGATGCTGCTCCGGCTCCGGCTGCAGTGGAAGCCTGGGCCGTATTCAGTGGGTTCGGTGGGGAGGGGGCGGCCACGGAGCACGTTCGGCTTCCCGACCCCTCCCTCTTTCTCGAACTGCCGGCTCACCGAGCGGTCCTGTTGCCCGGGACGCTCACACGGAGTCGACGTCGGTGGTGGCGAGCCTGGCGTAGACCTCGGGCCGGCTGCGACGGATCCGCACGGCGAGTGCCGTGCCGGTCGCGAAGACGACCGGAGTGAGCGCGACCAGCGTCCAGTTGACGGCCGGTGTGGCACCGGTGAAGAGATTGAGGCGGGTGCAGACCAGTGCCGTGATCACGGCCAGGAGGAGCGCGGCGGCCACCGGCGCGACGAGCGTGCGCAGGCGTCCCGCCCCGTGGGCGCCGGGGTTGCGGCGGAAGAAGACGGCCACGGCGCAGGCCGCGAGCGTCTGCAGCGCGAGGATGCCGACCACGCCGGGGGTGTTCACCCACAGCAGGAACTGGTTGTACGGGTGCACGCCGATCGCGGCGAACACGGCGGTGACGACGGCCGCCAGCGCGGTCTGCGCGATGCCGGAGACCCAGGGCGAGCCGTGCCGGGGATGGATACGGCCCAGGCTGGCGGGGGCGGCACCCTCGGCGGACAGCGCGTAGCCGTAGCGGGTGATGGCGTTGTGGAAGGCGAGCAGCGAGGCCAGCAGGCTGCTGACGATCAGCACGCGCTGCAGGTCGGTGGCCCAGCCGCCCACGTAGCGGGTCATGGCGGTGAAGAACATCTCGGCGGGGTTCTGTGCCGCGGTCCCGACGGCCTTGTCGTCGCCGAAGGCCTGGACGATGACCCAGACGACGAACGTGTAGAAGAGGCCGAGGAAGCCGACGGCCAGGTAGGTGGCGCGAGGGACGGTGCGGTCGGGATCGCGGGCCTCCTCGCGGTACAGGACGGTGGACTCGAAGCCGATGAAGGCGGCGATGGCGAGGCCCAACGGCGCGCTCATCTGCGAGGTGAAGACGTTGGAGGGGGCGAAGGAGGCCAGGCTCAGCCCGTTCGCACCACCCTTGAGAAGGATCGCGCCCGCCAGCAGCACCAGGATGGCGGTCTCCGCGATCAGCAAAGCGGCCAGGACTTTGGCGCCCACGTGGATCGACCGGAAGCCGAGGAACCACACCACGGCGATCCCCGCGAAGGCGTGGACCGGCCAGGGCAGGTCGACGCCCAGGAGGTCGTTCACGGTGCCGGCGGCGAAGAAGCCGAAGGCCCCGTAGGTGCCGATCTGCAGGGCGTTGTAGGAGAACACCGCCAGCAGCGCGGCCCCCAGTCCGGCAGGGCGGCCCAGGCCCCGCGAGACGTACGAGTAGAAGGCGCCCGCGTTGCGGATGTGCGGCGTCATGGCGGTGAAACCGACGGCGAACAGGCACAGTACGACGCCGACCGTCAGATAGGCGACCGGGGCGCCGATGCCGCCGAAGAGGATCGCGAGCGGGGCGATGCCCGCCATGACGGTGAGCGGGGCGGCGGCCGCCACGACGAAGAACACGATGTCGCCGACGCCGAGCGTGGCGCGCTGCAGACGGCCGACCGGGTCCGCCCCGGTGGCCGAGGGGGGTCGTTGGGGAGCGATGGGGGTCTGCGGTTCGGTCATGGAGGTCTCCGCGTGGTGCGTGAGGTCGGCGGGGGAGGGGACGGTGACTGTCCCTGGCACGCGGGCCCGGCCGTGACGACGCCGAGAGGCTATCGGGCCGCGGTCGGCACGGTGACGGGGGTGCCGGAGCCGTGCGTGCGCCGGCCGGCGAGCCAGGTGCCCAGGACGGGCAGGTGCGCGAGGTCGCGGGGAGCGGTCTCGACCGGGTCGGCGGCGAGATGCACCAGATCGGCCCACATTCCGGGGCGCAGTACGCCCCACCTCTCCTCCTCGAACGCCTGGTAGGCGCATCCGGCGGAGTAGGCGGCCAGGGCGGTCGCGGTGTCGATCCGCTCCTGGGGAAGCCAGCCGCCCTCGGGGATGCCGTCGGGCGTCTGGCGGGTCACGGCGGTGGCGATGCCCCGCAGTGGTTCGTGGTCGGTGACCGGCCAGTCGCTGCCGAACGCGAGGCGAGCGCCGGAGCCGAGCAGGGCGGCGATCTGGTACTGCCGCGCGCCACGCTCCGGGCCGATCTTCGGCAGGATGAGGTCGGTCATCAGCCGGTCGGGCTGGGCCCACAGCGGCTGGAGATTGGCGATCACCCCGAGTTCGGCGAAGCGGGGCAGGTCGGCGGGGTCGATGAGCTGTGCGTGGGCGATGACCGGGCGGCGGTCGCGGGGGCCGTTGGCGCGGGCCGCGGCCTCGATCGCGTCGAGAGCGGCCCGGACGCCGCCGTCGCCGAGCGCGTGGATGTGGGGCTGGAAGCCGAGGGCGTCGATCGCGGTGACGGCCTGGGCCAGTTCCGCCGGAGCCCAGTTGGCGATGCCGTGGGAGTGCGCGCAGTCGGTGTACGGCTCCACGAGGGCGGCCGTCCCGGATTCGATGACCCCGTCGGCGAAGAACTTCACGGTGTGCGCGGTGAGCAGCCCCGGGGCGGCACCCTCCACACGTTCACGCTCGGCGGTGAGCCGGGGAAGCTGCTCGCGCCAGTGCTCCGGCCCCAGGAAGAAGCCCAGGTCGGCACGGACCGGCAGCCCCGGGCCGCTGGTCGCCGCGGTGATCCAGACGTCGGCGTGGTGCGGCTCCACCCAGGCGTCCTGCACCCAGGTCACGCCGGAGGCGGCGAATCGGACGGCGGTCTCGCGCAGCGCGTCCACCTGCACTTCGTGTGACGGCTGGGGGACGAGGTCGAATACGGGCAGTACGGCACCGAACTCGCGCAGGGTGCCCAGGGGTTCGGTGGAGCCCTCCCGGCGCACGATCTCTCCGCCGTCGGGGTCGGGGGTGGCGGCGGTGAACCCGGCCCGGCGCAGCGCCTCGCTGTTCACCCACGCGGTGTGGTGGTCCATCGTGCGTAGCACCACGGGCCGGTCGGGGACGGCCGCGTCCAGCCGGCGGGCGTCGAACCTGCCGCCGGGGGCGAGCCAGGCGTCGAAGCCGTCGCCCGTGATCCACTCGGCCTCGGGGTGCTCCTCGGCCCAGCGCCCTACGGCGTCCACGATCCCCTCCACCGAGGTGCACTCGCGCACGGGGACTCCGAGCAGGCCCAGGCCACCCATCACGGGGTGCACGTGCCCGTCGCCGAACGCGGGCAGCAGGGCGCCTCCTTGCAGGTCGACCACGACGGTGCCCCTGCCGCGGGCGGCGAGCGCCTGAGCCCCGAGCGCGCTGATCCTGCCGCCCGTGACGGCGAGGGCGTCGCGCACCGGGCTTTCGGCGGCCCCGGTCCTGACGGTCCCTCCGGTGAACACGATGTCGGCCTGCATGCCGGCGGCACCCCTCCCGTCGTACGACAACCGAACTGCCGAACTGAAACTGATTCGGTTTCGGTAATGTAGGCGGGACCCGAACGGCCGGGAAGAGTTTTACTGAAAGTCATTCGGTAAAGTTCGGGTGACAGCCGAGGGCAGCCGTGCCGCCGCCCGCCGGGGGAGACATACGAAGAGGAGCCCACGTGCCAAGGCCACGCACCCCTCTGCTGGACCGCCGGCGCATCGGCGCGGCGGCACTGAGAATCGTCGATGAGCAGGGCGCCCTCACCATTCCCGCACTGGCCCGGGAACTCGGGGTCGCTCCCTCCGCGCTCTACCACCATGTGTCCGGCCGCGAGGAGATCATCTCGCTCATGCGGGAAGAGCTGGCCCTGGAGACCGGACCTGACGACTGGGACACGTCACAGCCCTGGGAGCAGGCCCTGGAAGCCTGGGCCCGCTCCTACCGCGCGGCTTTCGCCACCCACCCAGGGGCGGTGCCGCTGCTCGCTACGGCCCCGCTGGCCGAACCCTTCATGCACGCGATGTACGAGAAGGTCGCCGAACTCCTGCTGACCGCAGGCTTCACCGCCGGTCAGGTCATGCCCCTGATCAACGCGCTGGAGAGCTTCGTCCTCGGCTCGGCCCTGGACCTCGTCGCGCCGCCGGTGATGGTCTCCGAGGTGACCCGCGAGGCCGCCCCCCATCTCAGCGCCGTACTCGACGACACCCCCACCGACCACCGCCGGGCCGAGCTCGCGTTCGACATCGGTCTGCGAGCCCTGCTCACCGGCTTCGGGGCGCTCCTTCCCCGTTGACCGCCTCGTACGGCCCCACCCCCCATCCCACACCCATCACCCGAGGAGCCCCGCATGACCGCCGCCCTCCATATCCTGACCACCGGCTACGCCGACGAGCGGGTGGCCGGCACCGTCACCCTGCTCGTCGACGGCGAGACGGTCGCAGTGGTCGATCCCGGCATGGTCGCGGACCGCCGGCTCATCCTGGACCCGCTCGCGCACCACGGCCTGAACCCCGAAGACGTCACCGACGTGGTCTTCAGCCACCACCACCCGGACCACACGCTGAACGCGGCCCTCTTCCCCGAGGCCCGCTTCCACGACCACATGGCGATCTACCGGAACGACATCTGGGAGGACCGCGATGCCGACGGATACCGGCTGTCGCCCTCGATCACGCTCATGACGACCCCCGGCCACACCGCCGAGGACGTCAGCACCCTGGTCACGGCCGACGAGGGCCTGGTGGTCCTGACCCATCTGTGGTGGACCGCCGAGGGACCGGCCGACGACCCCTTCGCACCCGACCGCGAGCAACTGCGGGCGGCCAGGCAGAAGGTCCTGGCCCTCGGCCCGGCGCTGATCGTCCCGGGACACGGAGCACCGTTCGCACCGTCGGAGTCGACGCCCGTCTAGCCTGCCGCATACCTTCGTCGCCCAGCCATGGACCATCGGCCGACACCGGCCCTTCCGCCCCCCTCCCACACTGGTATCCACCCGGAGGGACAAGGGGGAGGAGAGCGCGCATGAGAATCAGCCGGGCGCGTTTCCTGGCCATGGCTTCGGCGGTGGCCGCCACGCTGGTCCACACGGCGCGCGGTGCGAGGGAAGAACGGCACATCGTGACCGAGCGAAGTAGTGGGTGTCCGGTCTCCGCGGCGTGGTATGTGCTGGTTTGCCGTCATCCAACTGGACAGTGAGCCGTACGCCAAGGAGACGGGCATCGCCATCGCCACGCTCGTCAGACAGGCCGAACTGACCGGCACGAGCAGGCCACTTGCCCGTCGACCACCCTCTCCGCGGCCTGCTGCCGGAGGCGTTCGGACCCGGCGGCTGCCCGTTGTCGACCTGTATGAGGCCCGCGACGACGAGCAGGGCCTCCCGGCGACCATCCTCTACGCCTCGCCGACCACGCCGCCCCGACCCGCGTCGGGCGGGAGGAAGAGCCGCTGGCCTGCGGTGGGCACCTCCAGTGCACCCGCGCACTGGGTCCGACCGGGCGCCCGGATCCACGTCGAGAACACACCGACTCGCTTCGGCCTGACGAAAGGCGAGGTACCGGACCTTGGTGGTCCGGTGGTTCACGCACGGGACGGCCGGTGATCAGGCGCGAAGTGCGCGTCGCAGTCGACGTCCCAGCATCTCGATGACCAGGCTGACCAGCAATGACGCCAGCAGGGCGGCGGTGACCACGGGGAAGTCGAAGGCCGCGAGGCGCTCGCTGAGCAGTCGGCCCAGACCGGCGGCGCCGACGACGCCCACGATGGCTGTGTCGCGTACGCAGATCTCGAACCGGTAGAGCGTGTAGGTGACCAGGTGGTTCGCGGACGGCGGTGCCACGGACACCAGGGCCGAGACCACGCGGGGTACACCGGCGTTGCGCAGGGACTCCCGGGGCGCGAGGTCCATCGTCTCCCACGCTTCGGCGACCAGCCGGCCGAGGATGCCGCCGGTGTAGAGCCCCAGTGCCAGGGCCCCGGGCAGGACACCGGGGAACAGGCCCAGCAGCGCGACGACGGCCCACACCGTCGGGGGGATCGACCGCAGCACCAGGAGCAGCAGCCGGGCGATCCCCCACCCGGCCCGTCGACCCCAGCCCGCCGGGCCGCGCCGGTCGGCGCGCGGGCGGCCGGCCCAGGGGCCCACGACCAGGGTGATCAGGACTGCCACCACCATGGCGAGGAGGGCCATGGTCACCGTGTCGAGGGTGGCGCCGGTCAGCACGCGCAGGCCGCCCTCCGGGAGCGCCGGAGGCCACAGGTCGGACAGCAGCCGACCGGCGCGCTCCTGCGTGCGGGCCGAGACCAGGCCGGCCGGTGAGAGGCCGACCCACCACCAGGCGGCCACCATCGCCGGTACCACCAGGCCGAGGGACCAGCGGGTCGAGCGGGACAGGCCGCGCGGCGACCGGCCCCCGCCGCCCCCGGACCGCTCACGCCCGACCGACCAGTCGGCGCACGTCACCACCGCGACATCGGAGCGGACCCGGCTGCTCCACAGCTCGACCAGCCCCGCGAGCGCCAGCAGCGCCGCGACCAGCGTCCAGACCTCGCCCCAGTTGCGCGACTGCAGACTCACCGTCAGCTCGAACCCCAGGCCCCCGACACCGGCCACCCCGAGCACGACGGCGGACCGCAGGGCGCACTCGAACCGGTAGAAGGAGTACGACAGCAGCAGCGGTGCCGTGCCGGGAAGGAGGGCGTACACCAGGGCGGAGCAGCGTTTGGCGCCGGCGGCACGGAGCGAGCGCAGCGGCGCGTCGGACACGGCGTCGAACGTCTCCCCGAAGACCTGGGCGCTCTGCGCGCCGAAGGGCAGGGCGAGCGCCAGGACGGCGACGAGCGGATCGAGGCCGAGCACACTGACGAAGAACAGCGCCCACACCAGCTCGTGCACGGAGCGCACGGCCACCAGCGCGCCGCGCAGCACGAGCCGCCCGGCCCGTACGGGCCACGGCAGCGCGCCGCTCCACGCCACGTCGCTGAGGACCAGCCCGCCGGCCAGGCCGAACACCAGCGCCCCCGCCGTGCCGAGCAGCGCCAGGGCCAGCGTCGTCGCCGTCGCCTCCAGGACCACGCCGAGGAAGCCCGGGTCCAGGGAGGGACGCAGCACGGTCGCCGCGAGATCGTCGAGCAGGGCCAGGCCGCCCCGATTGACCAGCTCGCCGTCCGAAGGGACGGCACGGTCGGCCGCCCAGGCCAGCAGCCCGGCCAGCGTCACCAGTGCCGCGAGCCTGCGCAGCAGGATCCGCCGCCCGCTCACGGGCTTGCGCGCCGGCGCGGAAACGGCCGGCGGGGACGGTGGGGTCGGCTGGGACGGCGGGGCGTCGAGATGGAGTGTCATACGAGCTCGTAGAGGTCGTGCAGGGCCTCGTCGGTCGCCTCGGCGGCCGGGACGTCGAGGACGATCCGGCCCTGGCGCAGGCCCACCACGCGGGTGCAGTGCTCGCGGGCGAGGGCCGGCTGGTGCAGGCTGACCACGACCGTGCGTACGGTCGGCAAGGCGCCGAACAGGCTGAGAACCCGCGCGGCGCGCACCGGGTCGAGACCGGAGACGGGCTCGTCGGCCACCACCAACTCGGGCTCCTGCACCAGGAGCCGGGCGATCGCCACCCGCTGTCGCTCGCCGCCGGACAGCCGCTCGGTGCGTTCGAACAGCGCCCAGCCCAGGTCGACCCGGTCGAGCGCGGCGCGGACCACGTCGAGCGAGCGCGGCCAGAGAAGCGAGGTCAGCGCGCGGGTGGTGCTCCACCGGCCGAGCCGGCCCGCGTTGACGTTGTGCACCACCCGGACCTGCTCGATCAGGGCGAGGTCCTGGCTCACCGAGCCGATGCGCCGCTGCAGCAGCCGCCGTTGGCCGGCCGTCAGACGTGCGGGGTCCTCACCGAAGACCTCCACGGTGCCCGTGGTCGGCTCCAACGACCCGTTGAGCAGAGCCAGGAGCGTGCTCTTGCCGGCGCCACTGGTGCCGAGCACCGCCACCCGTTCCCCGGCGTGGACGGTGAGGTCCAGCTCGCCCAGGGCCTCGTGCCCGCCGAACCGGCACCCCGCGCCCCGGAGCCGGATCACCGGGGGAGCGGCGCTCACCGCAGCAGACCCAGGTCGCGGGCCACGTCCTCGATCCGGTCGTAGGCGGAATTCTTCGTCCGTACGAAGGACTTGGCGCCGAAGAGCTTCAGCAGCTTCGCATCCTCGGCGTTGCGGTCGTCGAGACCCAAAAGCAGCTCCAGCACCTTCTCCTCGGTGCCGTCGCCGAAGGTCTTGTCGAGATCCGGACGGGCCAGCCAGTGATAGTCGGCGTAGCCGGGAGTGCGCCACAACACGACCACCTTGCTCAGGTCGGCCTCGCCCGCCTCGACGGCGGCGTCCCAGACCTGCTTGTTGACGGCCCCGGCCTCGAAGCTGCCGCCCGCGACGAGCTCGATGGTGGCGTCGTGGGAGCCCGAGAAGCCCGGCTTCCCCCGCAGCTCGCCCTGTTCGAGACCGGCCTGCCGCATGAAGTACTGCGGCATGAGCCGGCCGGAGGTGGAGGTCTCGCTGCCGTAGGTGAAGGTGTGCCCGGCGAGTCCGCGCAACCCGTCCACCTTCTCGAACGGCTTCAGGCCCGAGCCGGTGTGGGCGATGAAGAGGCTGTGGAAGTCGGCGTCGATGTCCCGCTGCGCGATGGCCGTGGCACCCGGCACGCGTGCGCGTGCCTGGACGCCGGTCAGCCCGCCCATCCAGGCCAGGTGGATGTCGCCGATCTCGAACGCCCGCACCACGGCGGTGTAGTCGGTGACGGGGCGGTAGGCCACCTTCAGGCCGGTCGCGTCGGCGAAGCGCTCGGCCACGGAGGGGTAGAGCCGGTTCAGCAACTCGGGATCCTGGTCCGGAATGGCGGAGATCCCGAGCTGCCGCGTCTCCGACGCCGCCCCCGTGCCGCAGGCGCTGAGCAGGAGCGTCGCTCCGGTGCCGAGGAGCAGCGTACGTCGGGTCATCGGTCTCACCGGCCCGACACCTCCTTCTTCTTCGTGTGGACGGCATTGCGGTTCGAGGCGACGGCGGCGGCGACCAGGGCGACGGACAGCAGGAGGGCCGCCGAGGTCGCCGTACCGCCCAGGAGCGGGTCGCTGAAGCCGATCTGGGCGTGCAGGGTCAGCGCGGCACCGGCGGCGACGGCCGCCGCCGCCCGGCCGAGGAGGGCGCTCCCGCCGCGGGCGGCGAACAGCAGCAGGACACCGGCCAGCACCAGCACCAGGCTGCCGACGAGGTTGTAGCGGCCGAAGCTGATCATCAGGTCCCCGGCCTTCACGTCGTGGCCGCTGGCGGCAAGCGCGTCGTCTCCCGCCGAGCCCGCTACGGCGAGGGCGCCGATGACCACCACGATCGCGCCCCAGACCTGGCCGAGCCCGCGGGCGGAGCCCAGCCCGGCCCGCAGCGCGTCGACGGCGAACGCCCGCCCGGCCGAGGAGAACAGGATCGCCACATGGGCACCGATCATCAGCCAGTAGGCCCACGGCCATTCGTGCGGGGCCTCGGCGACCGAGAGCCCGATCGACAGCGACATGCCCACACCGAGAGCCGCCGCCAACCGCACCCAGGCACCGGTCAGCAGCAGCACCGCCAGGGCGCTCTCGGCGAGCAGCACTCCCCAGCCGAAGACCTCGATGTTCGGGAGGACGGCCTTCTCCACCGCCCAGCTGTACGGCGGGAACACCGGATGGCTCACGGCGAAGGCCGTCCACTTGTAGAGCCCCCCGTCGGCGTCCCCGAAGTCCGGGGGCACCTTCCACGACACGTTGTGCAGCCACATCAGGCCCAGCAGCACCCGGAGGAAGGCAGCCCCGCCCGCCTGTCCGCGGGGGACGGAGTCGGCGGCGGGGGCGAAGAGCCAGCGCAGGGGCGCGGTCCTGGACGTCGCGGTCCCGGTCGTACGTGCTTGCATACGGTTGCTCCCTCAGGCGCAGCGGAAGACCTCGCGCCCGGACCGGGCGGCGGCGTCCTGGACGGCGAGTGTGTCCCGTACGACCCCGAAGACCTCGGCCAGCGGCAGCGGGGCGTCGGCGATCCGCAGATGCGGGTCGGTGACCGCCACCGGGTGCCACCAGGCGCCGTCCGCGGTGAGCGTCGGCTCCGGCTCCAGGGTGTCGAGGGAGACGTGCACCCCGTGGTCGGCGAAGCCCTCATGGGCGACCGGCCGGATGATCCGGTCCGGTACGGCGATCCCGGCGTCGTCGAGGCGCCGGTGCAGCGCGTCCACACCCTTCGGGTCCTCGTCGTAGAGCGTGGCGGCGACCCGCACCCGGAACCCGAGCGAACGCGCCAGCGTGATCCCGTCGAGCGCCCGCGACCACGATCCCGGACCTCGCTGCCGGTCGTGCAGTTCGGGCGTGGCCGAGTCGAGGCTGATCTGGAGTACCACGTCGCGGTCCAGCTTCTCCAGGGTCTCCCGGCGGGTGCCCCTGGAGAAGATCATCCCGTTGGTCAGTACGGTGCGCTCCAGACCGGCCGCCGCCGCGATGAGGGCACCGAGCTGCGGGTGCATGAACGGCTCGCCGCCGGTGAAGAACACCTCCGCGCCGCCCTGGGCCGTGAACTCCTCGAACACCGCGGCGGCCACCGCCGGGTCGAACCGCCGGGCCGCGGCCCTGGGCGAGGACTCGGCGCAGCAGTATCCGCAGGCGAGGTTGCAGTCGAAGTTGGTGTAGAGCCACAGCCGCCGGCCCACCGGAGTCCGCTCGCCCCGGGTGAAAACCGTGACGGCCTCGACGGGCGGGCCGGCCTCGTCCACCTTGCCCGCCTTCCCCGCCTTGCTCACGGCGAACCACCAAGGACCCTCGGCCGACTCGGCGACCTCGCGGATGACGTCGTGCCCGACCAGGTCGGCCCAGGCCGGCAGATCGGTGACGACGCTCGCCTCCGCGCTGCGCACACCGAGCAGTTGCCCGGGTTCCAGCCGCCTCATCGCCCGCGTGATCAGCAGCAGCAGACCACTGCCACAGTCCATGTCGCCGCCGTCGACCAGCGCCTGGACCTCGCCGAGCGGAGTCGGCGCCGGATCGGGATGTGTCCGTTCGACCATGGCGATCACGGTAGCCACGGCCGGGCGCGGCAAGGAGGGGATCGCTCCTTACGGAACCATGACGGCACCTGCCCCCCACGGCCGAGCCCGACCCACCGGCGCTACCGTCACAGCCATGACGGACCACGGCACCCCGCGCCCCGACGACGCAGCGGCCCGGACGGAGTTCTGGGAAGGCGTCCACCACAGCAAGGACATCGACGGGGTCTCCTGGTGGCAGTCGGTCCCGGAACTCTCCCTGGGCCTGGTCGACAAGGCCGGGCTCGACCTCGACGAGCCCGTCATCGACGTGGGCGCCGGCTGGTCGACGCTCGTGGACCACCTCGTCGAACGCGGCTACCGCGACCTGTCGGCGGTCGACCTGTCGGTCACCGCCCTGCAGACCGTCCGCGACCGGCTCGGTCCGGCGGGCGCGGACGTCGTCCTCACGGTGGCCGACGTCCTCGATCTGCGCATGGGCCGCCAGTACGCGCTGTGGCACGACCGGGCCGTCTACCACTTCCTCACGGAGCCGGACGAACGCGCCGACTACCTCGCCTCGCTGGAGCGCTCGCTGCGACCGGGCGGCCGGCTCGTCGTGGCGACGTTCGGCCCGGACGGCCCGACCACGTGCAGCGGCCTGCCGATCGTCCGCTACACCCACGCCGAACTCGCCGCCCAGTTCCCCGGCTACCAACTCCTCGACACCGCCGGCGAGGACCACCTCACCCCCTGGGGCACCTCCCAGCAGTTCACCGCGGTCCTGATGCGACGCCTGTGAGCCGCGGCCGGGAGTTGCTCCGGCGGTGGGAATCCGCCTCCGAACCACCGTCGCCGCCGCCCTGCTCGCGGGACCAACCACCGGAACCTTTGCTGATCAGGGACAGGCGGCGGCTACTCGGGCGTCACCGCTGGACTGCTCGAAGTAGGCGGCGCTCTCCGCGTCCGCCGGGTAGTACGACTCGATCGCGACCTCGTCCAGCGTGATGTCCATCGGCGTACCGAACGTGGTGATGGTCGAGAACAGCCGCAGCTCTCGTCCGTCGAAGCGAAGGACCATCGGGATCACGACATCGGATTCGACCGGTCGGCTCGATGCGTCCTCGGAATCGGGCTCCAGCAGTTCCTCGTAGAGCGCGATGAGTTCAGCGTCGGGAGCAACGGCGAGCTGACGCCTGATGCGGGAGCGGAACACCGCACGCACGTCGGCCAGATTGACGACCAGCGGGGCGAACCCTCGCGGATCCAGTCCCAGCCGTACCAGGTTGATCGGCGGCCGTAGCAGATCGGGATCGACGTCCGCGAAGAACGGCTCGACCGCGCGGTTGGTCATCACGATGTTCCACCGGCGGTCGAAGGCCACCGCCGGGTACGGTTCATGCGCGCGGAGCACCCTCTCGACCGCGTCCCGGGCCGCCGACAGGGCGTCGTCATCGAGCGGCCGCTCGGCGTACCGGGGTGCGAAGCCGGCCGCGAGCAGCAGTCGGTTGCGATCACGCAACGGCACATCGAGCTGATCCGCGAGCCGGAGGACCATGTCAGCGCTCGGGTTGGACTTGTCGAGTTGGCTGAGTCGTCGGCGATGCCGCCACTGCCGCAAGAGTTCCCCGACCGTATGCACGACCATCGAGAGTACTCGTCGTGGGGCCGTGCGCCATGAAATCCGATGTCATCGACAGCCGTTGCGAGCCGAACTGATGGAGACGGGCAGCGTCGACGCGCTCGAACCGCTGTTGAGCGATGACTTCGTCCATCACAGGCCGGACTCGACCTCCTCGACCAAGACGGAGTGGCTTGCCGCCAGGCGGCACTCGTCCCGCTCGCCGATGCCGGGCGTCAGGTCGCGGTCGTCGATATCTGGCGGATCGACGAGGGGCTGGTCGCCGAGTGCTGGGAGACCATCGAGCCCGTGGCCCAGGCTGCCGCCAATCTGGTGTGGTGGGAACATGCTGAGCGCTGAGGGGTGGAACGGCGCGGGGCCGAAGGCTCCGTGGCCGGCGCCTTCGAGGATCACCGTGCGTGACCGGAGCGTCGGAGAACCGGGCGCAGGGCCTCGATGACACCGGGGTCGTCCACCGTGGAGGGGATGGGTTCATCGTGCCCGTCGGCGATGCCGCGCATCGTCTTGCGGAGGATCTTCCCCGAGCGGGTCTTGGGCAGGGCGGCGACGACCGCGACGTCCTTGAGGGAGGTGACGGCTCCGATCCGTTCACGCACGAGCTGGACGAGTTCGGCCTCGACCTCACCCGGTGCGCGGTCGGTGCCGGCCTTCAGGACGACGAAGCCGCGCGGTACCTGTCCCTTCAGGGCGTCGGCGACGCCGATGACGGCGCACTCGGCGACGTCGGGGTGGGCGGCCAGGGCTTCCTCCATGCTGCCGGTGGACAGCCGGTGTCCGGCGACGTTGATGACGTCGTCGGTGCGGCCCATGACGAAGACGTAGCCGTCGTCGTCGATGTGACCGCTGTCGCCGGTGAGGTAGTAGCCGGCATAGGTGGAGAGGTAGGAGGTGACGTAGCGGTCGTCGTCGTTCCAGAGCGTGGGGAGCGCGCCGGGCGGCAGGGGGAGGCGTACGACGATCGCGCCGTCGACCCCCGCGGGCGCCGGTTCACCCGAAGGGTCGAGGACGCGGACGTCCCACCCCGGCAGCGGGCGGGTGGGGGACCCGGGCTTGAGGGGAGCCGCCTCGATGCCCATCGGGTTGGCGACGATGGGCCAGCCGGTCTCGGTCTGCCACCAGTGGTCGATCACCGGGATGCCCAGAAGATCGCTCGCCCAGTGGTAGGTCTCGGGGTCCAGGCGCTCGCCTGCGAGGAAGAGGTGGCGCAGACCGGTCAGGTCGTATCCCGCGGTGAGCGTTCCCTTCGGGTCCTCCTTGCGGATGGCCCGGAACGCGGTGGGCGCCGTGAACATGGTCTTGACCCGGTACTCGGCGGCGACGCGCCAGAACTGGCCCGCGTCCGGGGTGCCGACCGGCTTGCCCTCGTACAGGACCGTCGTGGCACCGACCAGCAGCGGCGCGTAGACGATGTACGAGTGCCCGACGACCCAGCCGACGTCCGAGCCGGTGAACATCGTCTCGCCCGGGCCCACGTCGTAGACGGCGCCCATCGACCAGTGGAGGGCGACCGCGTAGCCGCCGCAGTCACGCACGACTCCCTTGGGCTTTCCGGTCGTTCCGGACGTGTAGAGGATGTAGAGGGGATCGGTGGCCGGGACGGGAACGCAGTCGGCCGGCGGTGCGTCGGCGACCAGGTCGGCCCAGTCGAGATCGTCAGGCCCCAACTCGGCCGGCTCCTGCGGGCGTTGCAGGATCACACGCTTCTCCGGCTTGTGGGCCGCGAGTTCGATCGCCTCGTCGAGCAGGGGCTTGTACGCGATGACCCGTTTGCCCTCGATGCCGCAGGAGGCGGAGACGACCACCTTGGGGGCCGCGTCATCGATGCGCAGGGCGAGTTCGCGTGCGGCGAAGCCGCCGAAGACGACCGAGTGGACCGCGCCGATACGTGCGCAGGCCAGCATCGCGACGACGGCCTCGGGGACCATCGGCATGTAGATGACCACACGATCGCCCTGGCCTACGCCGAGCCCCGCGAGTGCTCCGGCGAAAGCCGCCACCTCGTTCCTCAGGTGCGCGTAGGTGTAGGTGCGCCGGATGCCGGTCACGGGTGAGTCATGGATGAGCGCGGGCTGTTCGCCGCGGCCGGCCTCGACGTGCCGGTCGACCGCGTTGAAACAGACGTTGAGCTGCCCGTCGGGAAACCAGCGGTAAAAGGGGGCGCGCGAGGAGTCCAAGGCCCGTTGTGGAGTGACGTCCCAGTCGATGCCCTCCGCCGCCCGCAACCAGAAGTCCTCCGGGTTTTCGGTACTGGCACGGAAGAGATCCTCGTACGTTCCCATCGCGCACTCCTTACCGTGCCTGATCCGGCGGACGCCCAGACTTTCACCTCCGGCACCGCCGTTCAATCGGCGTCATGATTTTCAGCCCGTGGCAACCGGCGACGGTCGGCGTGCGAAACCTTGCGGTGTTTTTCGCGTCGCATCTAAAATAATTTCGATGCTTCTCATGATCGGCGAAATATCTTCCGTGAACGGCTATCGAGAGTAGGTGCTCCATGACGGTTGCCGCTACGTCGACGGTCCGCCCGGACGAGGTGCACGAGAGGCTCGGCCGCCATGTACTGACCGATGGTTTCAAACTTGTGCTCGACCCGCTCGCCAGCCGGGGCTCGTGGATCGTCGACGCGCGCACCGGTGAGAAGTTCCTCGACCTGTACTCGTTCTTCGCGTCCGCTCCGCTGGGGCTCAACGCGCGGGGCATCGTGGACGATCCGGAGTTCATGGCCCTGCTTGCGCAGGTGGCGGCGAACAAGCCCGCCAACCCGGACGTCTACACGACGCACTACGCCGAGTTCGTCGAGACGTTCGCCCGGGTGCTGGGTGATCCGGACCTGCCGAGTCTGTTCTTCGTCGAGGGTGGGGCGCTCGCCGTCGAGAACGCGCTCAAGGCGGCGTTCGACTGGAAGAGCCGCCGCAACGAGGCCGCGGGCCGCTCACCCGAGCTCGGCACCAAGGTGCTCCACCTGCGGCACGCCTTCCACGGCCGCAGCGGTTACACCCTCTCGCTGACCAACACCGAACCCAACAAGACGGCCCGCTTCCCGAAGTTCGACTGGCCGCGCATCGACGTACCCGCCATGCGGTTCCCCCTCGAGCGCCACCTCGCCGAGGTGGAGGAGGCCGAGCTACGGGCCCTCGGGCAGGCGCGGCGGGCGTTCGAGGACAACCCGCACGACGTCGCCTGCTTCATCGCCGAGCCGATCCAGGGCGAGGGGGGCGACAACCACATGCGTCCGGAGTTCCTGCAGGCGATGCAGGCGCTCTGTCACGAGTACGACGCGCTGTTCGTGCTCGACGAGGTGCAGACCGGGGTGGGGATCACCGGCACCACCTGGGCCTACCGGCAACTCGGCCTCGAGCCGGATATCGTCGCCTTCGCCAAGAAGGTCCAGCTCGGCGGGATCATGGCCGGCCGCCGGGTCGACCAGGTGCCCGGCAACGTCTTCCGGGTCTCCGGGCGGATCAACTCCACCTGGGGCGGCGGCCTGGTCGACATGGTCCGGGCACGCCGCATCCTGGAGATCATCGAGAGGGACGACCTGGTGGGCCATGCCGCCGCCGTGGGATCGTGGTTCCTGGAGGAACTGCGTGATCTGGAAGCCCGGCACGCGTCGATGGCGTCCAATGCGCGGGGGCGCGGACTGATGAGCGCCGTCGATCTGCCGGACAGCGGCATGCGCGACGAGGTGGTGCGCAAGCTGCGAACCGACGAGCAGGTGATCGCCTTGCCGTGCGGCGAGCGTTCGGTGCGCTTCCGCCCCGCCCTGTCCATCACCCAGGACGAGCTCACGATCGCCCTGCGGGCCCTCGACCGGGTCCTCGCCGGTCTGCACTGACCCCCACACCAGCGGACAAGGAGCAAAGTCATGGCCCGTTCCGTCGCCTCGGTCGTCGCCGGCCACCAGGTCGCCGGCGCTCCCGGCGGGACCCTGCAGCGCCCCAATCCCGGCCGTACCGCCGAGCTGGTCACCGAGGTCTCGCTCGGGGACGCGTCGACGTTCGTCGAGGCCGCCAAGGCCGCGAAGGCCGCTCAGCGGTCCTGGGCGGACGTCCCGGCGCCGGTGCGCGGATCCGCGATCGGAAAGATCGGCCGGCTGGTCGAGGCGAACAAGGACCGGCTCGCCCGCATCGTGACCGAAGAGATCGGCAAGCCGCTCGCCGAGGCGCTCGGCGAGGTCCAGGAGATCATCGACACCTGCGACTTCTTCCTGGGCGAGGGCCGTCGGCTGTACGGGCAGACGGTGCCCTCGGAGATGCCCGACAAGCAGCTGTTCACCTTCCGCAACCCCATGGGCGCGGTCGCGGTGATCACCGCGGGCAACTTCCCGGTGGCCGTGCCGTCCTGGTACCTCGTGCCGGCGCTCGTGACCGGCAACACCGTGGTGTGGAAGCCCGCCGAGTACGCCGCCGCGAGCGCCAAGGCCGTCTTCGAGCTGTTCGTGCACGGAGGCGGCCTGCCCGACGGCGTACTCAACCTCGTACTCGCCGACGGGGAGCAGACGTACGCCGGTCTGGAGGCCTCCCTCGAGGCCGGGCTGGTCGACAAGGTCGGCTTCACGGGCTCCACGCTCGTCGGCCGGAAGATCGGCGCCCTGTGCGGCAGCCACCTGCAGACCCCGTGTCTGGAGCTGGGTGGCAAGAACCCCCAGGTGGTCACCCCGAGCGCAGATCTCGACCTGGCGGTCGAGGGGGCGCTGTTCTCGGGCTTCGGCACCGCGGGACAGCGCTGCACCTCCCTCGGGACGCTCATCGTGCACGAGTCGGTGCACGAGGACTTCCTCGCCCGCTTCGACGCCGCGAGCCGCGCGGCGCGGATCGGCGACGCGTTCGAGGACGTGCTCTACGGCCCGATGCTCGACGAGCGCTTCGCGCGGCGCTACGAGACCTTCCTCGGCTGGATCAAGGATCACCACCGCACGTACGGCTCCGACGGCATCGGGCGGATCACGGCCGGCAACCCGCGCAAGGGCTTCGTCGGGGACCCCGAAGCGGGCATGTTCTACCACCCGGTGATCGTCGACGGAGTGCGCCGCGACGACGAGCTGTTCCGCACCGAGACCTTCGGCCCCGTGGTCGCAGTGACCACCTACCGGGACTTCGACGAGGCCATCGACCTGGCCAACGCCCACGGCTACGGGCTGTCCGCCGCGATCTACACCACCGACCCGCACGAGGTGTGGACGTACCGGCGCGGCATCTCCGCGGGCATGGTCAGCGTCAACAACACCACCTCCGGAGCCGAGGCACATCTGCCGTTCGGCGGCAACGGCAAGTCGGGCAACGGCTCTCGCCAGTCGGGGCAGTGGGTGCTCGACCAGTTCACCCGCTGGCAGTCGATGAACTGGGACCACTCCGGCCGTCTGCAGAAAGCACAGATGGACGTGGCCACCCTCGAGCCCGACCTGTCCTTCCGCCTGTGAGCGGCGTCGAGGACCTGGACCGGCACTTCCGCGAGGCGGTGGCCGGTCTCCGACCTGCCGCCCACGCCGCCGGCCCGCTGGACACCCGTACCGCACTGGACCTGTTCGAAGCCCAACTGGAGAGCCGGCACACCGACGCCGCCGCGCGCTGGATGCAGCAGCAGGGCCGCGGCTACTACACCATCGGATCGAGCGGACACGAAGGCAACGCCGCGCTCGCCCTCGCGTTGCGCCCCACCGACCCGGCGTTGCTGCACTACCGCTCCGGCGCCTTCTACTGCGCCCGCGCCCGGCAGGCCGGCGGCGTCGACGCGGTCAGGGACATGCTGCTGGGGGTGGCCGCCGGGGCCGACGAGCCGATCGCCGGTGGCCGGCACAAGGTGTACGGGCGTCGCGAACTGGCCGTCATGCCGCAGACGTCGACCATCGCCTCCCACCTGCCCCGGGCCGTCGGAGCGGCGTGGAGCATCGCCCGCGCCAAGCGGCTCGGAGTCGAGTGCGCCTGGCCCGGCGATGCCGTCGTCTGCTGTTCCTTCGGCGACGCCTCGGTCAACCACTCCACGGCGGCGGGGGCCATCAACAGCGCCTGCCACGCGGCCTACCAGGGCCTGCCGATGCCGGTGCTGTTCGTCTGCGAGGACAACGGCCTGGGGATCAGCGTGCCGACACCGCACGACTGGGTGCGGCGCGCCTACGGCAACCGGCCCGGCCTCGCCTACTTCGCCGCGGACGGGTGCGACCCGGCGGCCGCCTTCGCCGTCGCGTGCGAGGCGGTGGCCCATGTGCGCAAGAACCGGCAACCGGCGTTCCTGCACCTGTCGATGGTGCGCTTCCTGGGCCATGCGGGCTCGGACGCCGAAGCCGCCTACCGGGTGCCGTCGGAAGTCGCCGCGGACCTGGAACGCGACCCGCTGCCGGCCACGGCCCGGCTGCTCACGGCGGCGGGCGCCCTCACCCCGCAGCAGGTGCTCGACCGGTACGACGAGGTGGGCGGACGGGTCTTCGCGGTAGCCAAAGAAGCCCTCGACAGCGCGCCCCTGACCACCGCCACGCAGATCGCCGCCCCCATCGCACCCCGCCGTCCCGACCTCGTGGCGGCCGAGGCACGCCGTACCGGCGAACTACCCGCGGCACCGCCCGTGGGCGAGGCCGTGACCGTCGCCCAGGCCATCACCCACACCCTCGCCGACCTGCTTGGCAGCCACCCGGAGATGGTCGTCTTCGGGGAGGACGTCGGCCGCAAGGGCGGGGTCTACGGAGCGACCCGGGGACTGCAGCGCCGGTTCGGTACCGCCCGGGTCTTCGACACCCTGCTCGACGAGCAGGCCATCCTCGGCCTCGCGCTGGGGGCGGGGCTGTCCGGGCTGCTGCCGGTGGCGGAGATCCAGTACCTCGCCTACCTGCACAACGCCGAGGACCAACTGCGCGGCGAGGCCGCCACGCTCCAGTTCTTCTCCCAGGGCCAGTACCGCAACCCCCTCGTGGTCCGCATCGCGGGCTACGGCTACCAGCGCGGGTTCGGCGGTCACTTCCACAACGACAACGCGCTGGGCGTCCTGCGTGACGTTCCGGGTCTGGTCATCGCCTCCCCGGCCCGCCCCGACGACGCCGCCGCGATGCTGCGCACGTGTGTGGCGGCCGGGAAGGTGGACGGGACGGTCAGCGCCTTCCTCGAGCCGATCGCGCTCTACCACACGCGGGATCTCCACACGGACGGGGACAGCGGGTGGCTCGCCGCGTACCCGCCACCCGCACAGCACGTACCGATCGGCCGGGCGCGCACCTACGGCACCGGCGCGGACCTCACCCTCGTGACCTTCGGCAACGGCCTGCGCATCGCGCTTCGAGCCGCACGCCGCCTGGAGCGGCGGGGCATCGCGTGCCGGGTCGTCGACCTGCGCTGGCTGGCCCCCCTGCCGGTCGACGACCTGCTGCGGGAAGCCCGTGCGACGGGACGCGTCCTCGTCGTCGACGAGACCCGCCGTACGGGAGGCGTGTCGGAGGGTGTCGTCACCGCCCTGATCGATGCCGGATTCACCGGCTCCGTCCGACGGGTCGCCAGCCGGGACAGCTTCATCCCGCTGGGGCAGGCAGCGCAGTTGGTCCTCGTGTCCGAGACCGACGTCGAGCGCGCCGCCGACGAACTGCTCTCGGCAGTCCCGCGTGATCACCGGTGACGCACTAGGCTGATGCCGCTGAACAAGCGTGTGACGCAAGGGAATTGGGAGGGCTGACCGGCGATGCCGCTGAGCACCGGGGAATCGGAGCCCGACGGCTCCAAGGGCTCCATGGACTCCATGGGGTCCATAGGCGGCTACGCGCTCGTCGATCGGCTGGGCAGTGGCGGCATGGGCGTCGTCCACCTGGGCCGATCGGCCTCGGGACGGCAGGTCGCGGTCAAGGTCATCCACGCGCAGTACGCGCAGGACGAGGAGTTCCGCGCCCGCTTCAGGCAGGAGGTCGCGGCGGCCCGCCGGGTGAGCGGGGCGTTCACCGCGCCCGTCGTGGACGCCGATCCGGACGCCGAACAGCCGTGGATGGCGACGCTGTACGTACCGGGCCGCACGCTGTCCGACATCGTCGCCGAGGACGGGCCGTTGGGCGGGCGCGAGCTGCGCACGCTGGCGCTGGGGCTCGTCGAGGCGCTGCGGGACATCCACCAGGCGGGTGTGGTGCACCGGGACCTGAAGCCGAGCAACGTCCTGATGGCCGCGGACGGTCCGCGCGTCATCGACTTCGGCATCTCGCGTGCCGCCGACAGCCAGGCCCTCACCGTGACCGGACGGCTGATGGGCACCCCGCCGTTCATGTCCCCGGAGCAGTTCGCCACGCCCCGGGACGTCGGCGCGGCCTCGGACGTCTTCTCACTGGGGTCACTGCTGGTGTACGCGGCCACCGGCCGCAGTCCCTTCGACGGCGGCGGCAGCCCATACATGACGGGCTATCAGGTGATGCACGAGCCGCCGGCCCTGGACGGAGTCCCGGAGCCCCTGCGGAGCATCACCGAGCGCTGCCTGGAGAAGAGCCCGTATGCGCGGCCCGAACTCGCCGAGCTGCACCGGCTGTTCGAGACCCTGCCGGACACGGCCCCCGCAATCGCGGGCCCGCCGACCGTTCCGACCGGCCGGAGGGCATCCCGGCGCCTCGGTGACACGGCGGCGGCCGCGACCGGCGCCACCGGCCGCGGCCGCCGCACGCGCCGCCTCCTCGTCGCCCTCGGTTCGGCCCTGGCCGTCGCCGTGGTGGGGGTGTCGGCCTACCACTTCGCGTCCGGAGCGAAGACCACCGACGACACGCCCGCCGCCGACGACCCCGCCTCGCCCGCCCCGGCGCTCCCCGCAAGCTGGCGGCCCTGGCAGGCGAACCTCACCCGGCCCGTGAAGGACGAGTCCCTGGTCACCAACGTGGACACCGTGGATTCCGGCTGTGTCTCCGGCGGATCCTCCCTGTACTGCGCGGGGACCGGCTTCACGGTCGCCCGGATCGCAGCCGCCTCGGGCCGCGTCGAGTGGCGCTTCGGCAACAACTCGCAGGCGGCCGAGCGGCCCCTCGGCGTGCGCAACGGGATCGTGTACGTGTACGTGCAGCCCAACGAGGACACGGTGTACTCGACCCAGCAGTTGGTCGCCCTCGACGCCGAGACCGGGAAACGGGTCTGGACCCGCACGATCGACGCCGGTCATCCCGCCGCCCTGTTCAGAGGTGGCGTCCTGGCGATGTCGGACGAGGGGACGGAGTTCGTCGCCCTCGACCTCACCACGGGCAAGGACCTGTGGCGGGCGCCCGCGCAGGCGTCGGCCGGCACCGCCTGCGCCCCGGCGGTCCTGGGCGGCGCCCCCTACGGCGTGTGCACCGACGCGGACGACCCCTTCAAGGGTTCGGCCGGCTTCCTGCGCCTGGACCCGGCCGACGGCACGGCGCGTGAACTCGGCGCGCTGCCCCTGGCGGCACAGCCGATCGGCGCGATCGACGGGCAGCCGCTGTTCGCGGTGTGGCAGAGCCTGGACTCCGAGTCGAGCGACAGGCGGGACGAGTCGTACAAGGCCCTCCTGCGGGTGAACCCGACCAGCGGCGCCGTCACCCGGATCCCCCTGCCGGGCACCCCGCGCGGCATGCCCACGCTCGTCGGCGGCGTCGTGTACTTCGTCCGCCCCGACGGAACCGTCACCGCGAGAAGCGTCACCGACGGCGCCCGGCTGTGGCAGAAGGGCACCCAGATCGAGAACCTGTCGGCACCGGTTCGGTCGATGAGGTACGACTCCCTCTACTTCGCCAACCGCTACGGCCGCCTGCTCGCCCTCGACCGCGAAACCGGCGCCGTACGGTGGACCACGGACAAGCTGGACGACCCGGGGGCCTCGGCGAAGGACAGGCTCCCGAGCGTGCTGCTGGTGAAGGACGCGATCGTGGCGGTGGCCGGCGACACGGCCTTCTCGGCACGCCCGGACCGCCCCAAGGCCCGTCCGTCGGAGGCCGTCGGCACCAGCTCCTAGCCCTCCGGGGCTGGTAGGCTCCCGCTGCCGATCATGAACATGGTCATACGGCGAACGGTGACGGAGCTGGGGGGCTCGATGCGAACGCTTGCCATGACGACTGCGTGCCTGCTCATGGGAGTCGCGCTCACCGGATGCGCGGGCGGCGACGGCGGCGCCGAGAAGTCCGCGGCCGACCTGCTCGACGAGGCCAACGACACGATGCGCGCGCTGCGTTCCGTGACCGTTGACATGAGCAACACCGCAGACAGCGGCACGGTGACCATGCGCCTGCGGACGGACCTGAAGGACCGGTGCACGGCCAGGACCACCTGGGGCGAGAAGGGCAGCCTCGAACAGATCAGGATCGGTGAGACGGACTACGTCCGCCCGGACGAGACCTACCTCGAGAACTGGAGCGGCAGACCCGTCGCCGACGTCCGGCCGAAGCAGTGGGCGAAGGTCCCCGCCGACGAGGCGCAGCCGGGCGACGGACTGGCCGCGTGCACCTGGACGTTCGAGTCATTCGGCACCGCGAGGAAGGGCGAGGCCACCCGCGTCGGCGACCGGGACGCGATCACGCTGCACGTCACGGACAAGGCGGACAAGGCGGGGACGTACACCTTCTACGTGGCCACCGAGGGCACGCCGTATCTGCTGAGGGTCGTCCACAAGGGTGGCGGAAACGTCACCACCACGTCCTTCGGCGCCTTCGACGAGCCCCTGGACATCCGCCCGCCCGCGGCGGCGCAGGTGCTGGACAAGGCCGACATCGTGGGCTGAAGGATGGTAGAAGCGAGCCATGACCAACTCGCTCATCCAACCGGCCGGCGCCCGATGACCGCCGGCATCGACACCCCCGACCGCCGCGGGCGCACCGGACTCGACCAGGCCGGCCGGGATCTGACCGGCAACCCCCGCGTCAAGGTGCGGGACGTGAAGCTCCTGTCCAGCCACTGGTACGTCGAGCGCGCCACCACCTTCGATTTCCGGCACGCCGACGGCACCTGGAGCACCCAGCAGCGCGAGACGCACGACCGCGGCAACGGCGCGACCATGCTGCTGTACGACGCCGAACGCGAAACCGTCCTGCTCACCCGCCAGTTCCGCTTTCCCGTGTACGTCAACGGCCACCCCGACGGCATGCTGATCGAGACACCGGGCGGGCTGCTCGACGACGATGACGAGCACCCGGAGATCGCCGTGCGCCGCGAGGTGGTGGAGGAGACCGGGCACACCATCGGGGAGGTCCAGCATGTCTTCGACGTCTACATGAGCCCGGGCTCGGTCACCGAGCGCGTCAGCTTCTACGCCGCCGCCTACGGCCCTTCGACCCGCACCCACGAGGGCGGCGGCCTGGACGAGGAGGGCGAGGACATCGAGATCCTCGAACTGCCTTTCCGCCGGGCCCTGGAGATGGTCCGCACGGGGGAGATCGCCGACGCGAAGACGATCATGCTGCTGCAGTGGGCGGCGCTGGAGGGCCCGTTCGCCCGCTGAACGCCTCCGTGCCGAGCGGCCCCGTCCTCACTCCGCGTCGGCGAACCGGCCGAGCACGGCGTCGATCCCGGCGGCCAGGCCCTCCGGCCCGCCCTGCTCGGCGAGGACTGGGGCGATCGCCCGGAGCGTGGGCAGCTCATGGGGCGGCATGCGGTGCAGGCCGAGACGGAAGGCGGGATCCGTTTCATCGGGGTTGTCCACCATGGCCCGCAGACCCACGGACACATAACCGAGGACCCAGGCGGTGAAGGCGTGGAAGACGGCAGCGGCTCGCTCCTCGTCGAACCCCGCCCCCCGGAGCAGGGCGAGCACCCGCTCATGGTCTCTCAGGACCGCCGGCGGCCTCCGGGCCAGCGGGACCGCCATCATGCGCGTGGAGATGAGCGGCACCACCTGAGGGTGGGCGAAGCAGACCTCGTACGTGGTCAGGGCGATCCGGTGGAGTTCGTCCCGCCACTCGGGCCGCCGGTCGCCGGGCCCTTCGGCCGACGCCGTACTCCCGGTGGGCGCCTGCGCGAGGCGGTCCTCCAGTTGCAGGTAGAGGGCCTCGACCAGCCCGTCCAGCAGGGCCTCCTTGCTGGACGCGTAGCGGTACAGGGTCATGGCCTCGACGCCGAGTTCCGATCCCAGGCGGCGCATGCTCAACGCGGAGAGACCCTCGCGGTCGACCAGCTCCAAGGCGGTGGCCAGCACACGCTCCCGGCTGAGCCTGCCGTGCCGCCCGCGGTCACTCGCACGCCGAGCCGGGCCCGCCTCCGGGTCGTTCTTCATTCGCCTGCTCCTCACCGGTCGACTCTATGACGCATGGGGCAATGGCACCGTATACGACGTAAACGTCCGCTGTACCGTCAGCCGTGACCGGCGTAGCCTGGAGGTGCGGCAAAGCGCACAACGGCGTACTCCCGATCATGAGTTCACCCATCGAGGATTACGCCCTCATCAGCGACCTGGAAACCGCCGCCATGGTCGGCAGGGACGGGTCCATCGACTGGTTGTGCCTGCCTCGATTCGACTCTCCCGCCTGTCTGGCCGCACTCCTCGGCACCCGGGCCAACGGTTTTTGGCGGGTGGCTCCAAGAGGCCGCGCGCGCTGTACACGCCGGGCCTACCGGCCGGACACGCTGGTCCTGGAAACCGAGTGGCGCAGCGGGAGCGACGCGGTTCGGGTCATGGACTTCATGCCTCCGCGCGCGCAGCTGCCGTGCCTGGTCCGCGTCGTCGAGTGTCTGTCGGGTTCCGCGCACATGCGCAGCGAACTGCGGCTGCGGTTCCACCAGGGCCGGGTCGTGCCGTGGGTGCGTGACGCCGCATCCGGCACGGTCGCGGTCGCGGGGCCGGACGCGGTCTGGCTGCACGCCGACGGTCCGGTGGTCCCGCCCGATCAGCGGGATCCCACCGTGCTCGACTTCACGGTCCCGGCCGGTCAGCGGCTGGCCCTGACGCTCGTGTGGTCGCCGTCGCACCTGGCCGAGGAGCCGGCGCCGCTGTCCGTCCCGGCGGAGACGGCGCTGAAAGGGACCAGTGACTTCTGGCGGCGCTGGACCGCTCAGTGCCGGTACGAGGGGCCCTGGCGGGACGCGGTGGTGCGGTCGCTCATCACCCTCAAGGCGCTCACCTACGCCCCCACGGGCGGCATCGTCGCCGCGCCGACCACCTCGCTGCCCGGATGCATCGGAGGCGAGCGCAACTGGGACTACCGGTTCTGCTGGCTGCGCGACTCCACCCTGACCCTGTCCTGCCTGCTGCGCAGCGGTTACCGCGACGAGGCCACAGCCTGGCTGGACTGGCTGATCAGGGCCATCGCGGGAGATCCCGCCGATCTGCAGGCCGTGTACGGCGTCGGGGGACAGCGGCTCCTGCACGAGACCGAGGCACCCTGGCTGCCCGGCTACGAGCGATCGCGGCCGGTCCGGTTCGGCAACCTGGCGGAGCACCAGGTCCAGATGGACGTGTACGGCGAGGTCCTGGACACACTCTGCCTGTCGCTGCGAGCGGGGATTCCCATGCCGGGGCGTGTGTGGGGCCTGGTGGAGGCGCTGATGGGCCACCTGCTCCGGCACTGGCGCGAACCCGATCAGGGACTGTGGCAGGTGCGCGGTCCGGGGCGGCAGTTCGTCCATTCCAAGGTCATGACCTGGGTGGCCGCCGACCGGGCGCTGCGCATGGGGGAGGCGCTCGGCCGGAATGGATCCTGCCACCAGTGGCGAGCTCTGCGGGACGAGGTGCACCGGGAGGTCTGCAGGCAGGGCTGGGACGCGCGGCAGGGCTCCTTCGTGCAGTCCTACGGCTCCGCGGCCCTGGACGCCTCGGCCCTGCTGATCCCCAGGCTCGGCTTCCTGCCCGCCCGCGACGAGCGGGTGCGCGGCACCGTGCGCGCCGTGCGGCGGCTGAACCACGGCGGGTTCGTCCGGCGGTACGCCCCCGCAGGCCGCGGTGTGCACGACGTGGACGGCATACGCGGTCCCGAGGGCACGTTCGTGGCGTGCACCCTTTGGTACGCCGATGCCCTCGCCGCGATCGGGCGTCCAGGGCCGGCCCGGGAAGTCTTCGAACGCGCCCTCGCCGTCCGCAACGACGTCGGACTGCTCGCCGAGCAGTGGGACCCGGACGCCGGCCGCCAACTGGGCAACGCACCACAGGCGTTCAGCCATATCGCCCTGGTGGAGACGGCGTTCGCCCTGTCATCAGCACCATCCCCGAGTCGCCGTAGTCCGGGAGCGTCGGGTCGGCGTTGATGCGGGTCACCGAGAGCCACTCGGTCAGCGGTGCGAACACCTCCCGGACCGCGTCCGGGTCCACGGGGCAGCCCGGCCAGCGTGAGGCCCGGCCGATGCGGTAGGTCGGCATGTTCTCCATGAACGCGGCCACCAGATGCCCGCCCGGGACGGCACAGCGGGCGAACAGACGGCAGAACTCGGTGAACTCCGTGAAGTCCTCGGTGGCGCCCTCGGCCACGAAGTGCATCGACGCGAGACCGTACCTGCCGGACGGCAGGCCCCGGACGTCGCCATGGATGACACGCACCCGCGACAGCGCCTCCGGGAGGGTCGCCGGAAGATTCGGGACGTGTCGCCGGCACAACGCGTAGAAGGGCTGCCAGCTGGCGTCGGGGCCGTGGCGGAGCTGTCCGGTCAGATAGGCGACGTTGGCCGCACCCGCATCCACGGCGTCGACGCGGCGGCAGGCGCTGGCGGCCAGCATCAGGGGGTACAGGTTCGGCCCGGCACCGAACTCCACGGACTGTGCGATGCTCCCGGGCGCCAGCTTCCGGTACAGCTCCGCGTGGTGGGCGATGACCTCCGCGTCGGCCGGGTGCAGCTCGCGGTAGTTCTCGGCGAGATAGTCCTGGACGGGCCAGGTGTCCCAGTCCACGTCGTCGTTGCGGATCGGCAGGGCACCGAAGGTCTGGGACGCGAGCATGCCCCCGGTCACCTCCTGAGCCCCAGGACGCGCTGCTCGGCCAGTCGGCTCAGCGTGTCGTTCAGCCGGTCGATGTCCTCGTCGGAGTTGAGCGCCGTGACCTGGACGCGGAAGCCGACCCGGTCGCGGGGGACGAGCGGGTAGGCCGCGAGGGTCACGTAGATGCCGCGCTCCCACAGGAACCGGGCGACCGCGTCCAGATCGGCCGAGTCGGCGAGCGGGACCTCCACGATCGGGAACTCGCGAACGCTCGGCGTGTTCAGGCCGAGGGCGCGGATGTGCCGGAGCACCCGCACGGTCTTGCGGTACAGATCGGCACGGATGGCGTCCCCCCGGCGGTCGTTGACCCGAAGACCCGCGAGCGCCGTGGCCAGGGACGCCGTCGGCGAAGGACCCGAGTACAGATAGGGACCGGCGGCGGTCTTCAGGTGGTCCTTGAGCCGGGTGGGCAGGGCGAGGAAGGCCAGCAGGGACGAATACGCCTTGGAGAAACCGCCGACCAGCACGATGCCGTCGTAGGTCTCGCCCATGTGCCGGACCACGCTGTTGCCGCGCGATCCGTACGGGCAGGGCTCCGCTGCCGTCCGCTCCCCGATGACACCGAAACCGTGGGTGTCGTCCACGTACAGCATCGCGCCCTGTTCCCGGCAGATCCGAGCCAGCAGCGGCAGGTCGGGGGTGTTCCCACTCATGCTGTCGACACCGTCCAGACAGACCAGCCGGGGCCCGTCGGACGGCACGGCCCGCAGCAGCGTGTCCAGCTCCTCGGGCCGGTCGGCGCGAAAGCGCCGCAGCCGTGCGCCCTGGCCGCGGGCCGAGACACAGCCGTCGTACACGGTCTTGTGTGCCCTGGCCTCGACGAAGACATGGCCCGCGTCGGCGAGGACGGGGATCACCGAGGCGTGGATCAGGGTGGCGGTGGGCAGCAGCAGCGTGTCCGGCGCGCCGAGCAGCGCGGCGAGCCGCTCCTCGATCTCCGGGTAGAGCCGCGGGCTGCCCAGCAGGCGCGACCAGCTGGGGTGCGTGCCCCACCGTCGTACGGCCGGTTCGATCTCGTCGATGATCTCGGAGTCCCAGTCGAAGCCCAGGTAGTTGCAGGATGCGAAGTCGATCAGCCAGTGATCGCCGCTGCGGATGTGCCGGCCGCGCACCTCGTCCAGGACAGCGTCGCTCATGGGGCTCGTCCGCCGCAGGTGGTCGAGGTCGCCCCACCGCGGGTCGCGCCGGACTCCCGGGGGTTCGGCGTGGATTGCGCGCATGGTGGTGCTCCCTCTCGTTTCAGGCCCGCGGCGCCGGCCGGACGCCGCCGTGCTGCTGGAGCACGGACTCGCCCTGCTCCACCGTCATCGGCTGCGCGAACAGGTAGCCCTGCCCGTAGCCGCAGCCGATGTCCGCCAGCAGCTCCCACTGCTGTTGCTTCTCGATGCCCTCGGCGATCACCTGAAGCCCGAGCGTGTCGGCGAGGTGGACGATGCCCTCGACGAGGGCGACCTGTCGGGGGTCCTGAGGGATGTCGTCGATGAACGTCTTGTCGATCTTGAGTACGTCGATGGGGAAGTCCCGGAGATAGCGCAGCGAGGAGTAGCCGGTGCCGAAGTCGTCGACGGCGATGCGCACGCCGAGGTCCTTCAGCGCCCGGATGAGGGTGTCGATCTGCTCGGTCCGCTGCATGAGCACCGACTCGGTGAGTTCCAGCAACAGCGTGCCCGGCACCAGACCGGCGGTGTGCAGGGCCCCGCACACCTCGTTCAGAAAGCCCGCGTCCCGCCACTGCCGGGCGGACACGTTGACGCTGAGGTACGGCGGGCTGGTCCGCCGGGTGCGGTGCTGCAGCCGGGCGATGTCGGCCGTGGCGTGGTGCAGCACCCAGGTGCCCAGCACCGAGATGCGGCCGGTCTCCTCGGCGAGCGGGATGAACCGCCCCGGTGGGATCGGATCGCTGCCGAGGCGCGGCCAGCGGGCCAGTGCCTCAAAGCCCACGACGTCGCCCGCGGCGATGTCCACGACGGGCTGATAGCACAGGGTGAACTCCTCTCGATCGATCGCACTGTCGAGGCGCGCCTGGAGGTCGTGGCGTTCCACCACCCGGGCGCGCTGCTGGGGCTGGAAGCGGCGCCACTGGCGCTTGCCGGAGGCCTTGGCCGCGTACAGGGCCAGATCGGCGAGGGCCAGCAGTTCCTCGGCGTTCGTACTGTCCATGGCCGTGGCCACCCCGACGCTGGCGGAGATGCTCACCGATTCGTTGGCCAGCTGGAACGGCCGGTTGAGCGTCTGGATCGCCTGCGCGGCCAGGAGCTCGGCGTCGAGGGGCCGCTTCGCGTCCTCCATCAGCACAGCGAACTCGTCGCCGCCCAGCCGGGCCGCTGTGTCGGTACGGCGCAGCGTTCCCGACAGACGTTCTCCCACGGCGCGCAGCAGCCGGTCGCCGACCGAGTGGCCCAGGGTGTCGTTGACGATCTTGAAGTCGTCCAGGTCGATGAAGAGCAGACAGGTGATCGTCGATTCCCGGCGGCTGCGCAGCAGCGCGCGCTCCGTCCGCTCCAGCAGCAGCGCCCGGTTGGGCAGACCGGTCAGCGGGTCGTGGAAGGCTCGCTGGGTGAGCTCCTGCTCCAGCTGACGCTGTTCGGTGACGTCCCGCAGTGTCACGACCAGACCGCCCACGGTCCGGTCCTGCCGCAGGTCACGGCAGCGCGCCTCCACCTCGATGCGGCCGGCCTCCCGCACCACCCACCAGTGGTCGTGGGCCTCCTGCCGCCCGCCGCTCCGCAGGGTCGTCAAAGTCCGGACCACCCGGTCGCGGTCCTGCGGATCCAGCAGTTCCGGCAGCCGTCTCCCGGGCAGCTCGACGGTGCTGCCGAACACGGCCTGCGCGGACGGAGTGGCGTAACGGACGGTTGTGTCGTCGTTGACGATGAGGATGACGTCCGTCGCATGGTGCACCAGGGTGCGGAAGTAGGCTTCGCTCTCCTGGCGGATGATCTCCCGCCGCAACGCGATGCGCTCCGTCGCCAGTCCCGCGTGCGAGGCCAGGATCTCCAGCGAGCCGCGCATCTCGGCGAGCTGGCGCTCGGGGCCGGCCGCCAGCAGTGCGCCCGGCAGTTCGCCGCCGGCCGGGCGGCCGGGCTGGACCATGGGGCAGACCAGGGCCGTCCGCACGTCCCCGAGCCGGGCGGCGATGCTCGGCCCGAACACGGTGACGGGAAGCATGAGGGTGCGGTGGCGGGCAGGGTCGGCCGTCCCGTTACGCGAGGGCTCGGCACGGTCCATGACCTGTCGGCCGGCGACATCCACAAGGGACCGCGCAAGGCGCCTGTACAGGTCCTGGGCGTCCCGGGCGGACAGCAGCATGGTCACGTGCGGGGCCTTCGGCGCGAACAGCCTGCCGATCGCCGCTTCGCAGGCTCGGTCGACGTCCTCCGGCCAGACTGCCGCCACCAGTGAGGTGGCCGCGGCGCGCAGTGCCTGTTCCCGTGCCACGGCCTTGCGATGCACCACGATCATCACCGCGAGCCGCAGGATCACCAGCAGGAACAGCACCCCGGAGAACGCGGCCAGTACCGCCGCGTCGTGGCGCACGCGGCCCAGGCGTTCCTCGTACACCAGGACCGCGGGCGGGATCAGCGTGGCCCCTGTGAGCAGCAGCAGCCTGCGCCAGGGCAGCAGCACGGACTGCGGCTGGGACTCCGATGCGGTCAGCTGCGCCATGGAGGGGTGCAGCGCGGCCAGTCCCCAGGCCGTGTAGAAGACGATCCACCCGGAGTCCAGGAGCGTGCCGGCCTGCCATGTGCCGTTGAGCTGCAGGATCCCGTAGGCGATGTCGAAGCAGAGCAGCGTGAGGGTGCCCACCACGAGCAGTTGGACGGCGCGGTGGGAGCCGGACACGGGGCTGGGGGCCAGCAGCCGTGCGAGGAGCGCCAGCACCAGGATGTCCCCGAGCGGATAGGCGATACTGATCGCGCGTTGCTCCCAGGTGAGGCCCTCCAGCCGGGCGAGGGGCTGCACCAGATACACCCAGACCGGCAGCGCGAGCCCCGCGGTGATGATCAGCGCGTCCAGCAGGCTGGGCAGGTCACGGTCCACCCAGCGGTACCGCACCAGACCGAACAGCCCTGCGGCGAACAGGGGATACACGGCGAGATAGCAGGCGTCCGCCGGGGACGGGAACGGATTGGACGCGTTGAAGTAGGCCTCCTGCGCGTTGTAGTAGGCGTCGCCCGCGGCGAAGGCCAGCAGACCGGTGGCGAGTACCCACCACGGCCAGCGGTGCGCGGGCCGGTGGAGGTGCACGCCGGCGAAGATGGCGGCGGCACCCGCCAGCCCGATGACCGCCCACAGCGGTGTGCGCAGATCCGGGATGGTCATGTACAGGCCGGTGACAATCCCTACCAGCGCGATGTGGGCGACCATCAGCCGCTGGGCCGGCAGCAAGGGCAAGCGCCTCCCCGAATAGGAGGGCACGAGGCTGTGCGGGAGGTGCCAACTCGGGCCTCCTGTAACGATCGTAGGCACGGTCAGCGCCCTCCTGCACCTCGTCACCCGGTCCCTGCTGCGGGTCGTGAGGTGCCCCGGCGGTGACCACGTCAGGCGCCGATGCCGGCCCGCCCAACGGGCCTTGCGGACGACCGAAGTCCACACCACGGCCCTACTCCCTGGGGTTCGGCCGCCGGGCGGAGTCGGCGTAGCCGTGCGGGTTGAGCCGCTGGAAACGCCAGGTGTCCCGGCACAGGTCGGCGAGATCCCGGGTGGCGCGCCAGCCCCAGGCACGCGCGACCGCGGTCGGGTCGACGACGAGTTCGGCGACGTCCCCCGGCCGGCGAGGCCCGACGTCATAGGGGATGGGCCTTCCGCACTCCCTGGAGAACGCGGCGACGACGTCGAGGACGGAGCTGCCCTTTCCGACACCCAGGTTGTACACGTGCATGCCCCGCTCGTCGGCGAGGTGGTCGAGCGCGACGCGGTGCGCCTCGACCGCGTCCATGACATGGAGGTAGTCGCGGATCGCGGTTCCGTCGTGGGTCGGGTAGTCGCCGCCGAAGATCTCGAGCCGCTCGCTTCGGCCATCGGCCACCTGGGCGAGGTACGGCACCAGGCGGTCGGACGCGACGCGATGGGTCTCGCCGAGCAGTCCGCTGGGGTGGGCCCCGGCCGGGGCGGAGTACCGCAGGCACAGGACGGTGTACTCGGGGCGGCGGCGGCAGACGTCCGCGAGGATCTGCTCGCTGATCCACTTCGAGGTCGCGTACGGGTTGGTGGGCCGAGCCGGGGTGGTCTCGTCGAGCGGACCGTGCCCGGCGTCGCCGTAGACCCAGCAGGAGGAGGGGTACACGAGCCGGTGCACGCCGTGCTCGTGCATGGCCCCCAGCAGGGCGGTCGTGCCGCCGACATTGGTGTCGTAGAAGTCGATGGGCATCCGCGTCGACCTGCCCACGGCCCTGTGCGCGGCAAAGTGCACGACGGCGTCCACGGAGTGTCGGTCGAAGACGGCCGACAGGGCGCGTCGATCACGGATGTCCAGTTCGTAGACGGCACCGACGAAGCGGCCGGCCAGCCGCTCCACGCGGGCGAAGACCTGCGGAGTGCTGTTGGAGTAGTTGTCGACCACGATCACCTCGTATCCGTGGTCGAGGAGTTCCACGCAGGCGTGGCTGCCGATGAAACCGGCTCCGCCGGTGACCAGCACAGTCGACGGAGTCCACGGAACTTCACTTCCCTCGGCTGCGCTGCTCCCCATGGCAGGACGCTCCTGCTGCCGCCAGCGCCGTATGTTTACGGCGTATATGTACAACTCTGCGCCGCTTGTTCCCCGGGAGTCAAGGCGGCCGGTCGCATCCACGTTCTTGACTGAGAGCGCGCTCCAAGCTGCAGACTCCCCTCGCGTGCCCCGAACGCGGGCGCGCACGGGAGGGATTCATCCATGAAGTACCGCACCGTCGGCACCGACCCCACCACCCGCCGTGAGGTCAGCGTTCTCGCGCTCGGCGCGATGCTGTTCGGCTCGCGCACCGACGAGGAGACCTCGTTCGCCGTGCTCGACCGCTATGTCGAGGCCGGCGGAACCTTCATCGACACGTCCGACAACTACGCCTTCTGGATCGACGGCGGCCAGGGCGGCCAGAGCGAGGAACTGCTCGGCCGATGGCGGCGCAGCCGCGGTGTCGGCGACGAGATCGTCATCGCCACCAAGCTCGGCGCTCGCCCTCTGGCCCCCGGCACTGGCTACGTCGACAACGCCGAGGGCCTGTCGGCGAAGGTGATCCGCGAGTCCGCCGAGCGCAGCCGCGACCGGCTCGGCGTGGACAGGCTGGACCTGCTCTACGCCCACATCGAGGACCACAGGGTTCCGCTGCAGGAGACCGTCGAGGGATTCGCCGAACTCGTCGCCGAGGGCACGGTGGGGCTGCTCGGCGTCAGCAACCACGCGATCTGGCGGGTGGAGCGGGCCCGTGCCCTCGCCGCCGCGGCAGGCCTCCCCTCCTACGAGGTGCTCCAGTACGCCCACAGCCACCTGCGACCCCGCCTCGACGTCCCCGAGGGCCTGTTCCCCGACGGCAGCCTCGGCCACGCCGGACCCGAGCTGCTGAGCTATCTGCGAGCCGAGCCCGGTCTGACCCTGGTCGCCTACTCGCCCCTGCTCAAGGGCGCCTACACCCACCCGGACCGGCTGCCCGCGGACTTCGAACACCCAGGCACCCCGGCCCGACTGAGGGTGCTGCGCGAGGTCGCCCAGGAGACCGGCGCCACCGTCAACCAGGTCGTCCTGGCCTGGCAGATCGGCGCCGAGCCGCCGATCGTCCCGCTGGTCGGAGCGTCGTCCGTGGCGCAGATGGAGGAGAGCCTGGGCGCCGTGGACCTGGAGCTGTCGGCGGAGCAGCGGGCGCGGCTGGACGCGGCCCACTGACCACACCGGGAGTAGGCTCACAAGGGCTGTCGAAGGGAGAGTGGGCCATGCCTCTGTTCCCCACCGAGCGGTCCGTTCGTACGACTCCTGAAGGCCTCCTGTGGGAGCCCAGCGAACGCTGGGTGCGCGGCCGCAAGGGCGACGTCACCGTCGTCGACAGTCGGCACCCCGTCCTGGTGTGGGAACCCGGCGTGCCCGTGCCCTGCTACGCGTTCCCGCGTGAGGAGGTCCGCACGGACCTCCTCCGCCCGGCCGGGAACCCACGGCCGGGCTCACACTCCGGATCGCAGATCTTCTACGACCTCGAGGCCGACGGCGAGATCGTGGAGAACGCGGCCTGGACATTCCCCGCCGCCGACCTCGCCGGACACATTGCCTTCGAGTGGTTCCGGCGCTGGGGGACCGGTCTCGACCACTGGTACGAGGAGCAGGAAGAGATCTTCGTCCACCCGCGTGACCCGCACAAACGGGTGGACGCCATGCCCAGCAGCCGCCATGTGCGGGTCGAGATCGCCGGCACGGTCGTCGCGGACACCCATCGCCCGGTGCTGCTGTTCGAGACGGGGCTGCCGACGCGGTATTACATCCCCCGCGAGGACGTTCGCCTCGACCTGTTCGAACCCACCGACCACCACACCGGGTGCCCGTACAAGGGCACCGCTCGATACTGGACGTGGCGTGGTGCGGGCAAGGTGCCGCGGAACATCGTCTGGAGCTATCCGGAGCCGCTGCCCGCGGTGGGCGCCATCGAGGGGCTGCTCGCCTTCTACAACGAGGCGGTGGACCTCATCGTGGACGGAGAACGCCTTGAGCGCCCGGTCACGCCGTTCACCGAGGTGCTTCGGACATCGCCCCAGTAGCTGAAAGGGGGCTGGATGACGTTCACGGAGGAGTTGCGGGGCCTGCTGCCCTTGCGCCCGGTCGGCCTGTTGACCCTCCCCTCCGATGTCCGGGCTGCACGGCGGCTGGCAGACTCCCTTGGCCCCGACGACGTCTTCCAGGGCGATCCCCGAGGCACGCGGCGGACGTTGTCCGACCTCCTGGTCTTCGGCCTCGGAGCCGCTAGGCCCTCGGTGGTCAAGCACCCCCGCACCGCCCGCGCGACGACCTCGCTGTCGCGTGAATGCGACGCCGTGCGGCGGCTCGGCCGTGATGAGCGCCTCGGCTCGTGGCGTCGGCTCCTGCCGGTGGTGGAGGAGTGCCGACTGGACGGACCGCTGCCGCTGGTGGTGGAAAGCCGCCTGCCCGGCATAGAAGCCGATGTGCTGCTGCGGCGTTTCCCGCACCTGGCCGGTCCGGTCGCCCGCTCCGCTCTTGGGACGATCCGAGAGCTGCACCGGGCCACGGGGTACGCCGAGGAGGCGACGGACCGGGTGGGTGACTGGATCGACCCCCGGCTGACCGTGCTGGGCGACGAGGTCCGCTGGTGTCGCCGTGATGAAGGAGCGCAGGCCCTGAAGGCGCTGCGTGCGCACCTGGAACGCGATCTGGTCGGCCGCCGTCTGCTGGTCGGGTGGACGCACGGCGACTTCCACCCGGGCAACGTGCTGACGCAGGGGCACGGGCCGCTGTGCGGGGTGATCGACTGGGCGGGCGCCGTGGCCGACGGCCCGTCCGTGCTCGACTGTTACACGTTCGTCCTGACCTTGCGGCATCAGCGCGGACGGCGGCAGTTCGGACGGGTCGTGGCCGACGTCGTACGGAGCGGTGCTCTGCGGCCCGAGGACCAGCGGCTGCTCGCCGGGGCGAGGGCGCTCGTGTCCGACCCTCGCGGGCAGGTCGCGATCACGTTGCTGACGTGGCTGTGGCATGCCTCGGGGAACCTGGAGAAGTCGGCCCGTTACGGGCGCAGCCACCGCTGGGTTGCCGACAATATCGTCCCCGTGCTCCGCGAGGTGGCGGCCCAGGAGACGGCATGACCGGGATCCCGCTTCCGTAGGAGACCGCTGTGAACACATCCTCTGACCTCTGGACCGGCACCGCGGCAGGTCCCGTGCACATCATGAGTCCGGCGCCTCGTGAGACCTGGTGGGAGGTGGCGGAGCGGGACGCGGACTGCCGCGCGACGCAGACACCGGACTGGCTCGACTGCCTGTGTGCCACCGGGCCGTACCAGGACGCCAGTCGGCTCTACGAGTTCCACGACGGCAGCCGGATCGTGCTCCCGCTGGTCAGCAGGGCTCGGCGTCCGCGATGGCTGGACGCGGAGGAGTCCTGGCCCGTCGACTGGGGCATCGGCGGGCCCGTGGCACAGGGGGGAGTCGATCCGGCGAAGGCGCGGGTCGTCTTCGGCGACCTGGCGCGGCGCCCGGTGCTGCAGGTGGCGGTGCGATTCCGGCCGACGGAGGCCGGAATGTGGGAGACGGCTGCGCCGGCCGCGTTCCGGCAGGAGCCGAGGACGACACAGGTGGTGGATCTCGGCGGTGGTTTCAGCACCGTATGGGAGCGGCGCTTCCGCCCGCGGGTGCGGCGCGACGTCCACCGCGCGGAGCGTATGGAAGTCGAGGTGGAGGCGGACCGCACCGGTCGCCTCGCCCCCGTCTTCTACGAGCTGTACGAGAAGTCCATCGAGCGCTGGGCCAGGCAGCAGCACGAGCCGCCGGCGCTCGCCCGGTGGCGCAGGAAGCGGGAGTTCCCCGTCAGCCGGCTCAGGGCGGTGACCACCCGGCTCGGTGCATCCTGCACGATCTGGGTGGCCCGGTACGGAGGGGAGCCCTGTGCGTCGATCGTCGTACTGCGACACGGGCGTCATGCCAAGCTGTGGCGCGCCGCCATGGATCGGGAGCTCGCCCATCCGTGCCGGGCCAACGCCCTGCTCCACCGACTCGCGATCGAAGAGGCGTGCGAGGCAGGCTGCGCATGCTACGACATGGGCGACTCCGCTCCGGGATCCTCACTGGCCGACTACAAGGCGAGTTTCGGAGCGGACAGCTGGCCCACTCCTCGCTACCTGCGTGAACGGCTGCCCGTGTCCGCGGCCGATCGCGCACTGCGCGAGACCGTCAAACGCGCGATCCGCTTCCGGGACGCCTGACGCGCCGATCGGCCCCGTCGGTCAGGTCTCGTCCTTCCACACGTCGAGGGGCTCGGCGTCGGAACTGTGACCGAGTTGGTCGAGACCGTAGGCGTCCAGCAGCGTGCGCAGCAGGCCGTACAGGTTGTTCGGCTGAGCATGGTCACCGGGGCGCACGCGCTCCCCGACCAGGATGGTCGGGATCTGGTTGTCCTCGTCCTCGCCCCCTGTGTCCTCGTCCCAGGTGACCACCAGGAGACTGTTGTTGGTCATCGCCCAGCGGGCGTAGTCCCCGAGGTTCCGCCGTAGCCAGGTGTCGCCTCGCCGGACGCTGCCGTCGTGCATGTCGTTCTCGAGGTTCGGTACGACGAACGAGACGGTCGGCAGCTCCGAGAAGTCCTCGGGGAAATCGGTCCACGGACGGTTGACGGAGGCCGGCAGGCTCGTGAAGTTCACCCAGGGGTTGTGCCGCCGCACATAGGCACCGCTCGTGCATCCGGTGTAGCCGACGCTCGGCAGGCCCTCCGAGTAGCCGGTGAAGGTCAGACCGGCCTGCAGAAGCTCGGAGCCGAGACTGCGGCCCGAGAAGTCGTTGGGGCAGTCGTTTTCGTTGACGCCCTGCGTGGAGCCGGAGAACAGCGCGAGATAGTTCGGCTGGCTCGGGTACGTGATGGCGTAGAACTGGGTCAGGTTCGCGCCCTGTCGGGCCAGTTGGTTGAGGTACGGCGCTTGCGGCGATCCGATGATGTCCTCGTAGCCGCGGTTCTCCTCGATGACCACCACGACGTGGTCGGGCCGGGGGACGACGCTGTCCTCCGCCGACGAGCCGCACCCCGCGACCGGCGCGAGGACCGCAAGGACGGCCGACGCCGCGACGAGCACCCTCCTCGCGCTGCGGCCCCACTCGGGGAAGGGCCTCACTCGTGGTCGCACTGTGCTCCCTTCGGTGATGGATGGATCCGGCGAGAACCGAGCGCCCGCACGTCCCTTCGTGCCAGACCGTCACACGCTGCCGGGCATGACAAACGGAAGTAACGTGATTTTTAGCACCAATGCCTCAGATGGGCGATGTGAATCGCTGTGCGGGAGGCGGCTTCATGGGCAAGCGTTCGACGCTGACGGGCGGCCGGACGGTGCCGCACTCCAGCGTTGACACGCACCTGCCCGGCGACTCCGGCACCGCCCGGGACGGTCTACTGAGCACCACGACACGTCAGTGGGTGGTGCGGGCAGCGCTGCCGGCCGTGCTCGTCCTGTGGCTGCTGTCCCTGCGCGAGGTGAATCTGCGCGGGATGGACGACCTGGGCCTGTTGCAGGTTCTGCCAGTGCTGTTCTGGGTCGCCCTCGGCCTGCTCGTCGCCGGTTTCTGCCTCGCCCTGTCCGACCGGCGGACTCCCGGCGGCTGGTTCGCTGCCTACGTCCTCGGGCTGATCGCCATCCTGCACGTGACCCCCGGGCTGCTGTACCCCACGCTTCGTTACGGCTGGGCTTGGAAGCACGTTGCGGTCGTCGACGCGATGATCCGCAACGACGGCAACGTGCCGGGCGCGCAGCAGCTCGACGTCTACGACCAGTGGCCCGGCTTCTTCCATCTCAACGCGTTCGTGGTGCAGGTGACGGGCCTGGAGTCGTCGCTCGGCTATGCCGTGTGGACCCCGCCCGTCGTCAACGCCCTGCTGCTCGCCCCGCTGCTGCTGATCTACCGGTCCGTGACACGCGACCGGAGGCTGATCTGGGGGGCTGCGTGGGTCTACTACTCCTGCTCGTGGGTGGGACAGGACTACTTTGCGCCGCAGGCGTTCGCCTTCCTGTTCTTCACCACCATGCTCGCTCTTGTGGTGGGTCACCTGCCGACATCGAAGCTCGCGGTCCGCGACCCTTCGCACACGGGCCTGCCCATCGGCCGATTCGCGCTGGTGGTGCTGGTCCAGGCCGTGATCGTCTGTTCCCACCCGCTGACGCCACTGATGATGATCAGCGCACTCGTTGCGCTGTCGATTCCGCGCCGCAACAGGGGCGTGGTGCTGCCGCTCCTGGGCAGCGCGGTGCTGCTGACGCTGATCTGGGACGCCACCGTGGCGCGGCCGTACGTCTTCGCACACCTGGGTGAGTTCCTGGCCGCGGTGGTGGAGCCGGAGGCCAATGTGGTCTCCGGTCTCGCGGCCCTGGGTACCGCCGCCCCGGGGCAGGTGCTGGTGTCCTGGATCGACCGCGGTCTGTCTGCCGCGGTCTTCCTGATGGCGGCCGCCGCAGTCGTCGCCCGCCCGTGGACCCGGCGTACGGGGATGCCGCTGCTCGTCCTGGCCCCGCTGCCGGTCCTGGCGGCGAACGCCTACGGCGGTGAGATGATTTTCCGCGCCTATCTGTTCGCGCTGCCTGCGGCAGCCTTCCTGGTGTCCGCGCTGCTGTTCCAGTGGGACAGACGTCCGCGACTCGGCGCGCTTGCCGTCTCTCCGCTGGCGCTGGCCATGATCGGAGGGCTGCTCTTCGGCTACTACGGCAAGGAGGCCGCGAACTACTTCACCAAGGACGAGGTGGCGGCCGCTCAATTCATCACGGCCACCACGCCGCCGGGGTCGCTGATCATCACGCTGACCTCGGACGTGCCAGGCCTGGACATGAACTACGACCTCCATCCCCGGATCCAGCTCAACGAGCAGGACACCGACGATCGGCGCCGCGTGGCCGAGAATCCGCTGGAAGGCCTGAAACCCTTCGTCGAAGGGGCCACTGTGCGTGACCCGGCCTACATCCTGCTGAGCCGCGCCCAGGCCGCCGAGTGCTACCTCAACGGAACTCTGCCCGCCGACACGACGCGCCGCCTGGAGTCCCAGATGTCCAAGACATGGGGATTCGTTCCCGTATACCGCAATCAGGACGCCGTGGTCTACCGGTACCAGAATCCGGACAGCGGGGAGAGCCCATGACTACGCTCCGCACGCGCCCCGGGCGAGGCGGGGGATGGCCGCTCCGCCTCCTTCTCGCACTGTCCGGCTGGCTTGCCCTGGCAACGGCCACCGGCCTGCCGGACGGGTCCTTCGCGCGCGCACTGATGACCACGACGTTCCTGTTGCTCGGACCGGGGGCGGCGGCCGTGCGGTGGGCACGGCCAGGGGCGCAGTGGAGAGACGCCGGCTGGCCGGTGGTACTGGAGGCCGCCTTCCTGACCGTTGCGCTCAGCCTGTGCCTGGCGGTTCTCGCCGCGGAGGTGTTCTACCTCAGCGACGCGTTCACCCCGATCCGGGTACTGACCGCACTGGCGGCCGTCACATCCCTCCTCGCGCTGCTGCCCCGGCGCGCTGCCACTGGCGGGCGCGCGGTAGGGAGGACTCGCCCCCCGCGGACGCGCGGTCCGGCCGCGGACGAGCCGCGAGGGTGACCGCATGCGTCCCCGTGGGCTGCGAGCCGCGCTGGCTGCCATAGTGCTGCTGGTCACGGCAGCCTGTGGCAGTGGGGAGGCGTCGCAGCCGGCCCGGTCGCCCGTGCCGAGTGGCTGGAGGCTGACCTTCCACGACGAGTTCGGCGGTACGGAACTCGACACGGGCCGCTGGGTCACGTGCTATGACTGGAACCGAGACGGGTGCACCAACAGCGGTAACGACGAGGAGCAGTGGTACCTGCCCGGTCAGGTGTCCGTCGGGCAGGGTGTCCTGACTCTGAGCGCGGAGCGTCGTACGACCCGGGGCAGTGACGGCATGACGTACCCGTGGCGGTCGGGCATGGTCTCGACCGGCCGCGACCACTGGGATGCCACACCCCGGCACACCTTCACGTACGGATACTTCGAGGCGGCGATCCGGATTCCCCCGCAGGCCGGCATGTTCCCGGCCTTCTGGATGATGCCGGCGTCCCGCTTCACGCCCCCAGAACTGGACATCATGGAGTTCCTCGGGAACACTCGGCAGGTCTTCATGTACGTGCACTGGCGGGACGCGGACGCCGAGCACCGTGCGCGGGGGAGCTACGGGCCTGTCGACTTCCCTGCCGACCACCACGTGTTCGGCCTGCTGTGGACCCCCGACGAGCTGAGCTGGTACGTGGACGGTGTGCGGCGGTTCCGGGTGACCGAGCCCGAGCGGATCCCCCATGTCCCGATGGAGGTCCTGATCAATCTGGCCGTCGGAGTGCCGAGGTCGCCGCCCACCTCGGTCGACTCGGCCGAGATGAAGGTGGACTGGGTGCGCGTCTGGCAGCCGTGAGGGGCTTACGTCACTGTGCTGCCAGGGAGCGGGGCAACGCGGTGTAGGGATGGCCGATGTCCGCCCGCAGGCGCCTGTAGGTGCGCCAGGCTTTCGTCCGCGTCTTCTCCGGGAACGGCGCGACAGGGGCTCCCACACCCCGCGCCCAGGACTGGAACTCCTCGCGGTCGGTGTCGGCCCGCACCATCAGCCGCGCGATCCGCAGTGGCTCGTCCGCGCAGGAGCTGAATCCGTGGCGTACGGCGGTGGCCGAGGTCCAGCCCGAGTCGAGGACCAGGCGGCGCACCGAGCGGCTGGAATACCCGTGCGGATACGAGAAGGACTCGGCGGGGTGCCCGAGCGCCTCCTGGAGCCGCTCCTTGCAGCCCGCGATCTCCTCGCGAGCGAGGCGCCGTGGCAGGGCGTCCAGCTGTGGATGCGTCCGGGTGTGGCCGCCGATCTCGATGCCGGCCGTCTCCAGCTCCAGGACCTGAGGCCACGTCAGCATGACGGCGGGCGGGAACGGCCCGGAGCCGTCCGACGGTGCCCGGCGTCCACCGAGGGCATCCGTGGTGACGTACAGCGTCGCAGGCAGCCCTCGCGCGGCGAGCAGCGGAGCCACCGTGGAGTGGAAGTCCGCGAAACCGTCGTCGAAGGTCAGCACGGCTGACCGGGGCGGCAGGGCCGGACCGCCCCGCAGTGCCGCGACCAGACGTCGCAAGGGAATGATCACCAGCCCACTGTCCGCGAGGAGGTCGAGCTGCTCGACGAAGGCCTGGGGGCTCACGGTGAACGGCGCGATCCATGAGGGTGCGTCCATGGACACCGAGTGGTACAGAAAGACGGGGACGGGCGGGTAGGTCATGACAGCGCACCCCTTGTCGACTCCCGTACCGGCGCGGCACCGGCCGCGCCGAGGACTGCCGGTGCAGCCGGGGGCGTCACGGAGCGCAGTGCGCGTGCGGAGCCCACTGCGTAGCCCGCGACGGTGGCGCCGACACCCAGGGACAGGGCCGCCACGGTGCGCACCGGCGCCGACCTCCCCGGTCGCAGGGCACGCAGCATGGCGCGGGGGACGGTCGACCGGAGGTAGGTGCGCTCGCTGGACAGGGCGGCGGTGCCGTCGCTGTGCCGGGCGACCAGAGCCTTGGAGAGCCCTTCGGCGTAGCACCGCGATCGGAAGTACGACCAACTGGCCCGAGCCGCCGGTACTCGATGCCGGACCGCAGCCGACGGGTCGTAGAGCAGCACGGCGCGAGGGTGTCGGGACTTGATCCGCAGGCACAGCTCCGTCTCCTCGCAGCCCAGCGGCCGGGTGCCCACGCGCCCCAGATCAGTGCGGAAACCTCCGGCCGCGACGAGCTCGGACCTGCGGAAGGACATGTTGGCGCCGATGAAGTTGCGTACCGGCGCGGGCTCTTCGGGCAGTCCGCGGTAAGAACAGCCGACCACCCAGTCGAACTCGGGCGGGAACCAGTCCGGTCGGCCGGACTGCCACCAGGGAATGACCAGCCCTCCGACACCCGCCACCCGCGGGTCGGTGTACCGGGTCAACAGTCGGTCGGTCCACGACGCATGGGCGACCGCGTCGTCGTCGAGAAAGGCCACGACGTCCCCCACGGCCGCCGCCACTCCCGTGTTACGGGCGCCGGACAGACCTCGCCGGTACCGGTTGGGGATCACGCGGACCCCGGGCAGCCGGTCGCGGGCCAGTCGGTGGAGGTCCGCGCAGTGGTCGACGACCAGCACGATGTCGTCCGGCGGACGATGCTGGGACTGTACCGAGGCGAGAGCGGCCCTCAGATCGTCCCAGCGGTCGCATGTGTACGCGCAGACCACGACCGACAGGCTCGGTGCACTGTTCATGGGGTGCTCCCTTGGGTGGAAGCGAGCCAATGAGACCGTCCGATCAACAGGGGAGCCGCGATGAGGCACTCCGCCATGAGCCAGGCGACACCCGCCCCCGTCACTCCGAGTACGGGCAGCAGCAGCCCGGCCAGCCCCAGCACCAGGACGCACAGGGCGACCTGCAACCCGACCACCGCACGCATTCGCCTGCGGGCCCGCAGCACGTCCACGGCCACGCTGAAGACCAGGTTGGGAAGCGCGGCGAGGGCCAGCAGGCGCAGGAGGGTGGTGCCGTGCTCCGCGTAGCCGGGTCCGAAGAGGGCGAGTATCCAGGGGGCTCCTGCCACGATCACCAGAACGCCGGCTGTCAGCAGAATCCCGGTGTGGCGCAGCACCCGCAGTCCCTGCTCGACGAGCCGTTCGGGGCGGCGCACCACCTCGACGACCAGGGAGCTGCCCATGTTGCGCACCACCAGGAACAGCACGTAGCCGATGATCCAGGCGAGCGAGAAGTACGCACTCTGATCCGCTCCCAGGGTGTTCAGCACAAGCAGGGGCACGAGGGTGTAGGCGGCCATTCGGAACAGGGAGCCGGCGTAGTCGGCCGCCGCGTAGCTCAGCAGGCGCGGGGGGCGCATCGTGTCGGGATTCTCCCGCTCATGACGCGGCACTGCCCGTCGCAGCAGCAAGTAGTTGGCCACGAGCAGAGAGATGAACAGTGCCCCGGCCCAGGACAGCAGAATTCCGGACCGCACGGCGAGGGCGGCTCCGCCGGCCAGGAGCAGGATCTTGGCGGAGGCGAAGACCATGTTCTCCGCGACCACCCAGCCGGGACGGCGCAGTGCCGTCAGGGCACCGTCCTGCAGGACGAAGACGGTGTACGCCGCGGTCGCCGCGATGAAGCAGGTACCGAGCGCGGGGGTGCGCAGGAACCCCAGGCCGGGCGCGAGCACGGGGACGGCGAGGAGGAACGCGACGGCGACGAGAGCGCTCCACGTGGCGCTCACGGCGTAGCAGGCGAGTAGGAGTTTGCGGGTGTGCCGTCCGGAGCACGGCAGGAAGCGGATCAGGAAGTCGTTGAGGTTGAGCTGGCCGATGTTGGCCAGCAGCAGGGAGGCGGAGAGAGCCGAGTAGCTCAGCCCCACGTCCGCGTCGTCGTACCAATGGGTGGCGAACAGCCAGAAGACGGCGCCGACCCCCGCGTTGATCAGAGAACTGATCGCGAGCAGGTGGCCGTTGCGTACGAGCGGCTCGCTGGGCAGAACGCGTGCGATGCCGGTCCGTACCGAGGTCACCAGCGGTCGTGCCCTGGCGCAGGGGCGTGATCCGCCCGCTGTACGGGCTCGTCCGGAATCCCTGAGGTCCCGTGACGCGTACACGGTCCCTCCTCAGCCCGGGCGGCTGCCGCCACCGTTCAGTCGGCGGCTGCGCAGATAGCCGAACGGCCCGTACAGCAGCCCGCGCAGCTCCAGCAGGGCCAGTCGCCGGGACCACGCGCTGTCCGCCGACACCTGGTCGTGAGCCCTGGACAAGCCGTACCGGACGCCTCCGGGCAAGGCACGGAGCAGGGCCGGGAGCATGCGGGGTTCATGGACCACGGCGGCGGTGAGATAGGCGCCGAGCCCGGCGCCGTAGCCGAACGCCTGCTGGTCCAAAGCCTCGCGTGCGCTGCGATGGCGGTGCCATACGATCGCGTCCGGCTGGTAGGCCAGAGTGTGACCCGCTGCCAGCACCCGGAAGAAGGCGAGCAGGTCGTCTCCGCCGTGGGCGGGGGTGCCTACGCCCGTCGCCGGATCGAATCCGCCCTGTGTGCGCAGCGCCTCCACCCGGAAGGCCATGTTGGTGCCGGAACCGAAGCGGCCGGCGGTGAAGGGGAAGAGCGGGTCGTCCGGCGGGTGCCTCAGCGACCAGGTGCGGTATTCGTAGCCCTTGGCGAACCGGCCGTGCCGTTCCAGGGTGTCCTGCGCTGCGGTCCGCAGTTCGGCGGGGACGATGAGGCCGGTGACGCACGTGATGCCGGGGGCCCGGGTGAAGCCCTCGGCGAGGGCCGGCAGCCATCGCGGATCGACCAGGGTGTCGTCGTCGGTGAACGCGGCGATGTGGCCCCGGGCGGCGGCGAGGCCACGGTTGTGCGCGCGGGCCAGACCGGCCCTCGGCTCCCTGAGGTAGCGGAGCCGGTGCCGATACTTGCTCAGGACCAGGCGCGCGGTGGCGTCATCGGCGGGCGCGTTGTCCACGACGATCACCTCGAACCACGGGTACTCCGTGCGCAGCAGGGTGTCGAGGCACTGCCGAAGCAGTTCCGGCCTGTTGTGCGTGGCGACGATCACGCTGGCGGGGGGAGCCGACGCGCACGACCGGAGGCCCGCTACGGAGCTCTGCGGCCGGTTGCCGCGCGCCTCGTGCACCGGTGCCGGGCGGCCGGTCGCGTCGGGCGGCTGACGCCGGAGCTGTGGGAAGCCGAATCGGCGGTCGGCCGTTTCGGCCAGGGCCAGCCACAGTTCGGCGGGACCGCCGCTCGGGGCCTGGTCGCCGGATGCCATGACCAGGCCGAGCGGGTGGCCTCGAAGTCGTACGAGGGCCAGGACCGGTGGTTGCGGATGGGCCAGGCCCTGACCACCCGGCGGGCGGAACTCGTACGGCCGCACCAGATCCATGTCGACGACGTCGACCGGGGTGTATGGGCCGGAGGATGTCGTGCTCGACGTCGGGCGACGGGTGGTGCCGTTCACTTGCCGGTGGACAGAATTCATGCCGGGCTCCGCTCGCACCGTGCGGCCGACCATGCCCTGGGCCGCTCGGAGAGCAGGGTGCGCAGCACCCGCCGACCGTCGGAGATGGCGTGCAGGTTGGAGCGTCCGCTGCGGCGAGGCAGTTCGAGGCTCGGGACCTCGGCGATGCGCAGACCGGAGCACAGAGCGTGCGCGATCATCTCGGTCTCGATCTCGAAACCGGAGGAGTGCAGGTCGAGATCGTCCAGGAAGCTGCGGCGGAAGGCGCAGAACCCATAGCACAGATCGGTCAGCGACGCGTGGTACAGGTGGTTCACGGCGGTCAGCAGCACGTGGTTGCCCAGTTGCCTGAACCATGTGATGTCCAGTGAGCCGCCGCCGGCGATGAACCGCGACCCCTTCACGAAGTCGTAGCCGTGATCCAAGAAGTGCAGGAAGTGCGGGATCTCCGTGGGGGACATGCTGCCGTCCGCATCCATCATGACGATGTAGTCGCCGGTCGCGGAGCGGAAGCCGGTGCGCAGTGCGTTGCCTTTGCCCGGGCCGCTCTGCGGGACGCTGCGGACACCGGGCAGACACTCCCTGGCCATGTGCACGGTGGCGTCGACGGAGGCGCCGTCGACCAAGATCACTTCGTCGACGCAGTCCGGAATCTGTGCGAAGACCCATGGGATGTTGCGCGCCTCATTGAGGGCCGGCACAACGAGGGTGACGGTCGCTGGAGGTCGCGGATGGTCGTCCGCCCTGCGCAGGGGATGGGTATCGGGCCGCCGGAGGGGTGTGGTGTGTTGGTTGAGCCGCGAGGAGTTCATGGTGCCGGTCTCTTCGGAGAGCGATGCGGTGGACGCCGGTCGTGCGGGCGACGCCGTATATTTACGCTGTATACATGCCTATTTTGCCCATTTCGGGCAAGTGGTCAAGGTGTGGTGCGGTGGTATACCGGCGCTCATGGCGAGGCCCCCGGTCACATCGCGTGGTGTGAGCGATGCCGGGGGCCTTGGTGCGGTAGTCGGCCGTGGGCCTGGTCGCCTAGGGCCTGACCAGGAGCTGGAAGTCGAACGCGTACCGGGACGCGCGGTAGATGTGCGTCCCGTACTCGACCGGCCGGCCCGTGTCGTCGTACGCCGTGCGCTGCATCGTCAGCAGCGCGGAGCCCTCCCGCTCGTCCAGCCGCCCGGCCTCCTCGGCGGTGGCGCAGCGGGCGCCTATGGTCTGGCGGGCGCTGTGCAGGGTGATGCCGACCGCGCGCATCATCCGGTACAGGCCCGTCGCCTCCAGCTTGCCGGTGTCGAGGTCGAGCAGGCTCGCCGGCAGGTAGTTGCAGAGGATGGCCACCGGCTGGCCGTGCGTGCAGCGCAGCCGCTCGAGGAGCGTGACCTCCGCGCCCTCCGCGATGCCGAGCGCGGCGGCGATGTCGGCGGCCGCCGGGACCCGCTCGTTGCGGACGACCTCGGTGGTCGGGCCCTGCCCGGCCGCCTCCAGGTCGTCGTAGAGGCTGCTGAGCTCCAGCCCGCGCTTGACCTGGCTGTGCACCACCTGGGTGCCCACCCCGCGCCGCCGCACCAGCAGGCCCTTGTCGACGAGCGACTGGATCGCCTGCCGGACGGTGGGCCGGGACAGGCCCAGCCGCACCGACAGGTCGACCTCGTTGCCCAGGAGGTTGCCCGGGGCGAGGGCACCGTGCTCGATCGCCGACTCCAGCTGCTGGGCGAGCTGGTAGTACAGCGGCACGGGACTGCCCCGGTCCAGGGCGAAGTCCAGCGAGTCCAGCGCGGAGGCGGAGCCGGCACGTGCGGAGCCGCGGGTCTTCGCCATGGGACGACCTCCCTGTCCGGGTGTCAGGAGTTGCTGGGGAATCCGAGGTTGATGCCGCCGTCGGACGGGTCCGGCCAGCGGGTGGTGATCACCTTCCCCTGCGTGTAGAAGGCGATGCCGTCGTTGCCGTAGATGTGCAGATCGCCGAAGAGCGAGTCCTTCCAGCCACCGAAGGAGTGGTAGCCGACCGGCACCGGGATCGGCACGTTCACACCGACCATGCCCGCCTTCACCTCCAACTGGAAACGGCGGGCGGCGCCGCCGTCCCGGGTGAAGATCGCGGTGCCGTTGCCCCAACGGGAGTCGTTGATGAGCTTGATGGCCTCCTCGTACGTCTGCGCACGCACCACCGCCAGCACCGGGCCGAAGATCTCGTCCCGGTACGCGTCCGCCGTCAGCGGCACCCGGTCGAGGAGCGAGACACCGAGGAAGAAGCCCTCTGCGCACTCGGGGTGGCCCTCCACCGAGTAGCCCGTGCCGTCCACGACGACCTCGGCGCCCTGCTCGGCCGCGCTCGCCACGTACGAGGCGACCTTGTCGCGGTGCTCGCGCGTGATCAGCGGGCCCATCTCGGAGGCCGGGTCGTTGCCGGGGCCGATCTTCAGGTTCTTCGCGCGCTCGGCGATCTTGCCGACCAGCTCGTCGCCCGTGTCGCCGACCGCGACCACGACCGACACGGCCATGCAGCGCTCGCCCGCCGAGCCGTACGCGGCGTTGATCGCCTGGTCGGCGGCGAAGTCCAGGTCGGCGTCCGGCAGGACCAGCATGTGGTTCTTGGCGCCGCCCAGCGCCTGCACGCGCTTGCCGTGCTCGACCGCCTTGAGCTGGATGTACTTCGCGATCGGGGTGGAGCCGACGAAGGACACCGCCTCGATGTCCGGGTGCTCCAGGAGCCGGTCCACGGCGACCTTGTCGCCCTGCACGACGTTCAGCACACCGTCCGGCAGCCCGGCCTGGGAGGCCAGTTCGGCCAGCCGGAAGGACGCCGACGGGTCCTTCTCGCTCGGCTTGAGCACGAAGGTGTTGCCGCACGCGATGGCCAGCGGGAACATCCACATCGGCACCATGGCCGGGAAGTTGAACGGCGTGATGCCGGCGACCACGCCCAGCGGCTGCCGGATCGAGGCCACGTCCACCCGGGTCGACACCTGCGTCGACAGCTCGCCCTTGAGCTGCACGGTGATCCCGCAGGCCAGCTCCACGATCTCCATGCCGCGCGCGACCTCGCCGAGGGCGTCGGAGTGCACCTTGCCGTGCTCGGCGGTGATCAGCTCGGCGATCTCGTCGCGGTGTGCGTCCAGCAGCTCGCGGTACTTGAACAGGATCGCCGTGCGCTTGGCCAGGGAGGACTGGCCCCAGCTCTCGAACGCCGTCCTGGCGGAGGCGACGGCGGCGTCCACCTCGTCCACGGTCGCGAAGGCGACCTGCTTCTCCTGGGCGCCGGTGGCCGGGTTGTAGACGGGGCTGAAGCGGCCGGAGGTGCCCTCCACCGGCTTGCCGTCGATCCAGTGGGTGATGGTCTTCATGGTGCGAAAGGGCCTTTCTCGAGGGTGGGTTCAGAGGTGACGACGGCGTCCGGCGGCGTGCTGGTCGTACCGTTCGCGGGCTTCGACGGCGGGCTCGCGGGAGGCGACCTCTGCCACGGGCACGTCCCACCAGGCCTCGGGGCCCGGCGAGGTCGGGTTCATGATGTCCGTCTCGACATACACACAGGTGGGCCGGGCGGAGGCGCGGGCCGCGGCCAGCGCCTCGCGCAGCTCGCCCACCGTCTTGACGCGCAGCACGTCCATGCCGAGGCTGGCCGCGTTGGCGGCGAGGTCGACGGGAAGCGGGGCGCCGCTGAAGGTGCCGTCGGCGGCCCGGTAGCGGTAGTCGGTGCCGAAGCGCTCGGCGCCGGTCTCCGCCGACAGCCCGCCGATCGAGGCGTAGCCGTGGTTCTGGATCAGCACGATGTTGACCGGCAGCCCCTCCTGGACCGCGGTCACGATCTCCGTCGGCATCATCAGATAGGTGCCGTCGCCGACCAGCGACCACACGGCTGTGTCCGGGGCGGCCTGCTGGATGCCGATCCCGGCCGGGATCTCGTAGCCCATGCAGGAGTAGCCGTACTCCAGGTGGTACTGGCGCGGCGAGCGGGCCCGCCACAGCTTGTGCAGGTCGCCGGGGAGCGAACCGGCCGCGTTGATCACCACGTCGTCGTCGCCGACGACCGCGTCCAGCGCGCCCAGCACCTGCGTCTGCGTCGGCACGGCCGTCTCGTCGTCGGCGCGGTAGGCGGCCTCGACGACCGCGTCCCAGCGCTCCTTGCCGACGCGGTACTCGGCCTCGTACGCCTCGCTCACGCGGTGCCCGGCCAGGTCCTCCAGCAGCTTCTCGAGCCCGGTCCGCGCGTCGCAGACCAGCGTCCGCGCGGCGAGCTTGTGCGCGTCGAACCCGGTGATGTTGAGGTTGACGAAGCGCACGTCCGGGTTCTGGAAGAGGGTGCCGGAGGCGGTGGTGAAGTCCGTGTACCGGGTGCCGACGCCGATCACCAGGTCCGCGGCGCGCGCGATGTCGTCGCTGACCGAGGTGCCGGTGTGGCCGATGCCGCCGAGGTCGGCCGGGTGGTCGTAGCGCAGCGAGCCCTTGCCCGCCTGGGTGGAGGAGACCGGGATGCCGGTGGCCTCCACGAACGCCTTGAGCGCGGCCTCGGCCTCGCTGTGGTGGACGCCGCCGCCCGCGACGATCAGCGGGCGCTCGGCGGCCCGGATCGCCTCGACGGCCGCCGCCAGCTCGACCGGGTCCGGCGCGGGGCGTCGTACGTACCAGACGCGCTCGGCGAAGAACTCCTCGGGCCAGTCGTACGCCTCCGCCTGCACGTCCTGGGGGAGGGCCAGCGTCACCGCGCCGGTCTCGGCCGGGTCGGCGAGCACCCGCATGGCGTTCAGCGCGGACGGGATCAGGGCCTCGGGGCGGGTGATCCGGTCGAAGTACTTCGACACCGGGCGCAGGGTGTCGTTGACCGACACGTCCGCCTCGGTCGGGTGCTCGAGCTGCTGGAGCAGCGGGTCGGGGGCGTGCGAGGCGAAGTAGTCGCCGGGGAGCAGCAGGACCGGGAGGCGGTTGATGGTGGCCAGGGCCGCGCCGGTGACGAGGTTCGTCGCGCCCGGGCCGATCGACGTCGTCACGGCCTGCGCGGACAGGCGGCCCAGCTGCCGGGCGTAGCCGACGGCCGCGTGCACCATCGACTGCTCGTTGCGGCCCTGGTGGTAGGGCATGACCTCCTCGCCCGCCTGGAGCAGGGCCTGCCCGAGGCCGGCGACATTGCCGTGGCCGAAGATGCCCCAGGTGCCGGCGATCAGCCGGTGCCGTACGCCGTCGCGCTCGGTGTACTGGGCGGACAGGAACCGCACCAGCGCCTGGGCGACGGTCAGGCGGACGGTGGATTGGCTCATCGGGGACCTCACTGGGACGGAGCGGTGTAGAGGGGCAGACGGGGGTCGACGGGCTGGTCCGGCCAGGTGCCGCGGACCCAGGCGTGGTCGGGGTGGTCGCAGATCAGCCAGGCGCGCTCGGCCTCGGGACCGGCCATGACGTTGAGGTAGTACATGTGGTGGCCGGGCACCGCCATCGAGGGGCCGTGCCAGCCGTCGGGGATCAGCACGACGTCGCCGCCGCGCACCTCGGCCAGGACGTCGGTGTTCCTGCCGTGTCCGGACGGGGAGACACGCTGGTAGCCGAGGCCGGGGGTGCCCTCGTGGTCGGCGAACTCGAAGTAGTAGATCTCCTCCAGCACCGACTCCTCGCCGGGGCGGTGCTCGTCGTGCTTGTGCGGCGGGAAGGACGACCAGTTGCCGCCCGGCGTGATGACCTCGACCGCGATGAGCTTGTCGCACTCGAAGACCCCGGCCGCGCCGAAGTTGTTCACCTGGCGGCTGCTGTTGCCGGTGCCGCGCAGCTCCACCGGCACCGACGACGCGGGGCCGTAGCGGGCCGGCAGGCGCCGCGCGCAGCGCGCGCCGGTCAGCGCGAACCGTCCGCCCGCGGCGGACGAGACGGTCGCACGGGCGTCGCGCGGCACATAGGCGAAGTCGCTGACGCCGCTGAACACGCTGTCCCGGCCGGTGATCCGGAAGGTGTCATGGCCGAAATCGTCCGTCGCCTCGAGAGTGCAGCCGCCGTTCAGCGACAGCACGATCCACTCGCTGTCGCCGGTCTCGAAGGTGTGCGAGCCGCCGGGCGGCAGCTCCAGGACCTTCAGGCTGGAGTAGCCCCAGCCCGCCTTCTCGGGCGTGACGTCCACGACGTACTCGCCGCCGAGCGCCTTTCCCGCGGGAAGGTGATACGTCATCGTGTTCCTCCGCCTCACAATCCGTGTCACAACAGGCCGACGGCCGTGTCCACCGCCGTCTCCACACTGCCCTCGGCCGGGTAGAGCAGTGAGCGGCCGACGACCATCCCCTGGACCGTGGGCAGCCTGAGCGCCTTGCGCCAGCGCTCGTACGCCCCCTCCTGGTCGTCCCCGACCTCGCCGCCCAGCAGAACGACGGGGAGCGTGGACGTCTCAAGGACCTCGGCCATGTCGTCGGGGTCGTCGGTGACGGGCAGTTTCAGCCAGGTGTAGGCCGAGGTGCCGCCGAGGCCCGACGCGATGGCGATCGACTTGGTGACGGCCTCGGCGGACAGGTCGTTGCGCACCTTGCCGTCGATCCGCCGGGAGATGAACGGCTCGACGAACAGCGGGAGCCGCAGCGCCGCCATGGCGTCGATGGCGCGGGCCGTGGACTCCAGGGTGGTCAGCGAGCCGGGGTCGTCGTAGTCGATGCGGACCAGCAGCTTGCCCGCGTCGAAGCGCAGGCGGGCCATGTCCTCGGCGCGATGGCCGGTGAAGCGGTCGTCCATCTCGAAGGACGCGCCCGCCAGGCCCCCGCGGTTCATGGAGCCCATGACAACCTTGTCGTCGAGAACGCCGAGCAGCAGCAGGTCCTCCAGGATGTCGGCGGTGGCCAGCACTCCGTCGACGCCGGGCCGGGACAGCGCTATGCAGAGTCGTTCCAGCAGATCGGCCCTGTTGGCCATCGCCAGCCGCCGGTCGCCGACGCCGAGGGCGCCGCGGGCGGGGTGGTCGGCGGCCACGATCATCAGGCGGCCGCTGTCGCCGATCAGCGGGCGGCGCACCCTGCGGGCGGCGGCCTCCGCGATCGCCTCGGGGTGCCGGGCTCTGACCGCGGTGAGGTCGGGGATGGTGATGCTCAAGGAAAGCTCCGTTCGGGGATGGCTCGGCAGGCCGTCACGACGCCTGTGCGAGGAGGTTCTCGACCTCGGACTCGGTGGGCATCGCGGAGGAGCAGGCGAGACGGGAGGCGACGAGCGCGCCGGCGGCGTTGGCGTACCGCATGACCTTCTCCAGCTCCCAGCCGGACAGCAGCCCGTGGACCAGCGAGCCGCCGAAGGCGTCGCCCGCGCCGAGTCCGTTGGCGACCTCGACCGGCACCGGCGCCACCTCGGCCTCGGTGCCGTCGCGGTGTACCGCCAGGACGCCCTTGGGGCCCTGCTTGACGACGGCCAGCTCCACGCCGGCCGCCAGCAGCGCCTCGGCGCAGGCGCGCGGCTCACGGACCCCGGTGGCGACCTCGCACTCGTCGAGGTTGCCGACGGCGACCGTCGCGTGCCGCAGGGCCTCGGCGTAGTACGGGCGGGCCTCCTCGGGGTCCCGCCAGAACATGGGGCGCCAGTCGAGGTCGAAGACCGTGGTGCCCGCCTTGTCGCGCGCCTTGAGGGCGGCGAGCGTGGCGGAGCGGCTGGGCTCCTCGCTCAGGCCGGTGCCGGTGATCCAGAAGACACGGGCCGCGCGGACCGCCCAGTAGTCCAGCTCGTCGGAGTGAATCTCCAGGTCAGGGGCCTTAGGCTGCCGGTAGAAGTACAGCGGGAAGTCGTCCGGCGGGAAGATCTCGCAGAACGTCACCGGTGTCGGATACGCGGCGACGGGCGTCACCCAGCGGTCGTCGACGCCGAAGCCCTTGAGGGCCTCGTGCAGGTAGGCGCCGAAGGGGTCGTCGCCGGTTCGCGTGATCACGGCGGTGGTGCGGCCGAGCCGGGCGGCGGCGACCGCGACGTTCGCGGCGGAGCCTCCGAGGAATTTGCCGAACGTCTCCACCTGCGTCAGAGGGAGGCCGGACTGCAAGGGGTAGAGGTCGACTCCTATTCTTCCCATCGTGATCAAGTCGAAGGACTCGGCTGACTCGGCCATGCGCGACGCTCCTAGAGCTGGACAGGGGGTGCGGCTCCCGAGGAGCCTGCCGCCTCCCAGGTGTAGGACGTGGAGGCCGATGCTGTCAATACTTTGTACTTACATTCGGACCTGAGTGTGAAATGATGTCTTAACAAAGTATTGACAGCGGGCGCATCCAGCGATTGGATCCCGTCCCAGCGCAACCGCCGTGTTCCACGGCACACGACCCGGACATCTTCCACTGGTCCGGGCCACTGATCCCAGTGATCACGCCCTTTCCCCCGTCGCACACCCCGTCGCACAGTGAGGTGCTGGAAAGATGGACCGCTATTACCCCCGCTCCCGCCGCATGGCCTCCGTGGTCGCCGTGGCCGCCGCTGCCACGCTGATCCTCGCCGGCTGCTCCAGCAGCTCCGGCGGCAAGGAGGCCGAGGAGAGCGCGGAGGGCGCCTCCGCGGGCAAGGCAAACACCCCCCGGATGACGGTCGCCCTGGTGACGCACCAGGCGCCCGGTGACACCTTCTGGGACATCGTCCGCAAGGGCGCCGAAGCGGCCGCCGCAAAGGACAACATCAAGCTGGACTACTCCGCCGACCCGAACGCGGGCAACCAGGCCACCCTGGTGCAGACCGCGATCGACAAGAAGGTCGACGGCATCGCCATCACCCTCGCCAAGCCCGACGCCCTCAAGGACGTCATCAGCAAGGCGAAGGCGGCGAACATCCCTGTCGTCGGCCTCAACTCCGGCGTCAGCGAATGGCAGAAGCTCGGCCTGATGGAGTTCTTCGGCCAGGACGAGTCGGTGGCCGGCGAGGCGCTCGGCAAGCGGCTGAACGAGGCCGGCGCCAAGAAGGCCGTCTGTGTCGTCCAGGAGCAGGGCAACATCGGTCTCACCCAGCGCTGTGACGGAGTGAAGAAGACGTTCGAGGGCTCCCTCGAGAACCTGAACGTCAACGGGACGGACATGCCGTCCGTGAAGTCCACGATCACCGCCAAGCTCAAGCAGGACAGCGACATCGACTACGTCGTCACCCTCGGCGCCCCGTTCGCCATGACGGCCACGCAGTCGGTGGACGAGACGGGCAGCAAGGCGAAGGTCGCGACTTTCGACCTGAACAAGGAGCTGACCGGAGCTATCGCCAAGGGCGACATCGAGTTCGCCGTCGACCAGCAGCCCTACCTCCAGGGCTACCTGGCGATCGACTCCCTGTGGCTTTACAAGAACAACGGCAACTACATGGGCGGCGGCGAGGCACCGGTGCTGACCGGACCTGCCTTCGTCGACAAGACGAATGTCGAGACGATCGACAAGTTCGCCGCGAAGGGCACTCGGTGACGAACATGACCCAACAGGCTGAGCCGGCGGTGACCACACCGCCGGCCCCCGGCCCCAGCAAGGAAACCGACGGGCGAACGCAGCAGCGGCCACTGGCGCTGCGTCTGCTCGCCCGTCCTGAGGTGGGAGTCTTCCTCGGCGCCGTCGCGGTGCTGATCTTCTTCCTCATCACGGCACCACCCGTGCGCGACGGCAGCTCGATGGCCAACATCCTCTACCAGTCGTCGACCATCGGGATCATGGCCCTCCCGGTCGCGCTGCTGATGATCGGCGGCGAGTTCGACCTGTCGGCCGGTGTCGCGGTGATCACCTCGGCCCTGACCGCGAGCATGCTGAGCTACCAGCTCACGATGAACGTCTGGGTCGGTGTGATCGCGGCGCTGATCGTGTCGCTCGCGATCGGCATGTTCAACGGCTGGCTGCTGGTGAAGACCGGGCTGCCGAGCTTCCTGGTCACCCTCGGCACGTTCCTGATCCTGCAGGGCGTGAACCTCGCGGTGACCAAGCTGGTCACCGGCAACGTCGCCACCGACAACATCAGCGACATGGACGGCTTCGACCAGGCCAAGGCGATCTTCGCCTCCTCGTTCGAGATCGGCGGCGTCAACGTCAAGATCACGGTCGTGTGGTGGCTGGTCTTCGCCGCCCTTGCCACCTGGGTGCTGCTGCGCACCAAGTACGGCAACTGGATCTTCGCGGTCGGCGGCAACAAGGCCAGCGCCCGCGCGGTCGGTGTCCCGGTGACGTTCACCAAGATCTCGCTGTTCATGCTGGTCGGGTTCGGTGCCTGGTTCGTCGGTATGCACAACCTGTTCTCCTTCAACACCGTCCAGTCCGGTGAGGGCGTGGGCCAGGAGCTGATCTACATCGCCGCGGCAGTGATCGGCGGATGCCTGCTGACCGGCGGCTCCGGCTCGGCGATCGGCCCGGTCTTCGGTGCCTTCATGTTCGGCATGGTCCAGCAGGGCATCGTCTACGCCGGCTGGAACCCCGACTGGTTCAAGGCCTTCCTCGGCGTCATGCTCCTCGGCGCCGTCATCATCAATCTGTGGGTCCAGCGCACGGCGACCCGGAGGTGACCCGAATGACGAGCAAAGAAACCGGCACCCACGGCGCCGTCCTCGCGGACAAGGCCCCCGAGAAGGACGCCCCGGTCGTCGAGTTGAAGGCCGCGGGCAAGTCCTACGGCAACATCCGTGCCCTGCACGGCGTCGACCTGAAGGTCTTCCCCAACGAGGTCACCTGCGTCCTCGGCGACAACGGCGCCGGCAAGTCCACCCTCATCAAGATCATCTCCGGCCTGCACCAGCACACCGAGGGCGAGTTCCTCGTCGACGGCCGACCGGTGCGCTTCTCCACCCCGCGCGAGGCCCTCGACAAGGGCATCGCCACCGTCTACCAGGACCTCGCCGTGGTCCCGCTGATGCCGGTCTGGCGCAACTTCTTCCTCGGCTCCGAGATGACCAAGGGCCCCTGGCCCCTGCGCCGCCTCGACATCGAGCAGATGAAGAAGACCGCCGACCACGAGCTGCGCGAGATGGGCATCATCCTCGATGACCTGGAGCAGCCCATCGGCACCCTGTCCGGCGGCCAGCGCCAGTGTGTCGCCATCGCCCGCGCCGTCTACTTCGGCGCCCGGGTGCTGATCCTGGACGAGCCCACCGCCGCCCTCGGCGTCAAGCAGTCCGGTGTGGTGCTGAAGTACATCGCCGCCGCCCGTGACCGCGGCCTCGGCGTCATCTTCATCACCCACAACCCGCACCACGCCTACATGGTCGGCGACCACTTCAGCGTCCTGCGGCTGGGCACCATGGAGCTGAACGCCTCCCGCGACGAGGTGAGCCTGGAAGAGCTGACCAACCACATGGCCGGCGGCGCCGAACTCGCCGCACTCAAGCACGAGCTGAGCGCTGTCCGCGGTGTCGACGTCGAGGAACTGCCCGAAGAGGCCGACCTCACCGCACCCGTGGCGAGCGCGGAAGGGAAGTCCTGACATGACCCCTGTGCTGGACCGCATCCGCGTGGGCTCGGCCCCCGACTCCTGGGGCGTCTGGTTCCCCGACGACCCCGTACAGGTGCCCTGGGAACGCTTCCTCGACGAGGTCGCCGAGGCCGGTTACGACTGGATCGAGCTGGGACCGTACGGCTATCTGCCCACCGACCCGGCGCGGCTGACCGAAGAGATCGACAAGCGCGACCTCAAGGTGTCGGCGGGCACGATCTTCACCGGCCTGCACCGCGGCCCCGCCGTCTGGGAGTCCACCTGGCAGCACGTCAGCGAGGTCGCCGCGCTCACCCAGGCCATGGGCGCCAAGCACCTCGTCGTCATCCCGTCCTTCTGGCGGGACGACAAGACCGCCGAGATCCTGGAGCCGCCGGAGCTCACCGGTGAGCAGTGGGCGCACCTGACCAAGGGCATGGAGCGGCTCGGGCACGAGGTGCGCGAGCGGTTCGGCCTCGACATCGTGGTGCACCCGCACGCCGACACCCACATCGACACCGAGGCGCACGTCGAGCGCTTCCTCGACTCGACCGACTCCGACCTGGTCAACCTCTGCCTGGACACCGGTCACTACGCCTACTGCGGCGGCGACAGCGTCAAGCTGATCGAGACCTACGGCGAGCGCATCGGCTATCTGCACCTCAAGCAGGTGGACCCCGAGATCCTCGCCGACGTGGTGCGCGACGAGATCCCGTTCGGGCCCGCGGTCCAGCGCGGCGTGATGTGCGAACCCCCGGCCGGCGTACCGGAGCTGGGGCCGGTCCTGCAGGCGGCGCAGAAGCTGAATGTGGACCTGTTCGCCATCGTCGAGCAGGACATGTACCCCTGCGAGCCGGACAAGCCCATGCCCATCGCGGTCCGTACCCGCAAGTTCCTGAGGTCCTGCGGCGCCTGACGACCCGAAAGGACGGCCGATCACCATGACCCAGCGTCCGTACCCGCTCGGAGTCGCAGTCATCGGTACCGGAAAGATGGGCGCGGACCACGTCCGCCGCATCGAGGAAGTCATCAGCGGGGCTCGGGTGACCGCTGTGGTGGACGTCGACGCGGACCGTGCGAAAGCCGTCGCGGCCCGCGTCGACGGCTGCGCGGTCCACACCGACCCGGCCGCCGCGATGGCGGCGGCCGACGTCGACGCGGTGATCGTCGCCTCGCCGGGCACTGCCCACGAGGCGGCGCTCCTCGCGGCCTTCGAGCACGACCTGCCGGTGCTGTGCGAGAAGCCGCTCACCCCGGACGCGGCCGCCGCGCTGCGCGTGATGGAGGCCGAGCAGGGGCTCGGGCACCGCCGGGTCCAGGTGGGCTTCATGCGGCGCTACGACGCCGAGTTCATGAAGCTCAAGTCCCTGCTGGGGACGGGTCAGTTGGGCCGTCCCCTGATGGTGCACAACCGGCACCGCAATGTCGCCAGCCCGCCCGGCTGGACGTCCGAGATGCTCATCAACGACTCGGTGACGCACGAGATGGACGTGACGCGCTGGCTGCTCGGCCAGGAGATCACGGCCGTCACCGTGCTCGCCCCGACGCCCTCGGGGAACGCGCCGGACGGCATCAGCGACCCGCAGTTCGTCGTGTTCGAGACCGACGGCGGCGCCGTCGTCGACGTCGAGATCTACGTCAACTGCGGCTTCGGCTACCAGGTCCAGGCCGAGGTCGTCTGCGAGCGCGGCACCGCCCGCGTCGGCGACGGCCACGCCATGGTCACGCACGCCGCCGGCCGCTGGGGCGGCACCATCGCCCAGGACTACATCGAGCGGTTCGCCGACGCCTACGACCGTGAGGTCCAGGCCTGGGTGGACGCCACCCGGCGCCGCGAGGTCACCGGCCCGAGCGCCTGGGACGGCTACGCCGTGGCCGCGGTGTGCGAGGCGGGCGTACGGGCGCTTCAGGAGGGCGGCCGGGTCCCGGTGGACCTGGTCGACCGGCCGGCGCTGTACGCGGCTTGACGGCCCGCCGGCCCGTGGGCCCGCCCTGACCGAGGGCCGGCGGGGCGGGACGGCTGAGGGCCGGGGAAGCATCCCCGGCCCTCAGCCGTGTCCGTCGTACGGTCCCTCAGCCCGCGAGCGTCGTACGCGGCCGCGGCTCGAAGCCCGCCGCGCGGTAGGACTCGTCGATCAGCGTCATCGTCGCCAGCGCGTCCTCCGCGTCCAGCGGCAGCGGCGCGTCCCGGCGTATGTGCGCGGCGAGCGCCTCCAACTGGTAGGTGTACGACGAGCGCGTGCCGAGCCGCTCGGTCCGCTCACCGTCCGCCGTGCGCACCACGACCCGGTCGTCCCGGTGCGGCAGCACGAAGTTCGGGGCGAACGCCTCGCCCCGGGTGCCGACGATCCGGCAGCTCATCTCCAGCTCGCCGTACGCCATGTGGCAGCGCGCGGACGCGGTCGCCCCGCCGGGGAACGCCAGCTCGGCGTCCAGCCACTCGTCGACACCGGGCGCCCCGGCCCGCTCCCCGCCGCGTGCCGAGACCAGCCGCGGCGCACCGCCCGCCCAGGGCGCGAGCATCCGCACCGCGTGCAGGCTGTAGCAGCCGAGGTCCATCACGGCCCCGCCCGCCAGCGGCAGCGACCAGCGCGGGTCGGAGTCGTCCGGTGCCGGAATGGCGACCAGCGTCTCCACCCGCTGCAGCTCGCCCAGTTCACCGCTCGCCAGGAGCTCGTGCAGGCGCCGGGTGACCGGGTGGAAGAGGTAGTGGAACGCCTCCATGAAGACTGCCTGGGCCTTCGCGCTCGCCTGCAGCACCTCGGACGCCTCCTCGGCGTTGCTCGCCGACGGCTTCTCCGTCAGGACGTGCTTGCCGGACGCGAGCGCGGCGAGGTTCCACGGCCCGTGCAGACCGTTGGCGAGCGGGTTGTAGACGACCTCGACCTCGGGGTCGGCGAGCAGATCGGCGTAGGAGTCCACCACCCGCTCCACGTCGTGCTCGTCGGCGAACGCCGCGGCGCGGGACCGGTCGCGCGCGGCCACCGCGACGAGGCGGTGGCCGGTCGTGCGGGCCGGGCCGACGAGGGAGAGCTCGGTGATGCGTGCCGCGCCCAGCACTCCGATGCGCAGCGGCTGCGGGCCCGAGTCGTTCATGCCTGCCGTACCTCCTGGATCGTCACGGGGCGGTGCTCCTTCAGCGACAGTGTGCACGCATCGGCGATCCAGCCCGCCTCCAGGGCGTCCTCGATCGTGCACGGGGAGGGCCGGGAGCCGGCCACGACCTCGGTGAACGCGGTGAGTTCGGCGCGGTAGGCCGCGGTGAAGCGGTCCATGAAGAAGTCGTGCGGGGTGCCCGCCGGGAAGGTCACGCCGGGCTCGACCGAGCGCAGCGGCAGCTTGTCCTCCAGGCCGACGGCGATGGAGTCCTCGAAGCCGTGGATCTCCATGCGGACGTCGTAACCCCGGGCGTTGTGACGGGAGTTGGACACCACCGCGATCGTGCCGTCGTCCAGGGTGAGGATCGCCCCGGTGGTGTCGGCGTCGCCCGCCTCCTTGATGTAGTCGGCGCCCTTGTTGCCGCCGACGGCGTACACCTCGCTCACCTCACGGCCGGTCACCCAGCGGATGATGTCGAAGTCGTGCACCGAGCAGTCCCGGAAGATGCCACCGGAGGCGGCGATGTACGCGGCGGGCGGCGGCGCCGGGTCAAGGGTGGTCGACCGTACGGTGTGCAGCTTGCCCAGCTCACCCGCCTGCACGGCGGCGCGGGCGGCGACGAAACCGGCGTCGAAGCGGCGGTTGTAGCCGATCTGGATCGGCACCCCCTTGCCCTGGACGGCCTTCAGCACCTCGACGCCCTCGCTCATGGTCCTGGCGACGGGCTTCTCGCAGAAGACGGGGATGCCGGTCTCGACACCGGCCAGGATCAGCGCCGGGTGGGCGTCGGTCGCGGCGGCGACGACGATGCCGTCCACGCCGGCCGCGAGCAGGGCCTCGGGCGAGTCCACGACCTCGGCGCCGAACCGCTCCGCGGCGGCCTTGGCGGCGTCCGCGAAGGGGTCGGTGACGACGAGGGAGTCGACCGCGTCGAGCGCGGACAGGGTCTCGGCGTGGAAGGCGCCGATGCGGCCGAGGCCGAGGATGCCGATTCGCATGGGGATGGTGCTCCTATGGAAGGGTGCGGGTTTCTTGCGGGGAGTTCTCAGTCTTCTTGCGGGATCTCAGTCGAGTCCTCCGAGCACGTTCTGGTCCCAGTCGATCACGGAACCCGTGACCACCCCGGACCGCTCGGACAGCAGGAACACCACGAAGTCGGCGATCTCGTCCGGCTGGCCCAGTTTGCCCATCGGCAGCTTCGCGGCAGCCTCGGCACGCCAGTCGTCGCCGGCCCCGTGGAAGGCCTTCTGCGTGGCGTCCTCGCCCTCCGTCGCCGTCCAGCCGATGTTCAGGCCGTTGACGCGGACCCGGTCCCAGCGGTGGGCGTGCGCGGCGTTGCGGGTCAGGCCGACGAGGCCGGCCTTGGCGGCGACGTACGGCGCGAGGAAGGGCTGCCCGCCGTGCGCCGAGGACGTGATGATGTTGACGATCGTGCCGGGCGCCTTGCGGGCGACCATGTCCGAGACGGCGGCCTGCATCGCGAAGAACGGCGCCTTGAGGTTGATCGCGATGTGCTGGTCGAACAGCTCGGGCGTGGTGTCGAGCAGCGTGCCCCGGGACGTCAGGCCCGCCGAGTTGACCAGGCAGTCGATCCGCCCGTACGCGTCCACGACCTCCGCGACGGAGGCCTTCGCCCGCTCGGCGTCCGCCAGGTCGGCCTGCACGAACATGGCCTTGCCTCCGTCGGCGGCCAGCTCGGCCACCAGCGCCTCACCGGGTTCCGGGCGCCGTCCGGTGACCGCCACGACCGCTCCCTCGCGGACGGCGGCCCGCGCGACGGCGGCCCCCACGCCCTGGCTGCCGCCGTTGACGAGGACGACCTTGTCGTCGAGAAGTCCCATGTCTTCCGGGTCCTTTCAGCTCTGGCGCCGCTCGGCGCCGGCCCGCAGCTCGTCGCGCAGCGACTCGGGCGTCCAGGCCTCGCGCAGCGCCCGCCGTACGACGTCCGCCTGCGAGGGCGGGGCCATCCCGTCCACCGGCGGATCGCTGTCGAGGTTGGTGGGGAACGGGTAGCCCTCGGCGCTCGCGGCGATCACGTGCTCCAGCCACGCCTCGTCCGCGCCCTGCGCCCGGCGCCGCAGCAGCACGGGGAAGACGGCGTTCGTCACCGCCTCGCGGTCCACGGTCTCCATCGCCCGCCCGAACGCGGAGGACACCTGCAGCAGGTTTGCCATGCGCCGGATGTCCGCCGACCGGTTTGTGCCGGCCGCGTGGAACAGCGCCGGGTTGAAGAAGGCCGCGTCACCCTTGGCGAGCGACAGCTGGACGTGGTGCGCCTCGAAGTACTCCCGGAACTCGGGCAGCCGCCACGCGAGGTAGCCGGGCTCGTAGGTCTGCGAGTACGGCAGGTACATCGTGGGCCCGGACTCCACCGGCATGTCGCAGTGCGCGACCGCGCCCTGGAGGGTGAGCACGGGGGAGAGGGCGTGGACATGGGCCGGGTAGGCGGCCGCGACCTCGTTGGAGAGGAAGCCCAGGTGGTAGTCGCGGTGCGCGGACTGCGCCGCGCCGCCCGGGTTGACCACGTTGACCTGTGAGGTCACCTGGTAGCCGGGGCCGAGCCAGGCGGTCGAGACCAGGGCCAGTACGTCGTTGGCGTAGTAGTCGGCGAAGGCCTCCGGGTCGTGGCGGGCCGCCTTCTCCAGCGCGTTCCAGACCCGGTCGTTGGCGCCCGGCCTGGCGAAGTGGTCCCCGGCGGTGGCGCCCGAGGCGCGCTGCCCGGCGATCAGGGCGTCGAACACGGCACTGAGCCGGTCGACGACCTCCAGGTCCGGGAAGGCGCCCTGGAAGACCACGATGCCCGGTCCGTCGGTGAGGGCGCGGACCAGTTCGGCCCGCACTCCACGGCGGTCCTCGGTCTTGCGGAGCCGGTCGCTGTCGTAGACCAGGACGCCCTGTTCCACGGCGGAGGCGTACGGGTAGTCGGCGAGGCCGGTCGTCCGCTCCAGGAGCTCACGGAACTCCGCGAGGTCGCAGTCGCGCTCGGACAGCCAGGCACGGCGGTGCACGGAGGTGAAGGACATCGGCGTCCTCTCGGTGACAGGGGCGACTCGGTGACAGGGACGACTCAGCGGTGCCATTCTTGTCATGACAATCCCGTCGAACAACCAGCAGCCGCCCATCAAAAACCCCTCAGGAGCCGACGCATGGGCCACCCCTTCCCGATCCGGGAGATCGCACGTCAGGCGGGCCTGAGCGAGGCCACCGTCGACCGGGTCCTGAACGCCCGGGGAGGCGTGCGCGAGAGCACCGCGCGGGAGGTCCGGCAGGCGATAGCGGACCTGGACCGGCAGCGCACCCAGGTCCGGCTGCAGGGCCGTACCTTCATGATCGACATGGTGGTGCAGGCGCCCGAGCGGTTCACCACCGCCGTACGCGCCGCCCTGGAGGCCGAGCTGCCGTCCCTGCACCCGGCGGTCGTGCGCTCACGCTTCCACTTCCGGGAGACCGGGCCGGTGCGGGAGCTGACCGGGACGCTGGACCGTATCGCCCGGCGCGGTTCGCAGGGCGTGATCCTCAAGGCACCGGACGTCCCCGAGGTCACCGCCGCCGTCGCCCGGCTCGCGGAGGCAGGCATCCCGGTGGTGACCCTGGTGACGGACCTGCCCTCCACCGCGCGCCTCGCCTACGTCGGCATAGACAACCGGGCGGCGGGCGCTACCGCGGCCTACCTCATGGGCCAGTGGCTCGGCGACCGCCCCGCCCATGTGCTGACCAGCCTCAGCAGCGGCTTCTTCCGCAACGAGGAGGAACGCGAGATGGGCTTCCGCAGCGTCATGCGGACCCGTCACCCCGACCGCACCCTCGTCGAGATCGCCGAGGGACAGGGCCTGGACGCCACCCAGTACGACCTCGTCCGGGCCGCGCTGGAACGCGACCCCGACATCCGCGCCGTCTACTCGATCGGCGGCGGCAACATCGCCACGCTGCGGGCCTTCGAGGACGCGGGCCGCGCGTGTGCCGTGCTCATCGCGCACGACCTCGACCACGACAATACCCGCCTGCTGCGCGAGCACCGGCTGTCCGCCGTGCTCCATCACGACCTGCGGCAGGACATGCGGGAGGCGTGCCACGTCGTGATGCGGGCGCATGGGGCGCTGCCGCCGGCCGGGCCGACGGTGCCGTCGCCGATTCAGGTGGTCACGCCGTACAACATGCCCGGTTAGGTCAGCCGGCGGCCGCGGGTTCGATGTGGCTGGTCGCGCCCACGCGGCGGAGCCGCATGTCAGCACAGCCCCGCGCCCCTGAAGGGGCGCTACTCGCCAGGGAAGACGATTCCGCACCGGTGGCGGATCTCGTCCATGATCCGCAACGTGGTGACAGAGTCGGCGAGCGGACGCAGCGGTGTTTCGACGAGACCGTCCTTGATGCACCGGGCCACCTCGGCGGCCTCGAAGTGCAGCCCGTCGTGGCCGATGCGCGGTTCCGGGTACGTCAATGGCGTACCGCCGCCCGCCGGGGTGAACACGACGTCGCCCGGGTGGGAGAAGGGGCCCGGCAGATGAAGGGTGCCCCGGCTGCCCGCGATGACGGCCGTGGCCGGAGTGTCGCTGAACAGCGTGGTGTGGACGACCGCCTGGCCACGCTCCGTGCTCAGCACCGCCCCGACCTGCCCGTTCACCCCGGCCGGATGCGCCGCACCGGACGCCTGGACGCTGTCCGGCGCCCCCAGCACCCACGTCGCCAGGGACACCGGATACGTGCCGAGGTCGAGCAGCGGGCCGCCCGCGAGGTCGGCGCGCAGGATGCGGTGACCGCCGTCCGGGTCGAAGTACTCACCCAGGTCCGCCAGCACGGAGCGGACCTCGCCGAGCAGCCCGGAGTCGAGCACCTGACGTACGACGTCGAAGCGCGGCAGGAAGAACGTCCACAGGGCCTCCGCGCAGAACAGCCCGCGCTCGGCGGCGAGTTGGGCGATCTCGGCGGCCTGCGCCGCGTCGATCCCGAGCGGCTTCTCGACCAGGACGTGCTTGCCGGCCTCCAACGCCAGCCGCGCACAGCCGAGATGGGCGGTGTGCTCGGTGGCGACGTACACGACGTCGACCTCGTCGTCGGCCACCAGCTCCTCGTACGAGCCGTACGCGCGCGTGACGCCGTGCCGTACGGCGAACTCCTCGGCGCGGGCCGCGTCGCGCGAGGCGACGGCCGTGAAGCGCTGACGGGTGTGGCGCCGGCCCGAGCCGATGAACCGCTCGGCGATCCAACCGGTGCCGAGCACACCCCAGTTGAGGGCCGGGGCGGACATCGGGTCGGGGGTGCGCGGGGCGGGGAGTGCGGACACGGCGTTGCTCCCGGGGGTCACAGGGCGGGGACGGAGACGGGCACGGTCCGGCCGCCGTCCCGCATGGAGGCGATCACCGCGTCGGCGACCGCGGAGGCGGTCAGGCCCCCACGGGCGGAGGCCAGCGGGGAGGGCCGCCCGGCGACGACGGCGTCGATCCACGCCTTCAGCTCCAGCCGGTAGGCGTCGCTGAAACGGGGCCGCCAGTCCGCCGGGTAGCCGGTGCAGCGGGCCCGGTCCAGGTGGCTCACGACCAGGGCGGGGTCGGCCAGTTGCAGCGCGCCGCGCTCGCAGACGACTTCGCAGCGGATGTCGTAGCCGTAGCGCGCGTTGAGGAAGGTCTCGACGGTGGTGAGCGTGCCGTCCGCCGTGTGCAGCAGCATGATCTGCGGGTCGCGCAGGCCGGGGGCCGACTCGCCCTCGGGGGCGTGCCAGGAGACCGCCGTGACCGGAGAGTCCAGCAGCCACGGCACGGTGTCGAACTCGTGGATCGCCGACCCGGTGACGCTGAACTCGCTGACCGCGCCCGGCGCCGAGGTCACACCCCGGCTCACGCAGTGCACCACCCGGGGCCTGCCGCTGCCGCCCTCACCGAGCGCGGCCTTCAGCGCGACGTACGCCGGGTCGAACCGGCGCATGAACCCGACCGAGACCAGTCCGCCGCCCGCCTTGTCGTCCTCCCGCACCACCTCGGCGCACTCCGCGACGGTCGGCGCAAGCGGCTTCTCGCACAGCACCGGCTTCCCGGCGCGCACGGCGGCCACGCTCAGCTCGGCATGGGTGGAGTCGTGCGAGGCGATGACCACCGCGTCCACGCCGGGATCGGCGATCAGGGCCCGCGCGTCGGTGCCGGAGCGCGCGCCCGGCACGGTGTCCGCGAGGGCCCGGGCCCGCGCCTCGTCGACGTCCGCCACCGCGACGACCTCGGCGTCCGGGACATCGCCGTGCAGCAGCCGCACATGGTCGGCGCCCATCACCCCCGCGCCGATCACGCCCACCCGGACCGTCATGCCGGCGCCTCCACGTCCACCCAGGAACCGCTCTCGGCGGACCGGGACATGGCGTCCAGGACGGTGGCGCTGTGCACGGCGTCCGCGAGCGTGGCCCCGTGCGCGGTGCCCTCGGCGACCGAGCGCAGGAAGCGCTGTGCCTCGATCACCTTCAGGTCGTCGTAGCCCATGCTCGTCGCCGCGCCCGGCTGGAACGCGCCGTACTCGCCGTGCCCCGGGCCGACGTACAGCGTGCTGACCGGCTGGTCCTGGTAGCTGGTGCCCCGGCTGACGCCGAGCTCACCCATGCGGCGGAAGTCCCAGAACACCGCGCCCTTGGTGCCGTGCACCTCGAATCCGTAGTTGTTCTGCTCGCCGACCGAGACCCGGCAGGCCTCCAGCACACCGCGGGCGCCGGAGGCGAAGCGCAGCAGGCAGCTGACGTAGTCCTCGTTCTCCACCGGGCCCAGCTCCCCGGTGGCGAGGGTGTGCCCGGCGGTGGCGCCGGTCGGGCGGGCCCGCTCGGGGACGAAGACCGCGGTGTCGGCGGTCAGCGAGGCGATGTCGCCGAGCAGGAAGCGGGCCAGGTCGGCGCCGTGCGAGGCGAGGTCGCCGAGCACTCCGCTGCCGCCGCGCTCACGCTCGTAGCGCCAGGTCAGCGCGGACTGGGGGTGGGCCGCGTAATCGCTGAAAAGGCGGACGCGGACATGCGTGACGGTGCCGATCTCGCCGGACGCGATCAGCTCGCGGGCGGTCTCCACGGCGGGCGCGTTGCGGTAGTTGAAGCCGACCGCGCTCTGCACGCCGGCCTTGGCCGCCGCGTCCGCGACCGCGCGGGCGTCCTCGGTCGTCAGGCCCACCGGCTTCTCGATCCAGATGTGCTTGCCGGCCTCGGCCATCGCGACACCGATCTCGCGGTGCAGGAAGTTCGGCGCGGTGATGCTGACGGCCCGCACCCGCGGGTCGGCGGCCACCTCGCGCCAGTCGCGGGTCGTCGAGGCGAACCCGAACTGCGCGGCGGCCTCCTCGGCCCGGCCGGGCACCTCCTCGGCGACGGTCACGAGCCGCGGGCGCAGGGGCAGTTGCGGGTAATGGTGCGGGATGCGGGCGTAGGCCTGGGTGTGCACCCGCCCCATCCAGCCGAATCCGACGACGGCGACGCCGAGCGTGTCCACCATTGCAGCCCCTCTTTGGACCGGTCCATTTCCTGTCCAGCCCACCTTGGGTGCGGCCAGGTGTCAGTGTCAACCCTCCCCGGCCCATCTCCGTCTCCCTTTGACAAGCGAGGCAGCGCCTGGAACGGTCCATGTTCATGAAACCGCCGACCATCCGCGACGTCGCCGACCGGGCCGGCGTCTCCAAATCGCTGGTCTCGCTCGTGCTGCGCGGCTCGGAGCAGGTGCGCCCGGAGAAGCGGGAAGCCGTCCTGAGGGCCGTACGGGAACTCGGCTACCGCCCGAACGCCGCCGCGCGCAGCCTCAGCGAGCAGCGCACCCGCACGGTCGGAGTCCTCCTCAACGACCTGCGCAACCCCTGGTTCGTCGACATGCTGGAGGGCCTGAACTCGCTCCTGCACGACAACGGCCTGCACATGCTGCTGGCCGACGCCCGCCTCAACCGCCGCACCGGCCAGGACCCCACCGGCCCCTTCCTGGACCTGCGGGTCGACGGCCTGGTCGTGGTGGGCACGCTGCCCGACCCGGCCGCGCTCGGGGCGGTGGCCGAACGGCTCCCGGTGGTGGTCGCGGGGGCGCGCGAACCGACCCTGCCCGGCGTGGACGTCGTCGCCAACGACGACGAGCGGGGCGCCCGCCTGGTCACCGAGCACCTCATCGGGCTCGGTCACCGGCACATCGCGCACATCGCCGGGTACGGCGCGGTCGGCGAGCTGCGCCGGCGCAGCTTCGAGGCGACCATGCGCGAGCACGGCCTCGCGAACGAGGCGGTCGTGGAACCGAGCGACATGACCGAGGAGGGCGGCTACCGCACGACGGTACGGCTGCTGAGCCGCGCGCAGCCGCCGACGGCCGTCTTCGCCGTGAACGACATCGCCGCGATCGGCGCCCTGTCGGCGGCCGAGGAGTCGGGGCTACGGGTTCCGCGCGACCTGTCCGTCGTCGGCTACGACAACACGAGCATCGCCCGGCTGCGCCATGTCTGGCTCACCACCGTCGACAACGCCAGCCATGAGGTCGGCCGACGCGCGGCCCGCTGCCTGCTCGACCGGTTCGAGGGCGGCGGGGGAGTGGGGGAAGTCCATCTCGCCACGCCGACGTTGGAGATCCGGGGCTCGACGGCGCCGCCGCATCCGATGCCCTAGTCGTGGAATTTTCGCGCCAATACAGCCGACAAAATTGTTGACGATTCTGTCTGGCTAGATTTACGTTCGACAGGCACTCACTCAGGGAGGGCACATGCCGAACGAAGCCCGTCCGAGCACCGGAGAGCAGGCCAAGCAGCATGCGCTCGCGCAGGTGCGGCAGGCGATCCTGCACGGCGAGATGGCACCGGCACAGCGGCTGGTGGAGAACGAACTCGCCGAGCAGTTCGGTGTGACACGGGCCAGCATCCGCGCGGCACTCATCGACCTGGAGGCCCAGGGCCTGGTCGAGCGCATCCGCAACCGCGGTTCGCGGGTGCGGGTGGTGACCGTGGAGGAAGCGGTCGCCATCACCGAGTGCCGCATGGCGCTGGAAGGGCTCTGCGCGGCCAAGGCGGCCGTGGCCGCCAGTGACGAGCAGCTCACCCGCCTCGCCGACCTCGGCGCGGCCATGACCAAGGCCGTGACCGACGGCGAACCGATGACGTACTCCGAGCTGAACCAGGAACTGCACGCCCTGATCCAGGAGTTCTCCGGCCAGCGCACGGCCGTGGAGCTGCTGGAGCGGCTCCACGCACAACTGGTGCGCCACCGCTTCCAGTTGGCGCTTCGGCCCGGTCGTCCACAGCACTCCCTGAACGAGCACCTGGCCATGATCGAGGCGATCCGGGCCAGAGACCCGCAGGCGGCCGAGGCGGCCGCCCGCGCCCACCTCAGCAGCGTGATCGAGGCGCTGCGCGACTGAGCGAGCCGGACGAGCCGGACGAGCCGGACGAGGCGAACGAGCCGGACGAGGCGGGCGCACCCTGTCACTCGAGGAGACCCGCAATGACGCACCCCGACGCGCCCGCCAGCACCCCACCCCGCTCGACCCTCGTCGTCACCGCGCACGCAGGCGACTTCGTGTGGCGCGCGGGCGGAGCCATCGCCCTGGCCGCCGCCCGGGGCGAGAAGGTCACCATCGCCTGCCTCACCTTCGGCGAGCGCGGCGAGTCCGCCAAGGCCTGGCGCGAGGGGAAGCGGTTGGCGGAGATCAAGGAGATACGCCGCGACGAGGCCGAGCGCGCCGCCGCCACCCTCGGCGCCGAGGTCCGCTTCTTCGACGCCGGCGACTACCCGCTGACCGCCACCGCCGAGCTGACCGACCGGCTCGTGGCGGTCTACCGCGAGACGCAGCCGGACGTCGTCCTCACCCACCCGGTCGAGGACCCGTACAACGGCGACCACCCGGCCGCCAACCGCATGGCCCTGCAGGCCCGGATCCTCGCGCAGGCCATCGGCTACCCGGGCGACGGCGACATCATCGGTGCCCCGCCCGTCTTCTACTTCGAGCCGCACCAACCCGAGATGAGCGGCTTCAGGCCCGAGGTGCTGCTCGACATCACCGAGGTGTGGGACACCAAGCGCAAGGCCATGGAGTGCCTGGGCGCGCAGCAGCACCTGTGGGACTACTACACCGACCTCGCCGTCCGCCGCGGCGTCCAGCTCAGGCGCAACGCCGGGCCCAACCTCGGCCTGGCCCACAAGACCATGGCCGAGGCGTACATGCGTCCCTACCCGCAGATCGCGAAGGAGCTGGCATGAGCGGCGTGATCGTCACCAACCCGCCGAGGGCGAACCTGAAGGACGTCGACGCGCTGGCCGGCTTCGGCGTGGCGACCGTGAGCGAGGCCATGGGCCGAACGGGCCTGCTGGGGCCGGGGATCCGCCCCATACAGCAGGGCGTACGAGTCGCCGGCACCGCCGTCACGGTGCTCGGCTGGCCCGGCGACAACCTCATGATCCACGCCGCGGTGGAGCAGTGCGGCGAGGGCGACCTCCTGGTCGTCACCACCACCTCGCCCTCCACCGACGGCCTGTTCGGCGAGCTGTTCGCGACCGCCCTGCACCGGCGTGGGGTGCGCGGCCTCGTCATCAACGCCGGCATCCGCGACACCCGGGAACTGCGCGACATGGGCTTCGCGGCCTGGTCGCGTGCCGTCTGCGCACAGGGTACCGTCAAGGCCACCGGCGGCTCGGTGAACGTGCCGATCGCCATCGACGGCCAGGTCATCCGCCCCGGCGACGTGATCCTCGCCGACGACGACGGAGTGGTGGTCGTCCCGCGCGAGCGCGCCCGGGAGACGGTCGAGAAGGCCGAGGCCCGCGAGACCAAGGAGGCGGCGACGCGAGCCGCGTTCCTCGACGGCCAACTCGGGCTGGACCGGTACGGGTTGCGGGAGAAGCTGGTGCAGTTGGGGGTCGTCTACACGTCGTACGACGAGTATGTGGGTGACGGCTGTGTCGGCGACGGCTATGTGGGTGGCGGTAGCCGTGTGGGCGACGAGTATGTGCGGGACGGCCGTGTGCGAGGCGACCGCGTGCGGGACGGCCGTGTGGGCGGCACCTATGTGCGCGGTGACCATGTGGCAGACGGTCATGTGGCGGATAGCCATGTGGCGGATAGCCATGTGACGGGAGGCCATGCGGCGGACGGTCATGTGGGGAGCCCCTATATGCGCGACGACCATGTGGCCGGCGACCATGGCCGTGACGACGGCCCGCGTGACGGAGACCCGTCGTGACCGGGCGGCGGCCCGCCGAGGTCCGCTGCATGCTGATGCGCGGCGGTACCTCCAAGGGCGCCTACTTCCTGGCCACTGACCTGCCCACCGACCCCGCCGCCCGCGACGAGCTGCTGCTGCGCGTCATGGGCAGCCCTGACGAGCGGCAGATCGACGGCCTGGGCGGAGCGCACCCGCTCACCAGCAAGGTGGCGGTGGTGTCGCCGTCGACCGACCCACGGGCCGACGTCGACTACCTCTTCCTCCAAGTCGCAGTCGACCGACCGGAAGTGAGCGCCCGTCAGAACTGTGGGAACATCCTCGCCGGCATCGGCCCCTTCGCCGTGGAGCGCGGGCTGGTCACGGCGGGGAAGGAGGAGACCTCCGTACGGATCCGTATGGCCAACTCCGGCGATCTCGCCACGGCGACCTTCCCGACCCCCGGCGGCCGGGTGCGGTACACGGGCGACGCCGAGATCTCCGGGGTGCCCGGTTCCGCCGCCCCCGTCGTGATCGAATTCCCGCCCGGCGCGGGGAGACTGCTGCCCACCGGCAACGTCCGCGACGCGATCGACGGCATCCCCGTGACATGTGTGGACAACGGCATGCCCACCGTCCTCGTCCAGGCATCCGACCTCAAGGTCACCGGCTACGAGACTCCCCAGGACCTGGAAGCGGACCCCGCACTCGCCGACCGACTCCACGAACTCCGCCTGAAGGCAGGCGAGTTGATGGGCCTCGGCGACGTGTGGGACACCACCGTCCCCAAGCTCACCCTCCTCGCCCCACCCCGCCACGGCGGCGCGATCACCACCCGCACCTTCATCCCGGTCCGCTGCCATACGTCGATCGGCGTGCTCGGCGCGGCGAGCGTCGCCGCCGGTCTGCGCACGGCAGGCGGCGTCGGCACGGACATCGCACAGCTCCCCACCACCGGCGACCGCATCCGCATCGAACACCCCACGGGATTCCTGGACATCGAGAGCAGCCTCGGCACCGACGCCGCAGGCCGCCCGGTCGCTCGCCGTACGGCCGTCGTCCGTACCGCACGCAAGATCTTCGACGGCACCGTCTTCCCCAGGTCCGCCGAGACGGCCCCACTCCCCGCACCCACTCCCGGAGGCCCCCGATGACCCCGCCGCTCGGCGACATCGCCCACCTCGGCCACGCCCAGCTCTTCACCCCCGACCTGGACGCCAGCGTCGCCTTCTTCACGGACTACCTGGGCCTCACCGTCAACGGCCGGCACGGCGACACCGTCTATCTGCGGACCTATGACGACTACGAGCACCACAGCCTGGTGCTCACCGCCCGCGACCAGCCCGGCCTCGGCCGGCTCGCCCTGCGCACCTCCAGCGAGGAGGCACTGCACCGCCGTATCAAGGCCATCGAGGCGGCGGGCGGCACCGGCAAGTGGGTCGAGGACGAGCCCGGACTCGGCAGGCTCTACCTCACCACCGATCCCGACGGGCATGAACACGCCCTGTACTGGGAGAGCGAGCACTACCAGGCGCCCCAGGCCCTGCGACCCGCGCTGAAGAACCAGCCGCAGGCCAAGCCCAACCGGGGCGTGGGCGTCCGACGCCTGGACCACGTCAACTTCCTCGCCGCGGACGTGCTCGCGGGCGCCGAGTTCCAGGAAGAGGTGCTGGGCGCCCGGCCCACCGAGCAGATCCAGCTGAACTCCGGGAAGATCGCGGCCCGTTGGCTGACCTTCACCAACAAGTCGTACGACGTCGTCTACACCTCGGACTGGACCGGCTCCACCGGCCGGCTGCACCACATCGCCTTCGCCACCGACACCCGCGAGGAGATCCTGCGCGCCGCCGACCTCGCCATCGACTCCGGCGTGTTCATCGAGACGGGCCCGCACAAGCACGCCATCCAGCAGACGTTCTTCCTGTACGTCTACGAGCCCGGCGGCAACCGCATCGAGCTGTGCAACCCGCTCACCCGCCTGGTGCTGGCCCCGGACTGGCCGCTGATCACCTGGACCGAGGCCGAGCGGGCCAAAGGACAGGCGTGGGGCCTGAAGACGATCGAGTCCTTCCACACGCACGGGACCCCACCGGTCGCCTGAGGCACGTATGGCTTAAGAAGCTGATGGTGGCCTGCGTCGCGCTCTCTCGCCGGCGTCGGGCTCGGCGGACTGCTGCCGAGCCCGACGCATGTCATATCTAATGGCCCGTCATATGTACTGATGAGCCGAACTGGGATATTCGACGCTCTCGCGTATTGTTGCGTCATATGCCCGCTGTGACGTGTGGCTGCGCTCGGGATGCCCGGGGCAAATGAGTTGAGCGATGAAGGGGGACGGGGGACGTGGTGGCATTTCTCGCGGTGGTGGCGGTCGTCGGGTACATGGCCAAGGCGGGTCTGCCGTGGTGGGTGGTCGCGGTGGTGGCCCTGCTGACGGCGGGCTTCGCCGCGGGTGTGTCCGGCGGCCCGGCCCGAGGCACCAGAAACACCACTGCCTTCGGCCCGACGGAGCCCTCGGCCACCCACCGCCCGACCGCACCACCCGTCTCGGTGCACTCAGGTGCCGTGGACCCGGACGACGACTGGAACGCACAGGCGCCGACCGGCACGGCGGACCGCGCACTCAGGTGAGGCGGCTTCCCGTCGCCTCCCGCAAGCACCGGGCGACGATCGCATAGCTCTCCCGTGCCTTCTCGTCGTCGCTCCCGTCGTACCCGTGGTCCACGCCGGCCACGTCATGGTGCTCGACCAGCGCCCCCGCCTCCCGCAGCCGCTCGGCGTACCGCTCGCCCTCGGCCCGGAGCAGGTCGTACTCGGCGGTGATCACCAGCGTCGGCGCGATGCCTTTCAGATCGGCGGTGTCCGAGGGGTGCGCGGGCGACACGAGCGGGTCACCGCGCCGCCGCACATCGGGGACGTACGACGTGTCGAAGACGTCGGCCATCCAGGGCCGCAGCACGGGGCGGGCGGTGGCTGCCCGCTTGTCCCGGGCATTCGTCACCAGGTCCAGCGGGGGATAGTGCAGGACCTGGAGCGCGATCGAGGGTCCGCCCGCTTCGAGCGCCTGCCGCGCCACGGCCGCCGCGAGCCCGCCACCGGCACTCTGCCCGCCCACGGTGAGCCGCTCGCCGTCCCACCCCTCCTCGGCGCCGTGCTCCGCGACCCACCGGACGATCTCGTACGCCTGTCGCGTCGGCGCCGGAAAGGGAAACTGCGGCGCGACGACATAGTCCACGTTGATCACGACCACCCCCGCCTCGGCGGCGAGGAACCGGCACAGCGGGTCGTCCAACTCGGTCAGCGCCACGACGTAGCCACCACCGTGGAAGTTGATGTGGACCGGCGGTGCGGTGTCGGTGTTCTGGGGGAGATACACCGTCGCCCGGGCGGGTGCGACCGCCGTGGGGATCGTCAACCGGCGTACCTTGCGCGGGTATTCGGGGAACCGGGCGTGCGAGGCGGCGGCGGAACTCCGACCGCCGGAGCGGCGGTCCGCAAGGACCGTCACGCGTTGCATCACCTTGGCGACGAGGGCGGCCACCGCGGGCCGGGCCAGGAGGGACATGTGGCTTCCGTTCGGTCGCGGCCCTTGGGCCTGCCCCACCACGGGGATTCTATTGAGATAGTCAATTATAGGTAGCGACAATTATGAGTCAATGGTGGGACCGATCGGGGCGCTGCCCGTATGAGGTAGGGTTGACCTGCATGATCACGCGCCTCACCGCGTGGTGTGCACCGGGACGTGGCGCAGCTTGGTAGCGCACTTGACTGGGGGTCAAGGGGTCGCAGGTTCAAATCCTGTCGTCCCGACGGTTGTGACCAGCAGGTTTGCCGGAAGCGGCAGGCCCGCTGGATGCGTTCGTGTGACACGTGAAGGCGGCGTGATGGCAACCGGGGGACGCTCGGCGGCCGGTCTCAGGCCGCGCGGTCTGCTTTGGCCGGGGCGGTCTGGTGGTGTTTGCGGTCGGCGTGGGTCAGGGCCTTGTCGATGGCGGTGACGGCGTCCCGGGCTGCGTGGGGCAGCAGGTGACCGTGGAGGTTGACCGACGAACCCGGCCGACCGGGCGAACGGGCTGACCGAGCGCGTCGTACGGCGAGGTCAAGGCGGTGCCGGTCGTCCGGCCGGGGCGTCGGTGCCCGAGGCGTCCGCCTCCCTGTGACGAGCGTCGTTCGCTTCAGAGGGGCGTGTCCCCCGCGGTGCCGTGCCGTGCGGTTCACTCCGGCGTGCCGGCACCGCCTTCCGGATCGGTGGCGTTCGGCTCGATGCCCGTGGCGCCGACCGTCTCCCGCCAGGCTTCCAGGCCGGCCTGGAACGCGACGATGCCGGCTTCCGGGAGGGCGATCTCGATCGCCTCCAGGATCTCCTGCGGGGTGACCCCGAGGCCCAGGGCGACCCGGATATGACTCTGAATGTGTCCCTTGTCGGCTCTCATCACGGTCAGGCTGAGGACGAACAACAGCTCCTTGGTGCGCCGATCCAGGGCGCGGGGAGCCAGATAAGCCGCCTTGACCAGGCCGTTCGTCGCCTGCAGGACGTCGAAGTCGTACCGCGCCATGACCTTGTGATAGTCGAGGACGTACCCGCGGTCGCGGGCCATGGCGTCGATGTACTCCTGCGCGGCTTTCGGCGGGACCGGATCGGCCGTCATCCTCGCCCTCCTTCGTACGGGCCGGTGCGGACGTGGTGGGTGACGGCGGCGAGGAGGCGGTTGGACTGACGCACGAGCAGCTCACGCACACCTCCCTGGAAGGACGCGAACTCGTCGTCGTCCGCCAGTTCGGCACGCTGCTCGGTGATCACGACGCCTCTCCCTCCGTGACGGGAACCGAGTGCCAGGCGTCCTTGGACTCCGTGGACCGCGACGGTGCGAGCAGCCGTTCGAAGGCGCCGGTCACCGTCGCCAGGTCGCGGGGATCGGTCAGGGCCGCGAGATACCGGTCGGGGCGGACGACGGCGACGCTGCCCTGGTGCCGGGCGAACCAGTCCCGCAGGGTGCCGTCGACGTCCTCCACCGTCACCGAGTCGGTCGTCGACCTGCGCCGCTCGCCACGGGACCGACCGGAGCGGGACTCGACGACGGTGAGGTAACGGGTGCCGAGGCGGTCCCAGAAGGCACGGCTCTCGGCATCCAGATGGACGAGCGGATCATTGCCGTAGCCGATGAGGGCGAACCACTCGCCGAGTGTCTCGTCCAGCGGCAGCACCCGCCCTTCGGCGGTCTCCACCCTCGGCTGGACGAACATTCTGCCCACCGGTGAGTTCTTCGGTGCCGTCCGTCGGCTGTGCAGCATGATGCCCTCGGTGTACCGGGGGACGGGCTTGAACCTCATGTGCACCAGCCAGTTGCGGACCGGCGGTGCCGCGGTGAGTCCACGCACCACGGTGTCGCGCGCCCGGGCCACGGTGCGGCTCGTCGGGGAGAGGAACCGGCCGATGGCGTCCGACAGTTGCACCATCGCCCGGGCGTGTTCGCGCCGCTCGGTGTCGTACGTGGCGAGGATCCTCGGATGGGCGCGACCGGTGACGACGGCCGCCAGCTTCCAGGCGACGTTGGTCGCGTCGCGTATGCCGGTGTTCATGCCCTGCCCCGCCCAGGGGGGCATGAGGTGGGCGGCGTCGCCCACGAGGCAGATCCGGCCGTCCACGAAGCGGTCGGCCACGCGGGAGTGATGGGTGTAGACGCGGGCGCGGATGATGTTGAGCGCCGCGGGGTCGGGCACGTGCCCGGCGAGGAGTGCGTGCACCTTCTCGGGCCGGAGCATGGCCTCGGCGTCCTCGCCGGGGAAGAGCATGAACTCCCAGCGGCGGTAGTCGTAGGGCAGGTCCAGGCAGACGTACGGGCGTCTCGGGTCGCCGTGCAGTCCGGTGTACGGCGCGTCGAGCGGATCGTTGTCGCATTCGATGACGACCCACTTGCGCGGGTGGGTGTCTCCGCTGAGCGGGATGCCGAGTTGCTCGCGCACGGTACTGCGGCCGCCGTCGGCGGCGGCGACGTACTCGGCGTGGACGAGCACGGGTTCGCCCTGAGGGCCTGTGACGTGCAGTCGTGCCTCGACGCCGTCCTGCTCCAGGCGTATGAGTTCGTGCCCCAGCAGGGACTGGACATGGGGATGGCGTTCGAGGCCTGCGCGGAGTGTGCGCTCGGCGAGCTGCTGCATGAAGATGTTCCGCCGGGGCCAGCCGAACTCCTTGGTGTCCGGCCGTATGTCGGCGAGACAGTGGCCGTTCGCGGCGAACATCTTCAGCGGCACGTTCTGGATCATGTCGGCGAGCATGTCCTCGGCGAGGCCGATGCCCTGGAAGCTGCGCAGGCACTCGTCGTCCATGCCGACCGCGCGCGGGTAGTCGACGATCTCCTCGCTGCGGTCGATCAGCAGGGTGCGCACTCCGTAGAGGCCGAGGTAGTTGGCGACCGTCACACCGACGGGCCCGGCGCCGACCACGGCCACCTGGGTGCGGTGCTCGACGGGTTCGGTCATCGGGCGACCTCCGCACTCCTGAGGAATCCGGTCACGTGGTCATGGAAGAGATCCGGGGCGTCGTCGTGCACGTAGTGGCCTGCCCCGGGGACGTCCACCGTGTGGATCCGCGGGTTGCGCCGCGCCATCGCGGCCGCGGTGGCGACGGGGAGGAAGTCCGACTCCCCGCCCCTGACCACCAGGGTCGGGCACCGAAGGGCCTCGACGTACGGCCACAGATCCACCTGGCGGGCCGGATCCGGGTCGAGGCGGGCAGCCGCGATGCCCGCCAGGTCGAACTTCCAACGCCAGCGGCCCTCTTCGTCCGGTGTGAGGGTGTGCCGCAACCTGGAGTCGAGGGCGCTGTCGGAGATGTTGGGACGGATGCCGCGCCAGTACGCGCGGGCCGCCTCCCGGCTGGCGAAGTCACGTGGGGCGTCGGCGACTTCGCGCTTGATGCGCTCGGCTCCCTCGCCCGACAGTGACGAGCCGGGCCCGATGTCCTCGACCACCGCCGCGCCGACCCGCTCGGGGTGTCGCGCCGCGTAGACGTACGCCGTGGTGCCGCCCATGGAGTGGGCCAGCAGCACGAACCGGTCCAGGCCGAGGCGGTCGGCGAACTGCTCCAGATCGGCGACGTAGGACTCCGTGTAGTACGCGCCCTGCGGATCCCACTCGCTGTCGCCGCGCCCCCGCGCGTCAGGGGCCAGGACGCGGTAACGGTCCGCGAGCCGCTCGGCCAGCGGCTGGAACGTCCGGGCGTAGCTGCGCAGGCCGTGCAGCATGACGATCGGGGGCCGGTCCTCGTCGCCCCACTCGACGTAGTGGGTGCGCAGCCCGTTGAGCGTGATGAAGCGGTCGCGCCCGACCGGGGCGGTGTCGGTGGCCATATCAGTGCAGCCCGTCCTCGCCCTGGACCTCGTCGGCGTTGATACCGCCCAGCCGGGCGTGCAGCCGGCCGCGCGTGGCGAACGCGAACACCACCACGACCTCGTCCGGGTTCGGGGCGTCGGAGAAGCTCGTCGTGATGGTGTCGTAGTGCGAGCGGACGTAGAGAGCGTCCTTGTGGGCCAGGGGAACGTCGAGGGCTGTGCCGGGTGCGCCCCGCTTGCCCGTCGAGGGTACCCACGCCTTGCCGCCGCCGACCGCCTCGCGCACCGGGTCCGCGAAGACCGCGGTGAGGAAGGCGTTGCCGTGCTCGTACTCGCCGGCCGTGCCGACCAGACACGCCTTTCCGTAGCTCTGGATCGCGAGGCCGCCGGCCGCCTCCCGGACCCGCCGCCCGAACTCCTCACCCAGCTTCGGCGAGTCGGTGACGATGTCGTCGAGGTCGTGGCTGAACCGTCCGGCGTAGGGGTTGTGGACCGCCGCCGCGATGACGATCTTGCGTACGGGCTCGCCGTCCGCGAGGACACCGGTCTCGTTGGCGAGGGTGTCCTCGGTCTGGGTGAACCACTTGCGGATGTGGTAGCCGGCGAAGTTGGGCTGGGGCATGGGCGTTTCCTCGGTTGGAAGCAGGGGGTTGGGGGGGGCAGGGGCTAACCGCGCAGCGGTTCGATCTCCACCGGTTCGCTGGGGGCGCCGTACAGACCGAGGATGCGCTTGCCCTCCTCGTCGTCGGTGACCGTCTCGTGGAAGAACTCGAAGCGGTTGCCGTCCGGATCCGTGAAGTAGAGACCGAAGCCGATCTTGTGATCGGTGGTCTTGACCACGGGCACGTCCTTGGCCAGGAGCATCCCGTACAGCCGCCGCCACTCGTCGAGGTCGCCCTCCACCTCCAGCCCGTAGTGCTGCAGGCCGACGCCTCCCGGGGCGGCTCCCTCCTCGGCGCGGATCAGGGCGATGTCGTGGTGCTTCCTGCCGAAGGACAGGAACACCCATTGCGGCCCGCGTGCGGTGACCTCCATGCCGAGGACGTCCTCGTACCACTTGGCGGAGGCCTCGGGGTCGCGGACGAACAGCGACAGATGGGTCCGGCGTACCCGCGGCTTCATGCTGTCCCGCGGATCGGCGGGGATCGGCGTGGGCTCCTCGTGCCGGGCGAGTACGCGCTCGTCGGGCTCCATGATCAGTGTCCTTCCGCGGCGGGTGCGACGGCGGGGGTCCAGGTGACATCGGTGATCTCGCTGAACTCGCGCCACTCCTTGCGCCAGGTGCGTCCGGCGTCGGTGGAGCGCAGGAGATGGCCGTACTTCGTACCCGCGAAGACCAGTTCCGGGTCGGCGGCGTGAGTGCCGAAGGCCCAGACGGTCGAGTTGGCGGGCGTGTCCAGGGCGGTGTCCTGCCAGCTGTGCCCCAGGTCTTCCGAGCGCAGGATCCTGGTGGTGGTGCCGGGGGTGCCGTCGCCGATGCCGAGCAGCAGGTCGTTGCTGCCGGGGAGCTGCTTGACCAGCCGGGTGTAGTAGATGCCGAACGTCTTGCGGGAGTCGGTACGGGTCCAGGTCTCACCGTCGTCCTGGCTGACGAAGAGGGCGTTGACGACGGCGACGACGATCGTCTTCGGCGGGCCCTGAAGGACGAGCACACAGTGGATGTCGGAGTTGGTGACGCCCTGGGGCAGGGTGGCGGGTGTGCCGTCGATCCGTTCCCAGGTGTCGCCCCGGTCGCTGCTGTGCCACAGGCCGCCCTCTTCGATGCCGAACCACATGTTCTTGGGTTCGTAGCGGTCGACGACGCAGGTCAGGATCCTGGGACGGTTGACGCCCGCGCAGAATTCCGGGATCTGCGGGGGCAGTTGCTCCCAGGTTGTCCCGCCGTCGGTGGTGCGGAACACGGCGGCCCGGGCGGGAGCGCCGGTTCCGGCGAGCATGGTGTCCGGGTGGGTGGGGTCGATCGCCAGCGACCAGATGGTCCGGTCGTTCATGGGCGAGTCGATGCGGTGCCAGGTGGCGCCGGCGTCGGTGCTGCGCACGAGTCCGGCGTCGGCACCGGCGAAGACGACGTCCGGCTGTTCGGGGTGTACGGCCAGGCAGCGGACGACGGCGTCGAACTCCAGGGCCTGCCCGAGCCCGAGCCGGGACCAGGTGGCGCCGTCGTCGCAGGAGCGCAGAACGCCCTGGCCCGCGGTGGCGACCAGGATGGTGCCTTCCATGTCGTGGCTTCCTTTCGGAGCATCGGAACGAAAAGGGTGAGGAGGCGGCCGTGAGCTAGAGGAAGATGCCGCGCGTGAGACCGCCGTCGATGCCCAGCGACTCGCCGGTGATCGCGGCGGCCCGGGGGGAGGCGAGGAAGCACACGGCCTGGGCGATCTCTGCCGCCTCCAGAACCCGGCGGATCGGAGTACGGGCGACGAAGTCCGCCTCGACATCGGCCGCCGTGACGCCGCGCTTGGCGGCCTCCTTCTCGTACAGCTCGTGGATGTGCTCGGTCTCCACCACGCCGGGGTGCAGGGTGTTGACGGTGATGCCGGACGGGCCGAGCTGGTCGGAGAGGGCCTTCGTCAGATGGACGATCGCCAGGTTGCGCATGCCGGAGAGCGCGTGGCTGGAGCGGCCGGTCAGCCCACCGATGTTGATGATGCGACCGTAGCCGCCCGCCTTCATGTGCGGCGTGACGGCCTGCGCACAGCGGAAGTAGCCGACGACCTTGGTGTTGATGTCGGCGAGCAGCAGTTCGGGGTCGGCTTCCTCGACCGTGTTGCGGACCAGCCCGGAAGGGGCTGCCGCGCCGTTGACGAGGATGTCGATCCGCCCCAGTTCGTCCGCCGCGCGCCGCACCATGGCGCGTACGGACTCGGTGTCGTCGGTGTCCGAGGCGTACGGGACGACCCGGCCGCCGGTCTCGGCTTCCAGTTCCTTCGCGGTGCGTTCCAGCAGGGGCAGCCGGCGCGCGGTGATGGCGACGGTCGCCCCCTCGGCGGCGAGAGCGCGGGCGGTGGCCCGGCCGATGCCCAGGCTGCCGCCGGTGACGATGGCGGTCCTGCCGCCCATTTCCAGGTCCATGCGTGTCTCCAACAGGGGGGTTCGGGAAAGGGCCCGGGTGTCAGCCGAGGTTGACCCAGACGCTCTTGACCTCGGTGTAGAGGTCGAGCACGGTCCGGCCCATCTCCCGGCCCCAGCCGGACTGCTTGAATCCGCCGAAGGGCGACGCGGGATCCGTGAGGTTGTAACAGTTGATCCACACCGTGCCCGCCTGCAGTTCGTCGGCGATGCGGTGGGCGTGACCCAGGTCGGAGGTCCAGATGCCGGCCGAGAGCCCGAACGGCGAGTCGTTGGCCCGCTCGACGAGATCGTCCACGTCGTCCCATCGCATCGCCGCCAGCACGGGACCGAAGATCTCCTCCCGGACGATGCTCAGGTTGTCGTCGGGCGCCGCGAACACGGTCGGTTCGACGAAGTAGCCGCCGTCGTACGGCGCGTCGAGGTCCGGCCGCCCGCCACCGGCGGCCAGCCGGGCACCCTGCTCCCGGCCGGCGGCGATGAACCCGGCGACCCGCTCGTGGTGTCTCGCGGACACCAGCGGCCCCATCTCGGTGGCCGGGTCGCTGCCGGGCCCGACGACGATCCTCCTGGCGCGCTCCGCCACCGCGTCCAGCACCTCGTCGAAGATCTTGCGGTGCACGTACAACCGCGAGCCGGCCGTGCAGACCTGGCCCTGGTTGAAGAAGACGGCCTGGGCGGCGGCCTCGGCGACGGCCTGCGGATCGGCGTCCGGAAGCACGATGTTCGGGGACTTGCCGCCGAGTTCGAGGGAGACCTTCTTCAGGTTGCCGGCGGCGGCCCGGACGACGGCGCGGCCGGTCTCGGTGGATCCGGTGAAAGCGACCTTGTCGACTCCGTCGTGCGCGGCGAGGGCGGCACCCGCCGCGGCACCGCGCCCGGTGACGACATTGACGACGCCGTCCGGCACCCCCGCCTCCTGGAGCAGCTCGGCGAGCCGCAGCGTGGACAGCGGGGTCTCCTCGGCCGGCTTGAGGACGGCCGTGCAGCCGGTGGCCAGCGCGGGTGCGAGCTTCCAACAGGCCATGGACACGGGGAAGTTCCACGGCACGATCAGACCGGCCACGCCCACCGGCTGCCGCGTGGTGTAGTTCAGCACCCGCAGCCCGCCGCGCGGCGAGACGGGGATCGTGCTGCCTTCCAGCTTGCTCGGCCAGCCCGCGAAGTAGCGCAACAGCTTCACGCTGGTGCCCACGTCCACGGCCCGCGCCACCGAGACCGGCTTGCCGTTGTCGCGTGACTCCAGCAGGGCCAGCTCCTCGGCGTGCGCCTCGACGACGTCGGCGACACGGTTCAGCAGCGCGCCCCGATCCATGGGGCTCATCCGACGCCAACCGGGGTCGTCGAAGGCGCGGCGCGCCGCTTGGACGGCCCGGTCGACGTCGGCGGCGTCGCCGTCGGCAACGGTGGTGAGCACGGTACCGGTGGCGGGGTCGACGCTCGGATACGAGCGGCCGGACAGGGCCCCGGCCCAGTGGCCGCCGATGAGCATGGTCCGCGGTTCGGCCAGAAAACGGCTCACCGCCTCCGGCGTGCCGGTGACCGGGCCTGCTGCGCTGTGCATGGTGGCTCCTCTCACAGGGCCATCTCGATGAGCTGAGGGCCGTCGGCGGCGAGCGCGCGGCCGAGTTCGCGCCGAAGCGCCTCGCCCGTCTCCACCCGGGTGCCGGGCACGCCGTAGCCACGGGCCAGCGCGGGCCAGTCGAAGGCCGGTCCGTCCAGGCTGGTGAGCGCCGTCGCGCTGGGGCCCGGCCGGCTCTGTCCGTGCCGGCCGAGTTCGGTACGCAGCACGTTGTAGGCGCGGTTGGAGGCGATGAGGGTGACGACGGGCAGCTGCTCCCGGGCCATCGTCCACAGCGACTGGATGGTGTACTGCGCGCTTCCGTCGGACTGCAGGGCGACGACCTTGCGGCCGGGTGCGGCGATCGCGGCGCCGACGGCGGCGGGCAGGCCCTGGCCGATGGCCCCGCCGGTGTTGGTCAGTGCGGTGTGGCGTGCGGCGCGCGACGACGCGGTGAAGAAGGGGTAGCCGCAGGTGCCGCCCTCGACCGAGACGACGGCCCGTTCGGGCAGCAGCATCGACACGATCCGGCCGACCGAGTGTGGTGTGAGCGCTCCGTCCGGGAACCCTTCGTCGTCCGGCCGGGGCGGCCGTGGAGCCGGATCCGGAGCACCGAGCGCGTCCGCGAGGACTTCCAGCGCGCGTGTGCCGTCCTCCTCCGGGGTGCTCAGCACCTCCACGGTGCCGGAGGGAGCCAGCAGACTGGGAACCCCTTCGTAGCCGAAGTACGACACCGGCTCCGACGCACCGGCCAGCACGACCAGTCGGGCCCCGGCGAGGGCCTCGATCGCCTTCTCCGGGAAATACGGGAGCCGGTCCAGGCCGGGCAGGCCGCCACCGCGCTCGGCGGCGGCCGGGAAGGTCTCGCTGTACAGGGCGGCGCCGGTGGCGGCGGCGATCCGGGCCGCCGCCCGCTGGCCGCGCTCGTCGAGGGCCGCACCGCCCAGCAGGAGGACGGCCCGCTCGCCGGCCCGCAGCCGCTTGGCGATCGCGTCGATGACGTCCGCCGCCGCTTCCGGCCTCCTGCGGGTCGGGGACAGCTCGACGTCCACCGGTGCCGTGAGCACCTCCTGCTGGAAGTCGGCCGGGGCGATGAGCGTGGCCCCGCAGCCTGCCGCGGCGGTGGCGGCCGCGATGGCGCGGGCGGTGAGCTGGGCCAGACCCGCACCGGAGGCGGCGGTGCCGACCCAGCCGGAGACAGGGCTCGCGAGGGAGAGGATGTCCGAGGTCAGGGGAGCGTCGAAGGCGAGATGCCAACTGGCGTGATCTCCGACGACGTTGAAGACGGGGGAGTGGGCCCGCCTCGCGTTGTGCAGGTTGGCGATCCCGCCTGCGAATCCGGGCCCCAGATGGAGCAGCGTCATCGCCGGTCGGCCGGCGATCCGGGCGTAGCCGTCGGCCGCGCCGGTGCACACGCCCTCGAAGAGCCCGAGCACCGCGCGGGTGCCGGGAACCGAGTCCAACGCGGCGACCAGGGGCATCTCCGTGGTCCCCGGATTGGCGAAGCAGACGTCCACTCCGGCGGCGAGCGAGGTCTCGATCAGGGCCTCGGCCCCGGTCAGGCCGCCGGACCGGTTCGCCTGCCAGACGGTGGTGGCGTGGGTCATGGACATCCCTCCGTGCAGTATGCGCACCATCCGTGCGTATAGTGCACAGCATTGGCGTGGGGCGGCTCCGGCGTCAAGCCCCGGGTCCAACAGGCCCGTGCCATACGCTGAACGTGTGAGCGGAACCCGGAAGGTGGTAGGCGGCGTGCGGGCAGAGGCCGCGAACGGCACGGAGAGCGGCGCGGGAGACGGACGCGAGGAGAAGGTGAAGCGCCCCAGTCAGCCGCCATCGCAGACGCTCGTCCGGGGTCTGTCCGTCCTGCGGGCCGTCGCTCACCAGCCCCGCGGTCTGACGGTCGCCGAGATCGCTTCCCGGACGGGGCTGCACCGGACCGTCGTGCACCGCCTCGCGGGCACGCTGGCCGCGGAGGGGTTCCTGGCGAAGAGCGCGGACGGCGCGTACGTGCCCGGGGGAGAACTGCACACGCTCGCGGGCACTTCGCGGCCCACCCTCGCGGAGTTCATCCAGCCACTGCTGCAACAGCTCGCGGACCGGTACGGCGGCACGGCGATCCTGTTCTTCCCGGAACCGGACTGTGTCGTCGCCGTGGCCACGGCGGTTCCCCAGGACGCCGACTACCACCTCGCCTATCGCAAGGGCTCCCGCCAGCCACTGGACCGCGGGGCCGCCCCGTGTGCGATCCGGGCCGGGCGGGCGCCCGCCGACGACGACTCGGAGGCCGTGCGTGAAGCGCGCCGCCGGGGATGGGTCACCAGCCACGGTGCGGTGGAACCGGGCGCCCATGCGGTCGCTGCTCCGCTGGCCCGCGACGGAGACGTACTGGACGCCTGCGTCATGTTCGTCTCGCACCGGCAGGACCGGGTCGACGAGGCCACCTCGGAAGTGGTCTCCGCCGCCCGAGCGGCCCGAGCGTTCCTGCTGGGTACGGGATAGGGCCGCCCACCCCGCGGTCCTCCCTGGTCAACCGCCGCCCCCGCCGAAGGACTTCGGCGGGGGCGGCCGCATTTGTGTCCGCCGGGCCTTGACACCCACCACGAGCCACCACACGATGTGCTCTCAACAAACGTACACCATGTACGAATATCGCACAGCGGTGAACTGGAGGCTGATCGGGATGACAAACCCTGATCGCACCACCCTGGCCCACGGCCGCCTGTCCCTGATCGGCGTCCTCACTCAATCCATCGGCTTCATGGGACCGGTGTTCTCGGTCGCGGCCCTCCTGCCCCTGGTCGTGGGCCTGTCGGCCACGGGGCGCGGTGCCGGCGCCGCCACTCCCATCGCGATCGCCATCGCGGGAATCGGTGTCTGCGGAGTGGGGTGGGTCATAGCCCAGTACGCGAAACGGATCCATCTGTGCGGGTCGCTCTACGAGTATGTGAGCGACAGCGCCGGCCCACGCATCGGTGTGATCGCCGGGTGGCTCTACTACGGAGCCATGATGGTGCTGGGAGCGGGAACCTTCCTCGTCCTCGGCGGGCTCACCCGGACGTGGCTGCTCAACTCCCTGTCCCTGGACGTACCGTGGTGGCCCCTGTCCCTGGGGTACGCCGTGCTCGTCGTCGTCCTTCTCGTGGTCGGCGTACAGGTGTCCATCCGCACGCAGCTCGTCCTCGCCCTGGTCACCATGGTCGTCGTTCTCGTCTTCTCCCTGGTCATCGTCTACCGGGTGGGCAGCAGCGGTGAAGGCCTGTCCGCCGAACCCTTCAACCCGTTCTCCGTGGGGCGCCTGGACCTGCTCTACGGCGTCCTGTACGGCATCAACATGTTCATCGGGTTCGAGTCGGCGGCCAACCTGGCCGAGGAGACCGAGGACCCCAAGCGACACGTGCCCCGGGCGGTCATGTGGTCGATCAGCATCGTCGGGGTCTACTACCTGATCGTCGCCTACGCGCAGGACCTGGGCTTCGGCCTCGACGCGCAGGCGTGGAAGAGCAGTGTCTTCCCGCTGGAGGCCCTCGCCTCCGGCAAGGAGTACGGGTCCGACGGCTTCGGGACCTTCATGGGAATCCTGATCATCTTCGACGTCCTGGCGGTGGCAATCGGCGTCGGCGTCGCGTCCAGCCGGGGGATGCTCTCGATGGCCCGCAACGGTCGACTGCCCTCGAAACTGGCGGAGTTGCACCGACGGTTCCGCACCCCCGTATGGGGCTGCGCCCTGTTGGGCGTGTTCGCGTGCGTCGCCATCATCGCCGTGCGCGTGGGCGACGGCATCTTCTCGCGCCAGACCGGTCAGCCCGGTGTCCTGCAGCCGCAGTGGTCGCCGGCGTTCGGCTGGATGGCCGGTTTCGGGGGAACGGGCCTCGCGCTGATGTATCTCATCGTCGCCGCCCTCGGCGTGAAGGGCCTGTGGCCGCATGTCAGCCACGCCAAACTCCTCGTCGCAGGCAGTGTCGGGGCCCTGGTCGCGGCCGGCGCGGTGTTCGGCGCCGTCTATCAGGCGGAGAGCCCCCTCGACACCGTCCCCTGGGCCCTGCTGCTGTGGGTGGCCCTCGGCGTGGCGTGGTCGTCGTTCGTCGTACGAGGAGGAGGGACACCCGGCAGCAGCGTGCAGCCCGAGAGCCGGCGCGCCGTTTCGGAGGCAACCCCGTGACGTCACCGGAACCTCCCTGTCCCGCACACCTTCCGACACACTCCCCGCACCCCTCAGGAGGAATGGCAGTGACCACCGCCGCACCGCACCCGTACGATCCGCTGAGCGCCGAGGAGATGGAGCAGGCCGTCGGCGTGGTGCGTGCCGGTCAGGCACAGCGAAAGGCGATCAAGTTCCCGCTGATACGTCTGGATCTGCCGGACAAGGAGCTGGTGCGGGAGTTCGATCCCTCGCGCCCGATCCCCCGCGTGGCGTTCCTCGTCGTCTACGACCCCGAGGCCAGTGCCATGTTCGAGGCGCGGGTCGATCTCACCGACTCCAGCATGGTCTCCTGGGAGCATCTTCCCGGCATGCAACCGCCGATCATGATCGACGAGTTGATGGCGCTCGACGAGATCATCAAGAACGACCCGGCCGCGGTGGCGGCACTGGCACGGCACGGTGTCGACGATCTCTCGCAGGTGCAGTTCGACCCCTGGTCGACCGGCACTCTGCCGATCGAGGGCGTGGACGCGCGACGACGCGTGATCCGCGCGAGTGCGTACGTCCGGCACTTCACCGCGGACAACGGCTACGCCAGGCCCGTCGGGAACCTCGTCTTCGTCATCGACTGCGACACCCGTTCGGTGGCGGCCATTCTGGCGGGCGATCCGCTGCCGCTTCCGCCGGAGAGCGGGAACTACGACCCGGACAGCGTCGGACCGTTGCGCGACGACCTGCGCCCCATCGAGATCACCCAGCCCGAAGGACCCTCCTTCACGGTGTCCGGCCATGTGATCGAGTGGCAGCGCTGGCGACTGCACGCCCATATCGACGTGGTGGAGGGCCTCGTCATCAGCGATGTCTCCTACCAGGACGGCGGGCGCCGGCGCTCGATCGTGCACCGGGCCGGTATCAGCGAGATGGTGGTGCCCTACGGCGACACCAGCGACGACTTCTACTTCCGGAACGTCTTCGACGCGGGCGAGTACAGCCTGGGCAAGACGGTCGGTTCGCTCAGTCTCGGATGCGACTGCCTCGGGGAGATCCGGTACCTCGACGCGGTGCTCTCCGACGAGTCGGGCACCCCGCACACCATCACCAACGCCATCTGCCTGCATGAGGAGGACTACGGAATCCTCTGGAAGCACTGGGACTTCCGCTACGTCGAGCAGGCCGAGGCCCGGCGTTCCCGGCGTCTGGTCGTGTCGTCGATCCACACGATCGGCAACTACGAGTACGGCTTCTTCTGGTACTTCTACCTCGACGGGACGATCCAGTTCGAAGCCAAGCTGACCGGTATCGTCCAGACGCGCGCCGTGGCTCCGGGAGACAAACCCGAATACGGAACGCTCGTGGCGCCGCAGTTGGACGCTCCCAACCACCAGCACCTGTTCAACATGCGGCTGGACATGGAAGTCGACGGACCGCGCAACACGGTGGTGGAGGTCGACGCGGTGGGGCTCCCGATGGGGCCGGACAACCCGTACGGAAACGCGATCGTCGCCCGCGGCACGGAGATCACCAACGAACGTGACGGCCGCAGGATGTGCGCCCCGCTCACCGCCCGCACCTGGAAGATCACCAATCCCGGGGTGCGCAACCGCTTCGACGAGCCCGTCGCCTACAAGCTGGTGCCGTTCGTCGGCCCGACCCTGCTCGCCGCTCCCGAGAGCGATCTGGCACGGCGCGCGGAGTTCGCGCGGGCGCATCTGTGGGTGACCCGGTACAGCCCGGACGAACTGCACGCGGCCGGCGACTACCCGAACCAGCACCCCGGGGACGGGATCGGCCGGTGGATCGAGCAGGAGCGCGATCTGGCCGACACGGACGTGGTGCTCTGGCACACCTTCGGCACCTCGCATCTGCCACGGCCGGAGGACTGGCCCATCATGCCGTGCGAGTACGTCGGGTTCGCGCTGAAGCCGGTCGGATTCTTCGACCGCAACCCCTCGTTGGACGTACCACCCCCACCGGGGCACGGCGCGACGCACTGTCACGCCGTACCGCAGCAGGGTGACCGGGCCGACGAGTGACCCGCGCCGGCCTGCGGCTGTCTCGCCGGGCCGGCACACCGGTGGGACAGCCGGGCGTTATCGCTCGACCGCTTCCGGGCCGGCCGCCCCGACCAGCTGTGTCGCGGCCGTCGCGGCGGCCTCCGTCACCAGATGGGGAACCTGTTCGTCGACGAGCTTGAGACCGAGTTGCACCACTCCCAGGCTCGCGGTCGACCAGTCCGACACCCGGATGGGGGCGGCGATGCCGATCGCGCCTTCCTGGATCGAACCCACGCTGACGGCGTAGCCGCGCCGACGTGCCTCGCGGACGTCGGAGCTGTCCTCGTCGCTCTCCGGCCTGCCGGCGAGGATGGCGATTCCGTCCGCGCCGATGGTCAGGGCGTGTCGGGCGCCTTCCCGCATGGCGAGGTGCATGGTGGAGTTCGGCGGTTCCGCCGTCAGCAGGATCAGGGCCTGGTCGCCGTCGGCCACGCTCAGCAGCGCCGTGCTGTTGGTCTGCTCGCTGAGCCGTCGCAGGATCGGCAGGACGGTGGCCTGCAGTCGCGGTTTGAGCTGCCCGGCCAGTTCGGCCACGCCGAACCCGAGGATGTACCTCGTGCCGATACGGGCGACGAGACTATGGGCCTCCAGGGTGCGCAGAAGACGGTAGACGGCCGCCCGAGCGATGCTCAGGTGCTCGGCGAGCTCTGCCGCCGTGAGACCGTCGGCGTTTCGTGCGAGCAATGACAACACCGTCAGCCCGCGGTCAAGAGTCAGGGACGTTTCCCCGCCGGTCGCCGCCACGATCTTCTCTCGCCTCCTGCCTTTCAGTGCCGCACATCATGTCACGGCGGTTCGGAACGCCGTATGACGCCGCCCCCTTGACCCGGCGTCACCCTCATCCCTATGGTTTCGAATATCGTCCACATAGAACGGTAATCGTACTATGCTCACACGTACAGAAGCCGAACATCTGGTCAGCACGGTTCCGACGGAGCCCTACTTCGCCGGACGATGGGACAGCAGCCAGAGCATCGATACCTTCGACGTGATCGACCCGGTGACCGAACGACGGCTCACGACCGTGGCCGCGGCCGGGGGCCGGGAAGTGGACACGGCCGTATCCCACGCTCGGTCCGCTCTGGACGAGGGGGCGTGGGGAAGGACGGACGGAAGCGCCAGAGCGCGGCTGCTGCACCGCCTGGCCGAACGGATCGAGGCGCGGAGCGAGGAGTTCGCGACGCTGGAGTCGCTGGACATCGGCAAACCGGGCTTCGAGCCGCGGGCCATCGACCTGCCCCAGACGATCCAGGCCTTCCGGTACTTCGCCGGCTGGGCCGACAAGGTGGAGGGCCGCTCCGTACCGACGTCCCCGTACATGGGCCGGTCCATGCACAGCTACACCGTGCGCGAGCCGGTCGGAGTCGTCGCGGCCATCACGCCCTGGAACTCGCCGACCATGATCGGGGCGTGGAAGGTCGCGCCGGCGCTCGCCGCGGGCTGTGCCGTCGTCCTGAAGCCTCCGGAGGACGCGCCCCTCACCTCCCTCCTGCTCGCGTCGCTGGTCGAGGAAGCCGGATTCCCGGCCGGGGCGTTCAGCGTGCTTCCCGGACTCGGAGCCGTGACGGGCCAGGCGCTCATCGATCACCCGGGCGTGGACAAGATCTCGTTCACCGGAAGCCCCGAGACGGGATACAAGGTGGCGGTGGCGGCCGCGAAGGGCTTTCGGCGCACGACTCTGGAACTCGGCGGCAAGAGCCCCCAGATCGTCTTCGGAGACGCGGATCTGGCCGAGGCGGCGCAGGGAGTGACGGTCGGCATCTTCGCGAACCAGGGAGAGGTGTGCGCCGCGGGCAGCCGCATCCTGGTCGCCCGTTCCGTGTACGACGAGTTCGTCGAACGGCTGGTGGCGCGTGCCCGTGACATCAAGGTCGGCGACCCGTTCGACGAGGGCACCACGATGGGCGCGCTGATCAACGCACGGCAGTTGGAGCGCGTCTGCGGTTACATCGCGGCAGGAGTCGACGACGGCGCCCGCCTGATCACCGGGGGCGGCCGACCGGACGGCAAAGGGTTCTTCGTCGAACCGACGTTGTTCGCCGAGGTCGACAACACCATGACGATCGCCCGGCGGGAGATCTTCGGACCCGTGGGCGCCATCATCCCGTTCGACGCGGAGTCCGACGCGATAGCGACGGCCAACGACAGCGACTATGCGCTGGCCGCCACGTTGTGGACCTCCGACGTCAGCAGGGCACATGCCCTCGCGCGCCGGGTGAAGGCCGGCGCGGTCGCGATCAACGGCTGGGCGCCACTCGACCCCCGCCTGCCGTGGGGCGGTTCCAAGCTCAGCGGCCAGGGACGGGAACTGGGCTGGGCCGGTATCGAGGCGAACACCGAGGAGAAGACGGTCACCGCCGTCCTGTCGTACCCACCGGCCACGTGAACAGGCGCCGCCGGGCGCCTTCGTCGTGATCGAGCATCACACCTCTGGGAGGGGTTTTCCATGTCAGCACATGTGTTGGTCGTCTACTACAGCGCCACCGGATCCGTGCATCGGCTCGCGCAGGCGGTGAGCGAAGGGGCCGAGTCCGCAGGCGCCGAGGTACGGCTGCGCAGGGTCGCCGAACTCGCCCCCGACGAGGCGATGGCCGCGAATCCCGAGTGGGCCCGGCATCACCAGGGGGCGGAATCGACCGTCGAGGTGGCCGAACTCGCCGATCTGGAGTGGGCCGACGGATACGCCTTCGGCACACCGACCCGTTACGGCGCTCCGGCCGCGCAGCTCAAACAGTTCATCGACACCGCCGGAAGCCTCTGGCAGGAGGGCAAGCTGTCGGACAAGCCGGTGACGACCTTCGTCTCCTCGGCCGAGCAGCACGGCGGGCAGGAGTCGACGATCCTGTCGCTGACCAACGTCTTCTACCACTGGGGCGCGATCATCGTGCCCCTCGGCTACACGGACGACATCGTCTACGCGGCCGGTGGAAACCCGTACGGCACGTCATGGCCCGCCGGATTCCCCTCGACGCCCCCGGACGAGGTCACACTGGACTGCGCTCGCTTCCAGGGAGCCCGGCTGGCGCGGTTCGCGACACTGCTCACGGCGGAGAGGACGCCGGCGTCCGCCGCACAGGGTTGAGCGGGCGGGCCCGAGGAGGGCGCGTTCCCGGGCGGGCGGCCACCGCCATCGGTCACGGCCGGATGTCGCCGCTCGGCGCGGCGGTCGTGCTGCCCGCGGTGTTCGCGGCTGGGCAGGGACATGGGGTTCGGTCATGAAGGTCTCCGCGTGATGCGTGCGGTGACGGGCGGGTGTCGCCGAAGTGCGTAGCAATTCAACTGCGTTGCATGACCGGCGGCTGGAGTCAACGCATAGAGCCTCCACCGATCCCGGAGCGGTTCGCTGTGCGTCCACCACCGGCGGAAACATCGTTCCTGGTGAGTATCGTCGGCGCTGGCGCTCTCTGTGCCGCTGGAGGCAGGTGCGCGCGCCGGGGTGGCGGGCCTGGGTGATCGCGACCTGGTTGCGGGCCGCGTTGAGTCGACAGTGGCCACCGCCGCCGATCCCGGGACGTCCGGCCACCACGGGGACGGCCGCTCAGCCGGTCAGATAGCCGCCGGACGCGTCGAGGTCGGAGCCGATCACCGCACCGGACTCCTGCGAGCTCAGCCACATCACCACGGCGGCCATCTCCTCCGCACGGACGATGCGTTTGATCGGGTAGCCCTGGGCGATCTCCTCGTAGGTCATACCGAATGCCTCGGCTGCCCGCCGCAGCATCGGGGTGTCCACCGCGCCCGGGGCGAAGGCGTTGACCCGGATGCCGTCCGCCGCGTACTCCAGAGCCGCCACCTTGGTCAGTGAGGCGACAGCATGCTTGCTCGCGTTGTACGGCGCGATGGTCGCGAAGCCGACCTCGGCCGAGATCGACGCGGTGTTCACGATGACCCCGCCGCCCTGGGTCAGCATCTGCGGGATCTCGTACTTCATGCCGAGGAAGACCCCGCCGGCGTTGGTGCGCCAGACACTTTCCATGTCCTCGAGGGACTGCTCGTGGAGCCGGGCCGCGCGGGGGCTTTCCACGCCGGCGTTGTTGACCGCGATGTCGAGTCTGCCGTAGCGCCGGACGCAGGCGCGGACGAGGTTTCGCACCTCGTCCTCGCGGCGCACATCGGCGCGTTGGAAGACCGCGTCGCCGTCGGCGGCCCGGATGTCGGCGGCGACCCGTCGGCCGAGTTGCTCGCGTCGGCCGCAGAAGAACACCCGGGCTCCCTCGCTCGCCATGGCGCGGGCGGTCGCCTCACCGATTCCCGACGTGGCGCCGGTGATCAGCACGACCTTGCCGGCGAACCGTCCGGAGCCTGGGGCGGATCCGGCGGCGGACGCCGCGGGCATGGGCATGGCCGTTGCGGTCAGGCCGAGCGCGCCGGCGGTGAGGACCCGGCGGCGGGACGGGACATGGTGCTCCATCAGGACTCCTCCGGTCGGTCATGGGTGAGGGGCTCGAGGCAAGGGACGAGAGGCGAGCGCAGCGGTGTGAAACGCTGGAGGGACACCTCCGCGGCGCGGTCCGTCCTCAGCCACGCAACCAGCGGAGCCCTTCGACGTCCAATACCTGTTCTCATACGCTTCAGGCATGGGCACCGACGTGAAGGCGAGCGTGGACGTCGACACCCGGGTGCTGCGGTACTTCGTCGCGGTTGCCGAACACCTCAGCTTCACTCGGGCCGCGAAGGAACTGTTCGTGTCGCAGCCCTCGCTGAGCCGCCAGATCCGGCAGCTCGAAATCCGGCTGGGTGCCGAGCTGTTCGCCCGGACCAAGACCGAGGTCCGGCTCACCAGGGCGGGTGAGGTGCTGCTGGGCGCCGCACGCCGGCAGTTGGCCGACTGGCAGCACGCCACACGCACGGTGCGCGCCATGGCTGCGGGCGACTGCAAGGTGCTGCGGATCGGCTTCGTGGCCACCGGGGGTGGAGTGCTCGGCAGGCGAGCACGGGCGCTGCTGGCCGAGCGGCGCCCGGACTTCACGATCGAGCCGAAGCGCCTCGACTGGGGCGGCGAGGCGAACGCGCTGCGCCAGGGGCTGGTGGACGTCGCCTTCCTGTGGCTGCCCGCCGACACCACCGGGCTGCGCACCGAGATCGTGGCGACCGAGCCGCGGTGGGTGGGGATGGCCGGCACCCATCCCCTGGCCCGGTCTGACAGTGTGACCCTCCACGACATCCGCGACGCGCCCTTGATGTGGACGCGCCGGGCGCCGACGGTGTGGGTCGACTGGTGGGCGGTCAACCCGCGCCCCGACGGGTCCGCGCCGGTCTGGGGACCGGAGAACGACAATGTCGAGGAGATGCTCGAACAGGTCGCCACCACGGGCGCCGTTTGCATCGGCTCGGAGTCGATGGCCTCCTATTACACCCACCCCGACCTGGTCTGGCGGCCCGTCACCGATATCGATCCGCTGCGCATCGCGATCGCCTGGCCCCAGGACGAAACCGTCAACCCGCTCGTCCCCGACTTCGTCCGCATGGTGCGAAAACTGGCCCGACAGGTCTGAGGTCCAGGGCGGGCGAGAGCCGTTTCGGCCCTGGCTGTTCCGCCCGACACCGAGGCAATCGGGATCCCGCCGGTCTTGACCGTTCCCCGTTCTGCTTCTCCGTGCGCGAACGAAGGTCCGGCGATGGTGAACGCCAGTGTCTTCGTGGGTGGTCCGGCGGACGAGCGGTTGTACTGGCTGTCTGACGACCAGCGGTCATTCCTGGTCGGCGTTTGCCGCCGCGCCGGGACGATCGAAGCCATCTGGCGGGGGCCAGCCTCGTGACAGAGCGGCAGCGCCTCAGGTCGCCGCTCATCTCGATGACGGCGACCTGAGGCATGGTGAGCAGGTGGTGATGGCCCACCGGGATGCGATGACGGACCTCTAGGAGTCGGTGGCCTCCGTCCCGTGCATCGTGGCCGACAGGGTGCCGCCGATATGGGCGTAGAGTCGTCCTCCGTGTTGGGGACAGGAGAGCCTGGGGTGCCGAGCCGACAGGTATCGCCGGTGCCTCCCTCGGAGGGACTGTCATTCACGCTTTGGCCATCACGCGCAGCGCCTCCTCTTCGGGGGAGCCTGGGGCCGCGGTGTAGACGAGGAGACTCAGTTCCGTGTCCTGGGGGAAGCGCGTGATCTCGTACGAGAGAGTGAGTGGTCCGGCCTCGGGGTGATTGATGCGCTTGAGCCCGTACGATTTCGTCCGCACCGTATGCCGTTCCCAATGCCGCCGGAATTCCTCACTGTGCGTGGTGAGTTCGCCGACCAACTGCCACAGCTTCGGGTCCTGGGGGAAGCGCCCCGCCGCGATGCGCAGATGGCCCACCGCCTCGCGGGCGATCATCTCGCGGTCCGGATAGCGGGGGCCGATCTCGTTGTTGAGGAGGTGGAGCCGGCACAGGTTGCGCTCGGCGACGGGCAGCGCGGCGAAGTCGGTGATGAGGGTGCACACGGCGTGGTTCCAGGCCACGACATCCATGCGGTGCCCCATGATGAGCGCGGGTGCTGTGATCCAGTCCAGCAACTGCTGTATTCCGGTGCGCGGTGTTGCGTCATCGACGGCCCGCTGTGGCTCGGGAGCCGTCTTCTGGGGCCGAGCCAGCCGGAACAGGTGTGCCCGCTCGTCCTGGTCCAGGCGCAGGGCGTCGGCCACCGCGTCGAGAACGGTGTCCGAGACACCGTGGTTGCGGCCCTGTTCCAGGCGCACGTAGTAGTCGACGCTCACGCCGGCGAGATGCGCGAGTTCTTCCCGGCGCAGGCCGGGCACGCGCCGCAGGCCGGATCCGGAGGCGTACCCGGCGTCCTCCGGCCGGATCCTGGCCCGTCGTGAGCGCAGGAAATCCCCTAACTCCCTGAGTTCCGCTCTGTGTTCACCCATGCCGTTCATTGTCGTCGTTCCCGGGCGCAGCGGTCCCTGGGTCGGCGGTTCCTGGGTACGGCGGTTCCTGGGTACGGCGGGCCCCAGGAACCACGGGGCAGCGGGAGATCGCGTGCGGCTCCGTGAGCATGGAGAGCGACGACGATCGACGAGGGGCGGACGTATGCGCAAGCGAGCACGCCGGGTCGGCGCAGCCGTGGTGGCGGCGATGGCGGGAGTGTGTCTGCTGGCCGCACCGGCAGCGGGTGACGCCATGGGGCGGTCCGGCGTGCCACAGGCCGACCCGGCGCCCGGTGGCCCCCAGCGCCCCTACGAACCCGATGTCTCCGGCCCACGCAATGTCGACACCCTCGCCGCCGAGATCACCCATGACGGCGGCACGGAACAGGGCGTCCGGGTCCGCTTCGACCGCGCCAGCCACGCCGAGCCGGCCGGCCCTCCCGCCGCGGCCCGCCGCTTCGTGTTCCTCTTCGACGCATCACTCCGCTTCCGGCCGGACGTCTTTCCCACCTGTGCCCGTACCGTCATAGCGGAACAGGGGATCGGCGCCTGCCCCCGGCACTCGCTGATCGGTCGCGGAACCAGCCACCTCTACCCGGCGGGCACCGCGCAGGTGTACGCCTTCAACACCCGCTTTCCGAACGGCGCGCGCGGCGCCCTCGTCGTCATCCCGGCCAGCGACACGATCCTGGAACTCACGTGGGAGCGGGTCACCGCGCCCTACCGCCGCCTCGGCTACCGCTGGGCCCTCGACGAGATCCTGCCGCCCACCGCTACTCCGCCGGAGCAGCGCGTCGGCACCAGGCGGTTCGAGCTCACGTGGGGCGCCACCCGCCCCACCAGCTCTGGTGCGGTCAGCTTCGCCCGGACGACCGCGAAACCCGGTGAGGAACTGCACATCGGCCTGTGGAGCGAGTTCGTCACCGGCCAGGTCGCGCTACCGGAATCGACCGCGACGCGCCCGTGAGCCGGCAGGTACTACAGCCGTGAGTCGCGATCTCGGTCTCTGCGGTCGCGGGTGGCGTGATGGCTGCGGCGGGCGGGGGCCTGGCGGGTACGGCGCCAGAGCGACTCAACGTGCTCTGGGGTGCCTCCTGTTCGGGCTCGTCGCGCTCGTCGGCCTGCTGCGGTGCGGGTGGCGGTGAGGGCGGGAAAGGCGAGGGCGTCCATGGCCAGGGTGATGTGGCGGGTGCCATACGTCCCAGGCGCGGACTTCGCAGTGTTCCAGGCCGCAGTTGGACTTCGCGGTCTCGAAGCAGTCCTCGATGGACCGGCGCGGGCCCATCACGCGGACGAGCTCACCGATCGTGGCGGTGGTGCGGGCGTGGACGGCGAAGTAGGCGATCTGGGAGGGGCGCTGATCGAGTGGCAGACCAGCGGCAGATTCAGGCGTGCCGGACGGCGCGCCCGGATCCGGAGCTGCCGGTCGAGTGGCTCGTCGGGCAGGTTCTCGGCGACGGGAACGATGCGGCGAACCTCGATCCGCTCGACTACGGCGACGTCCTGGGGCCGGCCGGGCTCGCCCGTATGCGGCACCTGGCGGCCGAGGGGCGGCGGCGCAGCCCGTCCGGCTGGGCGGCGGCGTATCTGATGGAGCGCCTGGTCAGGCGGAGGGCGACGTGGACGCGCTGGTCGCGCTGTACGCCAAGGACCTGGTTTCGTCCGGCGCCACGCAGCTGCGCATCGCCGAGGAGCTGGAGGCTGCGGAGCGCGTGGATGAGGCGCCGGCGTGGGCCGAGCGCGGATTGCGGGACACCGCCGCCGAGGCCCATGTCGACGGCCGTCTGATCGATTACGGGTGCGCTCGCTACGCGCGGGTGGGTCGTGCGGCTGAGACGGTGGCGGTCCGTCGGGGCCGGTTCCGGGCCGAGTGCTTCCTGGCCGCCTACCAGCGGCCGCGCGCCGCGGCCCAGGCTGCGGACTGCTGGAGGTTGAGCGGGAGACGGCGCTGACCGCCCTGCGCGAGGACGCCGGCCGGGAGCGCGGCGGCCGGCATCGCGGGCCCGTGCTGATCGACGCGCTGCTCGACGACGGTGACCTGGACGCGGCCTGGCGGGAGGCTGTCGGCCGCGCCGACGACCGGCAGTGGCAGCAGCTCGCAGACCTCCCGCGCGAGCCGCGCCCGGCCGACGCGCTCGGGGTGTACCTGCGGCTCACCGGGTATCTCGCCGCCCCGCGGGCGGAACTGAGGTGCAGGCGCAAGCCGATGACCATCCTCGACCGGCACGGGCTGTGAACCCTGCGGCGAACCGGAGAGGTCGTCGCGAGTCAGTTCCTCCACCGTGTGGGCTGGTCAGGTCTCCAGTGCCGCGCGCTTGGGCGAGCAGTGCGGCGACGGGCGCCGCGTCCTCCGGCGGGGGTTCAGTCCGCCACCGGCGGTTGATGAGCGCGGCCCCCGCAACTGCTGTCGGACCGGCGGCGACTCCAAGAAGCGGCGTGCTGATCGCCGCTGCTCCCTGCGCGGTGGTAAGGGCGAGCAGCACCAGGTGGGCGACGTGGTTCTGCCTGCGGCGCCGGACGATGTCGTTGATGCCGGCGATCTGGGTCTCGATTTCGTGGACGATGGAGTCGGCGTGCAGCCCCTGCGACTGGAATTCCGTAATCATCTCGTGCAGTTCTGCGCGCCGTTGCGCGATGTCCGAGTCCCAGAGCAACTGCGCGGTACGGGCAACGGCCATGACGTCGTTGAGTCCACCGGCCGGTACGAGCAGACGCGCGGCGATGAGTCTGATCATTTCCTGATCCCCAGGGGCGGGGCCGATGCCCTCGAAGAGGGCTCCCGGAGTCATGGTCGAGGTGCGGCGGGCGAAGGGGAAGCTGCGAGTGATACGCCATTCCCGCTGGAAGGGGTCGGGCGCCGCATAGACGGCGACTGCTCTGACGTCTCCGTGCTCAGCCGGCTGTCGGAGTCCATCTCGGCAGCGACCTCCTGCTGCATGCTCCTGCCGCCGACGCGTCCACGGAACGGCCTGCACGAAGGGTGCCGCCGCATCCAGGAGCGCGGCCTGTCGTTCGGGATCAGCCTCGGCGCCCGTTTCCCACGTCCAGTGCCCGAACACGTCTCCATCAGCCGAGCCCGACCTCGTCAATTGGGGTGCGGTTCCTCTCTGGGGAGGGCTGAGCCGACGACACGCTGCCTGTAGGTGTCCGGGACGATGGCGCAGCAGATGCACCCGTAGCCGGTCGGCCTCCAGCAGCGGTGGTACGGCACCGGTCGTCATGCGGCGGGCCAGTGCCGGTTCTCCTGCCAGCAGGGCTTGGAGCACGGCGAACCGTACCTGGCGTGCCTTGTATTGGAAGCCGCGCCTGGTGCGCTCGCCGTTCCCGGCGCGGCGCAGCAGCGTGGCTGCCACGAGCACCGGGCGGGACGCATGCGTACCGAGTGCTTCGCACATGTTCAGCTCGGTGACAGCGTGCCTGACCAAAGGCCTGGCCGGTCGGCCGTCGTCCGCCGCCGCCGCGCAGCAGACCGCCGAACTGCTCGGCGAACAGGCGACTCAGGTCCTCGTGGCCGCCGTGTTCGCCGGCGGGAGCCCGCGAAGTGTCTCAGGCCCGGTCGAACGGCAGTTCCGCCCAGCGGCTGGTCCCCTCGGAGTGGACGCGTACTCCGCACCGGGTCGACAGGGTGGTGACGATGTCGAGGCCGCGGCCGTGCTCGTCCGGGTCCAGTGGGGGAGGAGTGGGCAGGCCGGGCGGGGTCGCGGGGCCCATGTCGGTCACTTCGACGCGTACGGCCCCGCATCGGTCCGCCCGGCTCCGTGAGAGCCTCAGTGTCGCCGGGGGCAGGGCGTGGACGATCGCGTTGGTGAGCAGTTCCGAGACGACGAGCAGTACGTCCTCGGCGATGTCCGCGGCGAGCTTCCAGTCGGTGAGGATCGCGCGGATGTGCCGACGTGCGGCCGAGACCGCCCCCGGGGCGTGCGGCAGCGAGAAGATGTGCTCGGCTTCCCCGTGCGGCGCGGCGTCGAGCTGCGCTGTGATCATGTCTCCTCCTTCTCGGGGAAGCCCTGCCGGCGGTCGGCCGGCCGCCGGACGGACGTGCAGAACGTTAAGGGGGGAGCTGTGAGACGTCAACGAACAGTGGTCGGCATTGCCGAACGGCAGTCCCGAATCGGAGCGAGCGGGACTACCATCGCTTCATGGCCGGCCCAGTCCAGTCGATAGAGCGGGCGGCGGCGATCCTGCGCCTGCTCGCCAGCGGCTCCCGTCGGCTGGGCCTCGGGGAGGTGGCGTCGTCGCTGGGGCTCGCCAAGGGCACCGCCCACGGAATCCTGCGCACCCTGCAGCACGTGGACTTCGTCGAGCAGGACCCGGCGACGGGAAAGTACCAGCTCGGGGCGGCCCTGCTGCACCTCGGCACCAGCTACCTCGACGTCAATGAACTGCGCTCGCGCTCCATCAACTGGGCCGACGCCCTGGCCGCCCGCAGCGGTGAGGCCGTCCGCCTGGGCGCGCCCCTGGAGGGCAAGGTGCTCGTCATCCACCATGTCTTCCGGCCGGACGACACCCTGCAGACCCTGGACGTCGGCGCCCTGCTGCCGCTGCACGCCTCCTCGCTCGGCAAGGTCCTGCTGGCGTTCGGAGCCACACCCGTCGACCCCGTGATGGACGCCGAACCGGAGGCGTACACCCGGCACACCTTGGTCCACCCCGAGGAGATCGACCGGGCGCTCGGCGAGATACGGGAGGTCGGATGGGGCGCCGAAGTGCAGGAGCTGAGCATGGGCGAGGCCGGGATCGCCGCGCCGATCCGCGGGCAGGGGGGTCTCGTGGTGGGCGCGATCGGGGTGTCCGGCGCCGTCGAACGGATCTGCGACACCAAAGGCCGGCCTCTGCCGGCCCTGATCACCGTGCTGCGGGAGGCGGCACGCGCGATCTCCAGAGACCTGGGCGCGGCCCGCTGGTAGCTCACCGGCACCTCCGCGACACATCGGAAGGCAAGGCCGATCATGGTTGAACGGTATGTGATGTCCATCGACCAGGGCACCACCTCCACCCGCTGCATCCTGTTCGACCACGGCGGGCGGCTGGCCGCGGTCGCCCAGCGCGAGCACCAGCAGTACTTCCCCCGCCCCGGCTGGGTCGAGCACGACGCCGTCGAGATCTGGCACAACCTCCAGCGCGTCGTACCCGAGGCCCTCTCCAGCGCCGGCATCGACGCCGAGCAGATCTCCGCCATCGGGATCGCCAACCAGCGCGAGACGTCCGTGCTCTGGGACCCGCGCACGGGCGTCCCCCTCGGCCGGGCGATCGTCTGGCAGGACACCCGCACCGCCCCGCTCGTCGAGGAACTGCGGAGCGATCCGGGAGACGAGTTCTTCCTCGAACACTGCTGCCTCCAGCCGTCGACCTACTTCTCCGCACCCCGTATCCGCTGGCTGTTCGACAATGTCGACGGCCTGGAGCGACGCGCACGCGACGGCGAAGTCCTCTTCGGCACCATGGAGAGCTGGCTCATCTGGAACCTCACCGGCGGCACCGAAGGCGGCCTGCACATCACCGACGCCACCAACGCCAGCCGCACCATGCTCATGGACATCCGCACGCTCACCTGGGACGACGCACTCCTGGACTTCTTCGGCGTGCCGCGCGCGATGCTCCCGGAGATCCGCTCCTCCGCCGAGCACTACGGCGAGGCCCGCGCCCTGCTCCCCGGCGTGCCGATCACGGCCGCCCTCGGCGACCAGCAGGCGGCCCTGTTCGGCCAGACCTGCTTCTCACCGGGTGAGGCGAAGTGCACCTACGGCACCGGCAGCTTCCTCGTCATGAACACCGGCACCGACCTCGTACGGTCCGAGCACGGGCTGCTCACCACCGTCGCGTACAAGATCGGGGACCAGCCCACCGTCTACGCGCTGGAAGGCCCGATGGCCGTCACTGGCTCGCTGGTGCAGTGGTTCCGGGACCGGCTGGGCCTGATCCACAGCGCCCCCGAGATCGAGACGCTGGCGCGCACCGTCGAGGACAACGGCGGCTGCTACATCGTCCCCGCGTTCTCCGGACTGTTCGCCCCCTACTGGCGCAGCGACGCCCGCGGCGTCATCGTCGGCCTCACTTCGTACATCACCAAGGGCCATCTGGCCCGCGCCGTCCTGGAGGCCACCGGCTGGCAGACCCGGGAGGTCGTCGACGCCATGAACGCCGACTCCGCGCTCGCCCTGAAGCAGCTCAAGGTGGACGGCGGCATGACGTCCGACCATCTGCTCATGCAGATCCTCGCCGACGTCCTCGACGTCCCCGTCGTACGGCCCCTCGTCCACGAGACGGTGTCGCTGGGCGCGGCCTACGCGGCCGGGCTCGCGGCCGGCTACTGGCCCGACCTCCAGGTCCTGCGCCGCAACTGGCACATGGCCGGCCAGTGGCTGCCGGACATGGACCCGGAACGGCGGGAGTGGGAGTACGAGTCCTGGAAGCGGGCCGTCGAGCGGTCCCTGGGGTGGATCCGGCCGCCGCGCCGCCCGTGACGGTTCTCCCCCTTGCCGTTCAGCTCCTTGCCAGCAGGCCGCGGCTGCGCAGTACCCATCGCTCGAGTGGGCTGAAGATCAGCAGGTCGATGGCGA
>NZ_JBNGGG010000035.1:0-137787 GCF_049974585.1 Streptomyces sp. UG1 | reverse complement strand
ACAACTCGTCCGGCACCATGCGCTCGACTATCACCACATGGTGCAGACTACTCAATGATCCAAATGAGACGACGTCTTAGGAACTCGGGCTGCCAGTGCTGGGATGGAAGCGATCTTCTCTGTGTCCAAGTGCTCCCACACCAGCCCGGTCGGCCGATGTGGTGACGGGCAGTGAATGACCTCGTCAGGGGTGACGATCAGGTTCACTCCGAAATCGTGATCGGTCGCTGGGAGATCCTCGTCCAGCACTTGGAGCGAGTGGACCGTGGACACGACCACCGTGCGATCGCTGATCAGCCCGGCCTCCATCAGGAACGCGAACTCAAGATCCGAATACCCGGCTCCCTTGCCGATGCGCACACCCGCCCGATTCACCGCAACGCTCCCGACGACCACCAAGTCGACGGGACGGAGATCCGCAACATCGACTCGCGGTGCCACGGCTGCCGAGGTCCGGCTGGAGGCTGCCTCCTGCGGGGGGACGGGAAGCACTGCGGGGTCGAGGAAGTAGAAGGGGCGCGGGTCGGCAAGTTTCGGCACCGCCATGAAGACGATTTTTCCCTCGGCGAGAGCGCGAGCGCGCACGGGCAGTTGGGCTTTGTCCGGCACGGCCTTAATGACACGTGCGTCATGCCAGGGCTTCAGTTCGGCGAGTCGCTCTGCGGCGGTTTCGGAGCCTTTGAAGTTCGGGATACGGCCATGAGCCGTTGTGTCGAGAACGGCACTCGACGCATCGAGCAGATCCCAGACCTTCTCGCGTACTTGCTGCTTTTCCTGGTCCATGCGGGTACGCATGCGGAGCTCCTTCATGCCTAGGTCATGCCGCTTCCATCAGCGCCATCAGTCGGTCCTGTGCGTCCTGCACCGCAGGTTCGTCACGCCATGGGCGCATCTCTCGGGCGGCCCGGAAGACGATGTTCATCCCACCGCCCCCGCGCGTGCCGTGCAGTTCGCTCACGGCGTCGTTGAACGCGGCGAGTGCGGCATCCAGGTCGCCGTCCCGGAGGCGGGTCAGAGTGAGGTTGCCGAGGACGATCGCCCGGGACTTGCATCGGTCCTGCAGGACGGCGGCGGTGTGAGCCAGGAGCTCTTCGGCTTTGCGATAGTCGCCGAGGGAGAGGTAACAGGAGCCGGCCAGGCGGCCGAAGTGAGTGGGGGAGAACAGTTCATGGGCCGCGTCCGCTCCGTGGGACTGGCTCAGGTGCCGTTCGGCGCCTGTGAGGGCGCGTTCGCACTCGCCTGCATCGCCCAGGTACGCGTGCGCCTCCGCAGCGTGCAGCATGGCGAGCCCCGTGATGACGTGACTGGTACACCGGGCGGTACGGGCTGCCTGGAGTGCCAAGTCCAGGCCTTCTTGGTAGTCGTTGGCCCCGTAGAGGGCCACGTAGCAGGTCCGTAAGAGGGCATGCCCTTCTGCGCTCGGGTCGCCAAGATAGCGAGCCACTTCGATGCTCTGCGCGTAGTACGAGCGAGCCGTGGTGTGCTCTCGCCGTTGGGACGCGTCCCAGACGAGTTGTCCCATGAGGGTTGCCGCATCCGCCTGAAGCATGAGCATCTCGCGCTGCACGCGCCCGGAGGGAGCTTCTCCGGCGAGGAAGGCGACCTGGCTCGCGTGTTCGGCGGCACGCGCCAGCAACGTCGCGGAGGGCACCCGGTCGTAGCGTTCAGTCAGGGAGTCCATGCTGTCGCGGATTTCAGCGACCGTCGAGAGATCGACACGGGACGGGTGGCGTATGGCGTGCTCCGCGCGATCGGCGAGTGGCTGCTCGTCGGTGGACGAGACCACAAGGAGTTCGGTCAGTCCTCCGCGCTCACTCGCAGCGTCTCCGCCAGTCGCGGCCGAATCCACGGCTGGGGCGCCGCCTTCCCCGACTCCCAGCGCGCAACGGTGGAGCGTTCCACACGCAGCGCCTCGGCGAGACTCTCCTGAGTGAGGCCTACTGCCCGGCGGCGGCGAGCCAGACCGTGCCGTTTCAGAGCCATGGAGCGATCTCCCCGCGTCGTTCCTCGCGATTTCTGGAGGCGACACCTCCCAGGTCATGCCCGGTGATGCGTCATGGATGCCTCATCCACGCGTCAATTCTGCTCTGGTCCGTGGCGACAGGGAGCGATTCCGTAGATCTCCACCAAGACGGACAGACGTGGAAACCCCGGCGAGGCGGGCTGGCCTCCCGGGGCGTGGCCGATCTGAGCAGGAGACCGACAATGCACCTTGTATCACGGGCACTTGCATGGGTGAGGGCAATGCTCTTCGGGCTGCCCGGCCCCCACCATCGCGCTGCACGCGGCACGGACACTGGCGTGGCCCTGGAAGCCGTCCCGGACCTGCCCGTTCGCCAGCCGTCCCCCGAGATGTGGGCTGCCATCCTCGCGAGCGCGCGTCGCCGCCGAGCCGCGCATCCGTGGCCGACCACCGAGTTGCCCGCGATTGCCGCCGATGACATCGCCAGCACCCTCGTCGGCGCCTATCTGCTCCCGCCCGAGGTGCGCCGACGCGCGCTGTTCACAGCGCCGTTCGCGGAGGTGAGCTGATGATCGACGGCCAGGTCGGGGTCGGGGCTGCCGGCGCCCCGAGATCCCCATGCTGCGCTCCTACCGGCTGTGGTTCGAGCACACCCGCAAGTGCGACGGCGGCTGCAAGCCTGCCCACAAGGCGCAGGAGGGGTGTGAGGCAGGACGGGAACTGTGGGGCGCGTACCGGTCGGCAGAGAGCGGTGTGGAGGTGCTCGGCCTCGGGGAGGGTGCAGCCCTCGACAGCCACCCCACATCAACAGCTATGAGAGGGCTGAGCGCGTGAGCTATGACCGAAACGCGGTTGCCGCGCCACCTTCGGGACTACGGCTCCTGCCTTGGGAGACCGACCCCGGCAAGCCGTGCTTCCTGTCCGCGGACGGCGCGGACGGCCCGCTGTCCCGGCTCGCAGACGAGATCGAGGAGGACCAACTCCGTGACGGCGACGAAGTTCTGACGGGCGCGAGAGCCGTTCTGGACGATCGCGAGGCGGGCGAGTACGCGTTACGGCGTGCGCTGCGGGCCGCCACGCAGGTACTCGGCGATGTGCTGCGGGTCGCCGACAGCAGGGGTGCGCGGTTGACTCAGTGCGGTGATGGCCCGTGACAGCGACCGACGTGCCTGCGCTGTCCGCCGAGTGCATACTGGCGCGCAAGCCTGGCTACGAGGACGTACACGCCCAGTGTCGGCAGCTCAGGGACGTACCGCTGCCGCACACCACGCGTGTCCTGCTCGTGGCCCGTTGCCGCTGCTCGTGCCATCGGCAGTCGATGGGCAAGGACCCCTTATGAGGGCGCTCACCGGCCTACTCCCACGTACCCGGCGGGGCTGCGGCGGCCAACGTCCGCGCGACGCCGTGATCCGGGAACTGGAAGAGGAAACGGGGCCGGTCGCAGGCAACGTTCATCTGCTTGCGGTCATCGACCCGCTGCCAGCGGTCGCCGCTGCGCGCATGCACTTGTTCCTCGCCACTGATCTGCGCACCGGTACTCAGCGCCGGGACGACACAGAGATCGCATGGCCATGCACTGGCGGATGCTGGAGGAGGCCATCGAGGCGGTCCGCGCCGGACTGATCACCGAGGCAGGAAGCGCCTGTGCTCTGCTCCTCGCTGGGCTTACAAGAGAGCGATTGCAAACACGATGAGCCCTCACCAGCCTCAGTCCGACCGCTGGTGATCCGGCTGCGAGCGCGGTGCTATTTCTGCGATCGGCCATGGTCAGCGTGCGTCCCTTCGGCGAGCAGCCGGAGAGCATCGTGGCGATTGTGGTCGCGGAGTTTCGTATCTGTCGGATTGCTGTGCAGACCGCCGAGGGTCGGATTGGAGCTGTGGGCAGCGGTCCCGGGACCGGGTTGTCATGGTGAAGGTGGAACGGCGGGGCGCTGGCAGAGGGGGCGGAGGCCGGGATGGACACGGTTGAGGTGCGTGGGGACGCAGCAGGGCTCGACGGGCTGCTTCGTGAGGTGAGACGTCAGGCATCCCGCGGAGCCGAGCCGGATGTGCGGGAGGTCCTGGACTGGCTGCACCGACACACCGGCGCGCACGTCGCGCTGGTCGCGGAGGACAGGGGCACGGTGGAGTCGTCCACCGCTGGATTTCCCCGGGAGATTCGGCGTTCGCTCGCTCCGCTGCTCGCGCGATTATCCGGCGGGCAGTTGGCCGCGGCCGCGACCCAGGCCGATGGGTGGAACGTGCACTGTGAGGTCCTCAGTGTGCATGAGTCGCGCCCGGTGCTGGTGGCTGCCGCTCGGTCGGTGCTGAGCCCGGAGGCCATCGCGGTGATCTCGCACACCGGCAGCGTCATCACGCTCCTGCGCCGTGCCGGGGACGGCGAGCGGACTTGGCGCGGCTTCCAGTACAAGGCGCGCCAGGTACGGTTCGCGGTGCTCCAGGCGCTGCTGGTGGGAGAGCCGACGCTGGCCCGCCGCATGACGACTGGTGCCGTTCCTCCGCTGCTGGAGGCCGACCGGCTGCGGGTCTATCTGCTGCACTGCCCGCCCGCCCACCGTGACGGGATCGTGCGGGCGTACCAGGATCCGTCCGGCTACCACGGCCGGGACCTGTTGGTGCACTGCCCCGTCTTCAAGGAACACCTGATCTGTCTCATCGCCGACGACGCCGACGACCGCGCTGCGGACGGCTCCCGCGGCCAGGCCGGTGGCCGGGGCGAGGGACTGCGCCGCCTGGTGCGCGACAACCCTGGCTACGCGCTGGGTGTCAGCGGCCCCCATTCGCTCGACACCACGGCCGGGGCCTACGGCCAGGCCGCCCACGCCCTGGCCGCCGCCCGCACCACGACCGGCCGTGTGGTCTCCTACCAGGGGCAGACGCCGCTGGATGGCGTCCTGCCCCGCCGACCCGCGCTCGCCTGGGCCCGTGATGTGCTGCGCCCGCTGGACTCCCTCCCGACGATCACCGTGGACATCACCCACATGCTCATGAGCATGCCCCGAGCGGCGGTGGCCCGGCTGCTCGACCTCAGCCGTAACACCGTCACCGCTCACATCAGACGTGCCGAACAGGCCCTCGGCCTGGACCTGGCTGATGTCCGCTCCCGCGCCGCCGTCCACCTGGCCCTCGCGGTCACCAGCGCATGCACTACCCCCGAAGCCGACGAACAGCAACCACCCACCGCCCTGGACGACTTGCTGCGCACCGAACGAGCCGCTGCATGGGCCCAGACTTTCCTCCGGCCGCTGACGGCCACGCAGCAGCACACCCTTCAAGCGTGGATCGACGCCAACGCCGACGCCCAGCAGGCGGCCCGCCACCTCGGCATCAGCCGCAACACCGTACGCGCCCACCTACGCGCCGCCGAAGCCCAACTCGGACGCGACTTGCTGACCACCGGCGCCGGCATCCACGACATCGTCCACGCCCTCCACGCCAGTGCCACCCGGTCCGTCTGAGCACCGTGCACAACCGGCGCCCGGAATTGAGCACCATGCACATTGGCCCGTGGGGACTGTGTCTTCTACGGTCGTGATGACGCCTCGGGGGCTCCACTTTCTGGAGGGGAAGTCACAGTATGAAGTCACGGGCGAGACACGCCATGTCCGAAGCAATCACCGCCGTCGGTGCGGCAACGCTGGCCACGATGACGCTCACGAGTGGAACGGCCGCCGCTGATTCGGGAATCCGCTGGTTGTATGAGGACTACCACCGTTGTGGCGGTCAGTGGATCTCTTCGAGCAATACCTTCCGTCTCAAGGACGCGCGGGAGGACCACTTCTCGTGCTACATCCCTTACTCGTTCAAGGCCGATCACAGACCGGAGTCCCGCGTTGCGCTGTCAGCCGACGTCGATCGCGGCTGGCACAAGTTCCCTGTGGCAAACCCCGAAGGCGACAAGTGGGTCTTCTTCAGGGTGTGCCACGAGGTCATCAGCGGCCCCGACAACTGTCTGGACTGGAAGCGGTACCGCACCTGACGTCCTCCGGTGACTGACCGGAGTCCGCCTCGTCGGCCAACGTACTGGTCCTCTCTCTGCAGCGCACTAGGGTGCGGCTCAGGAGGAGACCCAATTAGGCCGGTTGGCAGCCTCCATGGCCGCGGTGACCGCGCACCCATCTTCTGTACGACCTCTGTTTCGCCATCGGCGACTGGCGGGATCGATCCTTCGCCCATCCCCCGAACTGGCCTTGTGGACAACATTCGCCCGCACCCGCAGAAGCCACCTGGAAGAGGCGGAACCACAAGGACAAAACACGTAGAGGGAACTGCAAAGCCCTTTCTCGGAATCGCTGGCTCAGCCCAACGCATCAACCGACTCCATGGCAGCGGGCCAGGTCAGCACCAAGTCCGCTGCTGTATCAGCGAGTACTACTGACAGCCCTGGGAGTAAGAAATGGCAAGCAAGAAGACTATCGCGGCTGGGATTGGGACGTTGATGGCCGCGTTGGCGTCCCTGGCCGCCCCTGCATACGCGGACAGCGCCGCTTCCGCTGAGCAAACCTCACTGCAGATTCCTGTGGGATCGGTGGGCAGCTTCCCGGGGATGACGAGTACTGACTCAGATACCAGGACCAAGGCACGGCCGACCGGCTGCGATTACGGCACCGTGGGCGATTACGGGTCCCTGGCCTGGTGCGACCACGACAACGGAGGATCATGGCGGGCCATTGCCGTGTGCAAGAGCCCCAGTACCGGAAAGATCCTTTACGGATATGGCAATTGGACGAATGCCTACGTGTCACAGGCATTCTGCAACGGCGACAGCAAAGTACAGAGCGCCGGTATCGAAACCTCTACCAAGGACAACACCTGACCTCCGTAGGCATTGAAATAGTGAGGAGCTTCATCATGAAGAAGCGACTGTTGCCGCCAGCCGCCGGTGCCGCGCTGGCGATGGGCATCGTCACCGGGCTCCCGGCCGTGGCCAACGCCGTCCCGGCACCGACGGCAGTCCAGGAGGCCCCGGCACCGCTGGCCAAGGAGTGGCCGAAGGACTGCAGCTACGGCAAGTTCAAGGACATATTCAAGGGGGAGGGCACTGAGGCGTACTGCAAGTCCGGTGGAGGAAAGTTCAAGGCGTTGGTGCTCTGCAAGCCCTGGTCCGGGGGACCCATCGTCAACCGCGAGGCGCCGGTTTGGCAGACGGTCGGCAACGGTAAGCACTCGTACGTCTACTGCCCTCCCAACACCGTCTACTCGAGTTCGGGAATCATGACGAAGGCCGGCTGACCCCCTGATACGGATCGTCAAGGAGAGAGAAGCAGTTCGTACATGATCGAGGTGTCTGACGCCTCATCAGTGCGAACCGCGAACCCGGCTCGCCGGCGGGCGCAATCCCCAGCCCGGCTCAGTGCCCTGCTCGCCGAGTGCAAGATCGCTGTGCTCGCTGGCGCCACCACACCGGTCCCGGTCCCGCAGCATGCCGCCTCCTTCCCGAGAAGATCCGTAACCGACTCGGCCTGCGAGCCCGGCATCAGTCGCAACACCATTCGGGCCTACCCACGCACCACCGAAGCCTCAGCGTTGCCTGGGCCAGCTGAGCAGGAGGCCCAGCTGTCACCTGGAGTTGACCTGACTTCATGATTGGAACCGGACCAATGCGCCTCGTAATGAAGACCCTGGGCACATCCCTCGCCGTCGGCTGCGCCCTCGCCGGTGCGGCCGCACCGGCGCTTGCCGCCGGGCACAGCGACGCTGCCACGGCCGCGTGCCGGACCGAAGTACTCAACGGCCCCGGCGTACGGGCCACGCTCGACATCTGCACCACCGGCGGCACGACCCGCGTCACCGGCGGCCTCACGAGCACCGTCGACGACGGCAAGTGCACCCGGCTCACCGTAACGATCGGCCGCTACAGCGGAAGCTGGACGGTCTGCGACGGTGAGTCAGCCGACGTCGACACCGGATCCCACGTGGGGACCAGCACCACATACCGATTCGTCACCACGTAGCACGCAACCTGCACCGCGAGCGTCGGCCTCGGTGCAGCTTGCGACATGCAACCCGATTGGCGAACGGCAGAAGACCGCCGTGTACCGATCAGTTCCGAGCGCCGTGCACAACGGGCACGCAGAATTGAGCATCGTGCACATTGCTCCCCGGATAGGGCCACTTTTACGGTTCAGTGACGGACCTACTGCCGGCACGCGCCAGAATGCTTCAACTGAGGAGGAAGAGTAATGAGGCCGAAGAGGTGGATGAATTCCACTGGAGGAGCCCTGCTGCTGGCAGCCGCGGGTATCGTCGCAGCGCCGTCAGCACAGGCTGATGAGCAGGCTCCGACAGTGTCGGCTGACCTTCGGGGACCGTTTTTCGCGATGGAAACCAATGACAGCGGCCAGCAAGGAGGGGTAGTTTACTTCGAACCGGTCGGTGATGAAGTCTCCATATATGACCAGCAGTCAGACGGCAAGTACGTCCAACTCGACGTCTGGAACGCCACCCACGACCCGAACACCAAGGAATATAGGCTCTCAACAAAGGGCGACGATGAAGCGCACGCGGACGCATCAATGGGTCAACCGTGGAACATGGCTGAAGGTCACTGCTTCCGCTTCAGGATCAGGCTGGTGAGTCCCAATGGCGAGATCGTCGCCGGCAGTGCGGACTGGGCCAACTGGAGAAACAACGACGACTCCAGGCAGGAGTGTCCAGGAGTTGGCTGACATCTGCACCCGGTGAGGGGCCGGGTTCACCGCAGCACCGCCCGCGCGACGGATCGCGGCGGGCAATCGGGAAAGCTACTGCGCGTCGGGGCCGACGGTCATCTCACCGCCGGCCCCGACGCGCTACTGCTGGCCTCACATGGGCTGCTCGGCCCACTGGTGCGGCTCCACACATGCGGCGGCGGGAGTGGTGAACGCCATGGGCATTGACGATGACGGCATCTTCGGCTCGCCCACTGCGGCCAATTGGGCGGTAACAGCCGCCCTGACGAGCGCGTCGACCGCGGTTTCGGCCGCGGTGCCTCCGCCGCCGGAGCGTCATCGCCGACCGCTCGAAGGGGTCCCTGTTCCGGCGCGGCCGCGGCGACCGGCTCCGGCTGGACGAGTTCGTCCACCGTGCAGTTCAACGGCCGTGGTAGCCGTACCAGCCGCTTCAGGAACCCGTGCGTCCTCCAGTACTCATGACCCCGGTCCGCTTCTGAGGGACGGTAGAGGCGATGGGCGACATCGCGGAGGCGGCGAGAAGGGTGCAGGTGGCTGTTCACCGGAGCCAGGCACCCCGTTCAGTGCGGTGACGGTATCGGGTCCAGAGCGTTGCCGACGGTGCAGCCGCCCTTTCCGGGCATCCGCTGGATCCGGGGCGGCGCCCACACCTCGGTGGCGCCGGGGCCCACGCGGGCGAGAAGGCAGTCCTGGGCGTCGAAGCCGTTGCCCTTCACCGACAGCAGTACGCCGACCCGGCCGCCGTCCGCCTTCACCTCGGTACGGATCGCCGGATGCAGGTCCAGGGCGGCGAGCGTACGGCGCACCTCGGCTTCGTCCGCCCGGCCGCCGTCCGGGACCCGGGGAAGTTTCGCGCGGAGCTCCTCGTACGGCAGCCGGGGCGGTTCGGGGGGCGGGGCGAAGGTCAGCGGAGGGCCGTCCGGGCAGTCCACGTCACGAGGGTCCGCACGCCACTCCGACGCGGGCGACACCCGCAGCGCGAAACAGCGCCGTACGGTGACCTCTTGGGGGTCGAACCATCCGAGCCAGACGGTGGCCGGGACGACGGCGAGATTTCCTCGAGGGGTCGCCGGCCCCTTCCTGCGGGCAAAGAGGTCGCGTTCACCGGGGGCCTGGGCGGCGGGCGGTTCGGGCGGGTGTCACCGCGCCGATGCAAGCTCCCCGGTGAGCGGTAGGCCCGGATGCGCGCGGTTGCTGACGACGGCGAGCCGGGGACCGTCGGCGCCGTGGTGCCACTGCCCGCCGACCAGAGGGAGCAGGGCGATGTTGGGTGTCGGCCCCCGGCTCCAGTCGAGGCGCCCGGCGATGGTGTCGAGGCTGGTGCCGGCGAGTGCCGCCGCGACGGAGGCCCGGTCGGTGGGGTCGTCCGCGACGGCGAGAGCGTGGTGCGCCGTCTCCAGGAGGGCGTGAGCCAGGCCGAGGGGCTGGAGCCAGGCCGCTCCGGTGTCCTGCAGGTAGGCGTGGGCGAGCTCGGCACACGTGGTGCCGTCCAGGCTGGAGCGGTAGGGGTGGTCGGGGCTCCAGTAGACCAGGGTGGCCACGCCCGCATCCGCGAGTTCACCGTGGACGTCGGGGGCGGGCGTGGTGTGGGTGTGCGGGTAGGTCAGCCAGCGTGAGCAGGTGATCAGCCGCGGGCGCAGCCCTGCCTCGCGGGCCTGTCGGTGGAAGAGGGCGAGGTCGGTGGCGGTGGCGGCGCTGGTGACGAGGTCGGCGCCGTGTTCCCGCATGCGGCCGACCTGCGCGTGGAAGTCGTCGGCGGGTTCCCGATAGGCGCCCAGGTCGACCAAGGTGTGCCCGCGCGGGGACGTCACCGGGGCGAAGCCGTACCGGTCGTGACGCAGCAGGCCGCCCTGCAGGTCGTCGTTCCAGAGGCACCCGACGGCGCCCCGCCCGTCGACAAGCTCCCACAGGTCGGCGAAGACGGCCGCGATGTCGTCCAGGCCCCACGCGAAGTGGTACGTCCACCGGAAACGGTGCCCGGGCCCGGCGCCGCGTGTGTGGATGTACGCCTGCCAGGGGAACGTCGTCGACGCACAAGGGACCCGGGCCGCTTCGCAGGCGTTGGTGACGGCGGGCAGGACCCGGGTGCCGGCCATGGTGAGCACGACGTTCGCGCCGTCGGCGTCGGCCAGGTCGCGCACGGCCTGCCGGGCCGCGTCAGGATCCGAACGGCTGTCGCGCACGGCGATGGTCACGTCGTGGCGGCGGCCACCGTTGCGCACGTGCGCGAGCCGGGGTGCGAGCCTGCGCAGAACGTACGACAACGGTGACCCGAGAGGAGCCAGTCGGCCCGTCAACGGCGCAACTACGCCCACACACAAGGAAGTCGACGACATCGTGACCCCTCTCATCGCTGGTGTGGCTGCTCAGCGGCCGGAGCGGTCGACAGTGACGCAGGTGGTCTGGCTGAACACGGCCACCGTCTCGTTGCCGCAGTTGTTGCTGTGTCCCGAGGCGTTCCGGGCGAAGAGCAGGTTGGACAGGACGCCGCCGCTGGGGCCCGCCTGGTCGCCGCCCCCCTTGCCGTCGTCCTCGGTCACACACGTGCGCTCCTTGAAGAGCGCCACCTTGCCCGCCCCGCAGAGGTTGGCGTGGCCGGAGGAGTTCCGGCCGGAGAGGTTGGACAGCACACCGCCCGCCCCCGCGTCGCCGTCACCGGCATCGGCCGTGGCCATACCGGCGGGAACAGCCATGAGCATCCCCACGATCGAGGCCACTACCGCCGTGCGCCGCGTGCCGTACATCTGTGTCGGTTTCCTTTCGCTGGATCGGTTGTCCGGCTGTACCGGCCGGAGCACTCTGAACTAACGACACGTAGGAAGATCGGTACGGCCTGTGAAGGGTGAATGATCTGCGGGACCGTTGATCGGGTACTCCGATGGGATGCTCAGTGCCCCCGATCCTCCTGCCCCTCGCCCTGCTCGTCGGTCGGCTGATTCCCTGCGCGCCGCGCCGCGGAGACATCGCGCATCGCCAGCAGGAACCGGCGCACCGTGGCCAGCTCGCCCTCGTCGAAGGACCGCATCTCGGCGACCATCTCCTCGATCAGCGGCCCGAAGAACGACCAGCCCAGGGTGACGGCCTCGTCCCGCACGACCAGCAGCACCCGTCGGCGGTCGCGGGTGTCCCGTTCCCGGCGCACGAGCCCCAGCCGCTCCAGGCGGTCGACCAAGGCCGTGGTCGACGCCGAGTTCACGCCCAACTGCCGTCCGAGCCACCCAGGAGTGGCGTCCACGCCCTCCCGACGGGCGTCCAGAAGGTGGATCAGCGCGCGCACATCCGTGGCGTGAAGGCCGTTGCGGGCGGCGAACCCGGCGGCGAAGAGGTCCAGTTCCACGGTGACGGCCCGCAGCAGATGGACCAGTTGGAGGCCGGGGTCCTGGTCGTCCATGCTCATGCTCCCGTAATATCTCGATCGTCGAGATTATCGACAGTCGAGCAATCATAGGCGGGGGCGGGAACATGGATCACGACGGGACCGTGGATCACGACGGGAGCGTGGATCACGAGGCGGTCTTCCACGCGGCATACGACGCCGTCCTGCGGCGCTGGCCCGCGGACGTGCACAGCGTCGACGTTCCGACCTCCCCCTACGGCACCACCCGCGTCCAGATCTGCGGCCGGCAGGACGGCGCTCCAGTCGTGCTGCTGCCCGGGGGCGGGGCGACCTCGGTGGTCTGGTTCGCCAACGTCAAGGACCTGGCCGCCGCCCATCGGGTCTACGCCGTCGACCTGATCGGCGACATCGGCCGCAGCGTGCACGACGGGGCGCCGCTGCGGGGCGCCGGCGACCTGGTGGCATGGCTCGACTCGCTCTTCGACGAGCTGGGCCTGGACGGGGCGCACCTGTGCGGCCACTCCTACGGCGCCTGGATCGCCCTGAACTACGCGCTGCACGCGCCCCGACGGCTCGGCAGGCTCGCGCTGCTCGACCCGACCAACTGCTTCACCGGCATGCGCCCGCGCTATCTCATGCACGGGCTGCCGACCCTCCTGCGGCCCACCGCCGAGCGCATCCGGGCCTTCCACCGGTGGGAGACCGGCCGCGACCCCGAGGACCCCGTGTGGCGGGCGTTCCTGGACAGCACCGCGGGCGCCCGGCGATCGAAGGTCGTCGCCATGCGGCGCCCCAAGGCACGGGACCTGAGGGCCTGCACCGTTCCGGCCCTGGTGCTCCTGGCAGAACGCAGCCGGGCTCACGACGCGCGACGTGCGGCAGCCGCGGCACGCCGGCTCCTGCCCGAGACAGGCGTCGTCACCCTGCCCGACGCCTCCCACCACTCGCTCCCCACCGAGCGACCGGCCGAACTCAACCGCCTGTTGGCCGAGTTCCTGGCGTGAGCACCGGCGACCGCCACCGGGCAACTGATGCCTCAGAGCCAACGAGAAACTCCAGCACCCTCAGAAAGTCAACACCCCCCGCGCCACCTTCCCCGCCCCCGCATCCGCCACCGCCTTCTCGAAGTCCTCCACCGGATACGTCTGCGTCACCAGCTCGTCCAGCAGCAGCCGCCCGGCCCGATACAGCTCGGCGTACAGCGCGATGTCCCGCTGCGGCCTCGAAGACCCGTACCGGCAGCCCAGGATCGACTTGTCCAGGTACATGGAGGACACGAGGAAGGACGCCTCGGCCGTGGCCGCCGGCACCCCGAGCAGTACGGCCTGCCCATGCCGGTCGAGCAGATCGACGGCCGCCCGGATCAGCTCGACCCGCCCCACGCACTCGAAGGCGTGGTCCGCCCCCGTCGGCAGCAGTTCGCGCACCCCCTCCGCCGACGTCAGGAAGTCCGTCGCCCCGAACTGCCGTGCCACCGCCTCCTTCGCCGGATTGGCGTCCACCGCCACGATCCGCAGCGCCCCCGCGATCCGGGCCCCCTGGATGACGTTGAGCCCGATCCCGCCGGCGCCGATCACGACCACCCGGTCCCCGCGGTCGACCCGCGCCCGGTTCAGCACGGCGCCCACACCCGTGAGCACCCCGCACCCGATCAGCGCGGCGGACGACAGCGGAATGTCCCTCGGAATCCGAACCGCCTGCACGGCCTTCACCACGGTCCGTTCCGCGAAGGCGGAGTTGGACGCGAACTGGAACACCTTCTGCTCACCCCGCCGGAACGGCCGCCCCGGCCGCCCTATGGCCTGTCGGCACATGGTCGGCCGCCCACGGTCGCATTCGGCACACACACCACAGTTGGCCAGCGTGGACAGGGCCACATGGTCCCCGGGCTCGACATGGGTGACCCCCACACCCACCGCCTCCACCACACCCGCGCCCTCATGGCCCAGCACCACAGGAACAGGGAAGGGTATGGTCCCGTCCACCACGGACAGATCGCTGTGACACAGCCCGGCCGCCGAGATGGCCACCAGCACCTCACCGGGCCCCGGGTCCCGCACCTCCAGATCGTCCACGACCTCGACCCGCTTGCCGTCGTACATCACTGCGCGCATCAGACGACCCCCTTGGGCTCCCTGGGCAGGCCGAGCACCCGCTCGGCGATGATCGTGCGCTGAACCTGGTCAGAGCCCCCGTAGATCGTGTCGGCACGGGAGAAGAGGAACAGATGCTGCAGGGCGTCGAGTTCATACGGTGACGAGGGCGCCCACTCCCGCGGCCCCACGCTCGCCCCGGCCCCCCGCACCTGCATCGCCAGCTCCCCGAGCCGCTGATGCCAGCCGGCCCACAGCAGCTTGGCCACACTGGGCGCCCCCGCGTCCCCGGCTCGCCCCAGCGTGCGCAGCGCGTTCCACCGCATCACCCGCAACTCGGCCCACTGCCGCACCAGCCGCTCCCGTACGACCGGATCCCGCACGGCACCGGAGCGCACCGCGTCCGCCACGACCCGCCCCAACTCCCCCGCGAAGCCGATCTGCTGGGCAAGGGTCGACACCCCCCGCTCGAACCCGAGCAGACTCATCGCGACCTTCCACCCCGCGCCCTCGCCGCCGACGACATGCTCCGCGCGCGCCTGTGCGCCGTCGAAGAACACCTCGTTGAAGTCGCTGGTCCCGGTCAGCTGCCGAATCGGCCGCACCTCGATACGCCCCGGCTGATCCATCGGAACGAGCAGAAAGCTCAGGCCATGATGACGACGCGACTCCGCCTCGGTGCGCGCCAGCACGAAACACCAGTCGGCCTCATGCGCGAGGGAGGTCCAGATCTTCTGACCGGTGACCCGGTACGTCCCGTCCGGCCCGCGCTCGGCCTTGGTACGAACCCCCGCGAGGTCCGACCCCGCCCCGGGCTCGCTGTACCCCTGACACCACAGCTCCTCACCGAGGGCAACGGGCGGAAGAAACCTGGCCTTCTGCTCCGCGCTCCCATGCGCGAGCAGGGTCGGCGCCAGCAGATTCTCCCCGATGTGCCCCGACCGCGCCGGCGCCCCCGACCGCGCGTACTCCTCGGCCCACACCACCTGCTGAGTGAGGGTGACGCTCCGGTTCCCGTACCCGCCCGAACCCCACCCGATCCCGATCCACCCGGCTTTCCCGAGGGTCCGTTCCCAGGTACGACGGTCCGACGCCCCTTCGACATGCCCGGAGAGCCAATCCCGAGCTTCCCTGCGGAAAGCCTCATCCTCGGCGGTGAACCCAAAGTCCACGGCGACCTCCAAAAGCGACGGTCAGAATCCCCACCTCAGGGGCGCGGGGCTGTGTCAATATGCGGCTCCGCCGCGTGGGCGCGACCAGCCCCAAACAACCCGCGGCCGCCCTCCCAGAACACCCCCCGAGCTCTTAGGCGTTAGGCCGCGACCCCTCCCGCGCCGCCCTCTCCATCGCCTCCACCCGCCCCAGCATCGGCATCGGATCCACCCCCACAGACCCCGGCAAACACTCCGCGATCCGCTCAGCCGTCCAGGAACCGTCGGCATACACAGAACGCAGCTCCCGAGGCTGCGCCCACACCGCGATCTTCGGCCCCGCGACGGTGTACACCTGCCCCGTGACCCCCTGCTCCCGAGCCGCGTCGGACAGCAGATACACCACCAGGGCCGCCACATCCTCCGGCTCCCCGATCTCCGCCAGCTCCATGGGCACGTTGGCCGACATCCGCGTACGAGCGACCGGCGCGACGGCATTCGCGGTCACCCCGTACTTGTGCAGGCCCAGCGCAGCGCTCCGCACGAGTGAGATGATCCCGCCCTTCGCCGCGCTGTAATTCGCCTGCGACACCGACCCTTGATGATTCCCGCTCGTGAACCCGATCAACGTCCCCGCCCGCTGCCTGCGCATCACGGCCGACGCCGCCCGGAACACGGTGAACGTCCCCTTCAGATGAGTGGCGACCACCGGATCCCACTCCTGCTCGGTCATGTTGAACAGCATCCGCTCGCGCAGGATCCCGGCGACGCACACGACCCCGTCGATGCGCCCGTAGGCCGACACCGCCGTATCCACGACCCGCTGCCCGCCCGCCATCGTGGAGATGTCGTCGGCCACGGCCACCGCCTCCCCGCCCGCCGCCTCGATCTCCTTGACGACGGCTTCGGCGACCTCGCTGGTGGGCGAGGCGCCGTCCATGGAGACGCCGTAGTCGTTGACGACGACCCGCGCCCCTTCGGCGGCGGCCGCGCGCGCCACCGCCCGCCCGATCCCCCGCCCGGCACCCGTCACGGCGACGACCTTGCCTGCCAAGAAGTTCCCCACGCCCCGGCCCCTTCCCGCAGTTTCTGACGGTCCGTTAGATTCTCCTCAGATTCTACGACCCGTCAGATACGCGGAGACAAGCCCCCGGGGAGGACCGATGTCACTGCCGGCCGCGTTCCACGAGATCGCCAAGCGCGTGAACAACTGGGGCCGTTGGGGTTCCGATGACGAGATCGGCACCCTGAACCTGGTCACCGACGAGGTCGTCCGCGAGGCGGCCGCCTGTGTCCGCACCGGCCGTCGCGTCCCGCTCGCCCTGCCGCTACAGCAAGACGGCGTGCAGACCGGGATGATCCCCGGGCGCGTCAATCCGCTGCACGCCATGGTGCAGATCAACCAGGAGCTCTTCGGGCCGGGAACCGTCGCGTGCAGCGACGACGCGGTGACCATGGGGCTGCAGGCGGCCACCCACTGGGACGCGCTCACCCATGTCTCGCACTCGGGCAGGCTCTACAACGGCCGACCGGCCGACACCATCACCGCGCACGGCGGCGCCGAGTTCAGCGGCATCGACAAGGCGCGGCACATCGTCTCGCGCGGGGTGCTGCTGGACGTGGCACGCGCGCGTGGCGTCGCCCGGCTGGACGGGGGGCACGCGGTCACCCCGGACGACCTGGAGGCGGCGGAGGAACTCGCGGGCACGCGCGTGCGTGCCGGTGACATCGTGCTCGTACGCACGGGGCAGATCCAGGTCTATCTCGCCGGGGACAAGCACGCGTACGGCTATCCCTCGCCCGGTCTGTCGATCCGCACTCCGGAGTGGTTCCACGCGCGCGATGTGGCGGCCGTCGCGAACGACACCCTCACCTTTGAGATATTTCCGCCCGAGACCGAGGATCTGTGGCTGCCGGTGCACGCGCTCGACCTGGTGGAGATGGGGATGCTCCAGGGGCAGAACTGGAATCTCGAAGAGTTGTCCACAGCCTGTGGAGAAGAGGGCCGCTACGCGTTCCTGCTGTCGGCGATGCCCGAGCCCTTCGTCGGCGGCACGGGGACTCCCGTCGCGCCGGTGGCCGTGCTCTGACGCTCCGGCACGCCGCCAACACCCCGATGCCCGGGGCCCATGAGGTCGGCTGGCGGCGCGGCTCCCCCAGCTGTCGGCCACGCCCGATCGGGGAGGCGCCCCATCCGCCCCGAGCACGTCGCCGCGCGCCGCCATCCGACTCCGGCGTACCCTCCCGACCTCTCCTGCCCCTGGGAGGGACCGACGCCGAATCACGACCCACGCTCGGCGAGGGCTTCCGTCACCGAAGTCCTCGTCGTCCCCTCGCGGCGAATCGCTGAGCACAAGCGTGATCAACCGGACACGCCGCGTCAACACCCACTCGGAGATTTGTTACTTACGCCCTATTTACGGGAGCCGCGCACGGGAGCATGCACGGGCGCACCGACACTTACCGGCCTGAACGGGACAGCGCTTTCTGCAACCGTGCACCGGGTCCGGCGCAAATGCCGCGCCGTGCGCCGTCACACCGCCTCGTACGCGAGCCCTTCGTAGGCCGAGGCCCCGCTCCCGTAGGCGGCGGCGCCCGCCGACTGCGCGCCGCGGTCCAGTTCGCACCAGATCCGCTTGCCGGCGCCCTCGGAGCACCAGCCCCAGCGGTCCGCGAGTCCGTCGACGAGGGCGAGTCCGCGACCGCCCGTGGCGTCGCCGTCGACACACCGGGGCACGGGCGCGCGGCCGCTGCGGTCGGCCACCTCGAGGCGAACGGTGGTGTCGTCCTGGGCCGCTCCCGGCAGGGACAGCCGCACCACGGCCGGACAGCCGGTGTGCACCACGGCGTTGGTGACCAGTTCGGAGACGAGCAGGATCAGCGTCTCGGCGAGCGGCTCGTCGGCACCTATCCCGGACCCGGCGAGCCGCGAGCGGGCCCACCGCCGGGCTCGCCCCACCTCAGCGGGGTCGGGCCGGATCTCCAGCACTTGAAGCACCTGCACCGCTCACACCATCCGAACCGGCGGACACTTGACCCCGCGCCTCACGAGGGCCACGATCCTAGCCATTTTTTTCATGGCCAGAACAATGGCCAAAGCCAGGGTCACGGAACGTGAATCCCTTGGCTGACAGCATGGTTGACGTACAGTCACCCCAACAAGCGCTTCGGGCATATTCCAGCGTGAAGGAGTACCCGTGCGGCATACTGTGCGACGCTTGTCGCGGGGAGTCGAACAGGCGGGGACGGACCGCCCTCCCGCCTTGCGAGCAACGGCGCGCACCGCCGGATCCGGAGCCGCCTCAAGGGCCACTCCGGCATGGCTCGTGCTCGGAACCACTCGCATCCCACACAAGGTACCGGAGCGGACCGCCGACTCCAGGCCGTGACGAGTCACGCGTAGGACACAACCCGATATCAACGCTCCGTAATTCCGGTATGCCACAATCCGCGACATCCGCGCGGAGGCCGTCGGAGACGCCGCAGACCAGAGGCGAATCAGACCGGCTCGGCGAGAAGCTCGACCGCCATCCGCTCCTCACTTTCCGTAGCCAAGCCCGTACGGTACGTCCGCACCCATGTGCGCTTCAGATGCAGATGGAGCTCGAACTCCCAGGTGAATCCCATGCCGCCGTGCACCTGGAGGCAGTCGCGGGCGCCGCGCACCGCGGCCTCGTCGGCGAGCAGCCGCGCGGTGTCGATGTCGGCCGGGTCGGCCGTGACGGCCGCCGCGTACACGGCGGCGCGGGCCGTCTCCGTGCGCACCAGCATCTCCGCGCACAGATGCTGCACCGCCTGGAACGCCCCGATCGGCCGCCCGAACTGCTCGCGGGTCCGGGCGTGTTGCGCGGCCAGCTCGCACACGCGTGTGGCGCTGCCCAGTTGTTCGGCGGCGGTGAGGAGTACGGCGGCGGGGTCGACGTCGGCGGCCGCGGGCACCCGGTGCAGGGGCGTCAGCGGATCGACCGACCTCAGCGGTACGGCCCCTGCCGCCTCCCCTCGTACGACGTCCGCCTCCGCCAGCCACTCCACCAGCCCGCATCCGCCGACGTCGGCCACGACCGTCTCCCCGTCGGCCGCGCCCGGCACGTCCCCCGCCGCGAGATGGGTGGCCACCAGCGGCCCCGGCAGCAGTGCCCGGCCCGCCTCCTCGAAGGCCAACACCGCCTCGGGCAGCCCCAGTCCGACGCCGCCCCGCCCCTCCGGCAGTCGCAGCGCGAAGAACCCGGCCGCGCCCAGCTCCCGCCACAGCGCCCGGTCCAGGCGGCCGGGCTCGTCGACGGCGGCCCGCAGCGCCTCGGGGCCGAAGCGCCGCGTCAGCAGCTCCCGTACGCCGTCACGCAACGCCCGCTGGTCCTCGGTCAGTTGGAAACGCATGCGTCACCGCCCTTTCGGCAGCCCGAGGATCCGCTCGGCCACGATGTTCCGCTGGATCTGCGAGGTGCCGGCGGCGATGGTGTACGACAGCGAGGACAGGCGGTCGAGCGTCCATGGGCGGTCGAGGTCGAGCGAGGCCGGCCCCAGGACGTCGGCGGCGGTGTCGTAGAGCTCCTGGCGGGCGTGCGAATACCTCAGTTTGAAAACCGAACCCCCGACCCCGGGCACGCCGCCCACGGCTTCCGCCTCGCTCACGTTCCACTGCGTCAGCCGCCACAGCGCCCGGAACTCGGCGTTGAGCCGCCCCAGCCTCCGCCGTAGCGCGGGGTCGCCCCAGCGGCCGTTTCCGCGGGCTTCGGCGGCGAGTTCGCGCAGCACGCGGCGGCAGGCGACGACCTCGCCCACGAAGGCCGTACCGCGCTCGAAGGACAGGGTCACCATCGTCACGCGCCAGCCGTCGTTCTCGTCCCCGACCCGGTTGGCCACCGGCACCCGCACCTCGTCGAGGAACACCTCGGCGAACTCGGCGGATCCGGCGAGGGTCTTCAGCGGCCGTACGGTGATGCCCGGCGCGTCCATGGGCATCGCCAGCCAGGTGATCCCCCGGTGCTTGGGGGCGTCGGGGTCGGTGCGCACCAACAGCTCGCACCAGTCGGCCACTTCGGCGTGGGAGGTCCAGATCTTGGACCCGCTCACCACATAGTCGTCGCCGTCCCTACGCGCGCGCGTGCGCAGCGCCGCGAGGTCGGATCCGGCGTCCGGTTCGCTGAAGCCCTGGCACCAGACCTCCTCGCCGCGCAGGATCGGCGGCAGCCAGCGCGCCCGCTGCCCGTCGGTGCCCTCGGCGGCGATGGTCGGCCCCGCGTGCAGCAGGCCGACGAAGCCGGCGCCCACATAGGGCGCGCCCGCCTTCTCGGTCTCCTCCAGGAAGATCAGGCGGACGCTCGGCGAGCCGTCCCAGTGGACGTCCCCGTACCCGGCGTCGTAGAGCATCCGCTGCCAGCCGAGGTCGTAGGCGCGGCGGCCCGGCCAGTCGTCGGGGGACGGCTTGGGCGGCAGGGTGGGGAGCGCCTTGGCCAGCCACTCCCGCAGCTTCGCCCGGAATTCCTCCTGTTGCGGCGTGTACGTGAGGTCCATCCACCACCTGCCTGACGATCCGTCAGATTTACTCGCAGGCTAGCCCCGCACCCCTGGACCGACAAGGCACCGGGCCCTACGCTCTCCGCACGATCTGACACACCGTCAGCCATTGGGGGTTGTCGTGAACGACACCGCGCACGCCCTGAGTTCCTCCCGCACCCTCTGGGACCTGCTCGCCGACCGCGCCGAGCGCACCCCCGACCGTCCGGTCCTCCTCCAGGACGAGCGCTCCCTGTCCTTCGGTCAACTGCGCACGCGTGCCGAGCGCGTCGCGGCCGGCCTGTACGACATGGGCGTACGCCCCGGCACGGTCGTCGCCTGGCAGTTGCCCACCCGCATCGAGACGGCGCTGCTGTCCTTCGCGCTGGCCCGCCTCGGTGCCGTGCAGTCGCCGGTCATCCCGTTCTACCGGGACCGCGAAGTCGGCTTCGCGCTGCGGGAGTCGAAGGCGGAGTTCTTCGCGGTGCCGGGCGTGTGGCGGGGCTTCGACCACGCGGAGATGGCGCGACGACTGGGCGCGAAGGGGATCTTCGAGGCGTACGACACCCTGCCCGACGGCGATCCGTCGATCCTGCCCCCGCCGCCCGTCGAGGGCACCTCGGTGCGCTGGATCTACTGGACCTCGGGGACGACGTCCGACCCCAAGGGCGTCCTGCACACCGACCGCTCACTGATCGCAGGCGGCTCCTGCCTGGGGCACGCCCTGCGCCCGACCCCCGCCGACGTCGGCTCGATCGCCTTTCCCTACGCCCACATAGGCGGCCCCGACTACCTGGTGATGGTGCTGCTGTACGGCTTCCCCGCCGTGCTGTTCGAGCATTTCGCGCTGCCGGACGCGCTGGCGGGCTTCCGCCGGCACGGGGTGACGATCGCGGGCGGGTCGACGGCGTTCTACTCGATGTTCCTGGCGGAGCAGCGCAAGCACTCGGGTGGCGGAAAGGTTGTGCCCTCGCTGCGGCTGCTGGCGGGCGGCGGGGCGCCGAAGCCGCCGGAGGTTTATCACGCGGTGGTGCGCGAGATGGGGGTGCAGCTCACGCACGGCTACGGCATGACCGAGGTGCCGATGATCACCATGGGCGCGCCGGACGACACGGCACAGAACCTGGCGACGACGGAGGGGCGGCCCCCGGAGGGGATGGAGATACGGATAGTCGAGGGGGAGGTGCGGCTGCGCGGGGAGGCGGTGTGCCGGGGGTATCTGGACCCGGCGCAGACGGCGGCGGCCTTCGACGACGAAGGTTTCCTGCGCACCGGCGACCTCGGACATCTGACGGACCGCGGTCATCTGGTGCTGACCGGCCGCCTGAAGGACGTGATCATCCGCAAGGGCGAGAACATCTCGGCCAAGGAGATCGAGGATCTGCTGCACCGGCATCCGGCGGTGGGGGACGTCGCCGTGATCGGGCTGCCGGACGCCGAGCGCGGGGAACGGGTCTGCGCGGTCGTGGAGCAGCCGGCCGGGGCCGGGCCGCTCACGCTTCGGGCCGTGACGTCGTATCTGCGCGGGGAAGGGCTGTCGACCCACAAGCTGCCGGAGCAACTGGAGGTGGTGGACGCCCTTCCGCGCAACGAGACCCTGCGCAAGGTGCTCAAGTACAAGCTCAGGGAGCGGTTCTCGGAAACGGGCTGAGGATCACTCGGGAACGGTGAAGTAGCGGGCGAACGCCGTCACGATCTCGCCCTCCGCCACCTTGCCGTCGCCGTCCGTGTCGAGCGTGCCGGCGGCCGCCTGCGCGATGTCCTGCCGCACTCCGAGGCAGACCAGCACGCGCGCGGTGTCGGTGACGGTGGCGGCTCCGTCGCCGTCGGAGTCGGCCACGGCGAGGGCGGCGTGCAGGAAGGGGCGGGCGATCTCGGCGAACCGGTCCGGGTTGTCGCGCAGCCGCTTGACCGCGCCGTTGACGAACTCCTCGCGGGTGATCCGCTGGTCGCCGTCCCGGTCCGCGATCCCGGCCATGCCCTGCCAGAACGCCTCCGCGCCGATGTAGAGGGCCTGGCCCTTGTCGGAGCGGGCGGTGGTGCCGAACTCCGCGAGCAGCGCCTTGGCCGCCGCGCTGAAGTCCTCACGGTCGATGTAGCCGTTGCCGTCCTGGTCGAAGGTGGCGAACCGGGCCGCGATCCTGCGCTCGTACTCGCTGCTGACCATGTCTTGTCGGGCCGCCTTACGTCGTGGGGTGCGTCTGCCACGGGAGCGTACGACGCGCGGGGCCCTCCGGGCGCGGAAAAGCGGCGGTTGTGCCAAGACCGGGGGAATTTCGGGACAACAATGTGAACGACGTGAACGACGTAGCGAACCGGTCGCCGGACGGGTCCGCTCGGTTCGGATCAGGCCGACAGCGGGTCGGCCTCGTCCGCGACCGCCGTCGCCAGGTCCGGGTGGACGTCGAACAGCCGGCGTACCCCCAGCGCGCCCAGGACCCGGTTGACGTGCGACCCCTCCGCCGCGCCCTGGGCCGGGAGTATCAGCCGCAGGCTGCCCTGGCAGGAGCGGATCAGACGGCGGGCGGCGATGAGGACGCCGACGCCGCTGGAGTCGCAGAACATGACCTCGGAGAGGTCGAGGACGAGGCTGTGCCGTCCCTCGGCCACCACGTCGTGAATGTGCTGACGCAACCCCGGCGAGGTCACCAGATCCAGCTCACCCGACACCTGGAGCACGGCCCAGTCGCCCCGCTCGCCGCCGGTCACTTTGAACGTCACCACCATGCCCCTCGCTCGCTGAAACGGAAGCCACACCTACGCTTCCTTGCAGCGCGGCTGCCCAGCGGCTGTTCCCTGAAACACCCTCCAGAAAACGGTCACCGATCAGAAAAGGCTTGTTTCCATCGCATTCGATCCTGTTCGATCATGTCTGATCATGCCGTGACCGGGTAGCGGAGCGGGAACGGCGCCCGGCAACGACGCCCGGCCGGGTCCTCTATCACGAGTGCGAGGTGTGTCACCAGCCATGGCTCTCCAAGGGGCGCACATTGCGACGAAGGGGCGTGCGCGGCCGGACGTGCCGACTACATTCGGGGGGACGGCAGACGCACGCTGGACAGGACGGACCAGTGAGGGGGGCCAGATGGCGAAGAAGGACGCACCGCCCCGCTGGGACCGCAAGATGCAGCAGCGGCTCGCACGCGGCGAGGCGGCCGCGCTCGGCGAGCTCTACGACCGCTTCGCCTCCCTCGTGCACGGCCTCGCCCACACCGTGCTGGGCGACGAGCGAGCCGCCGACCACATCACCCGCGACGTCTTCGCCCACGTCTGGGAGCACCCGGACAGCTACGACCCCAAGCAGGGCCCGCTGCGCTCCTGGGTCGCCACCCTGACCCACCGCCTCGCCGTGCAGCGGCTGCGCGCCACCGAGACCGCCGCCCTCGCCCGGGCCGGCCAGGGCTGCACGGAGGAGCTGGAGCGCAAGGTGCGGCACGCCTCGGTCGCCGCCCGCGCCGACTACATCGTCCAGTCCATGCCCGCACCGCTGCGCGCCGCGCTCGAGCTGGCCTATTTCCAGCGCCGCGACTACCGCCAGACCGCCGCCGACCTCGGCGTCACCGAGGACGAGGCCCGCCGCCGGCTGCGCCTGGGCCTGCAACTGCTGGCCACGGCCCACGACGCCGGAACGGCCCCCGGGGCGCCGCCGGGATACGGGGGTGCGGTGTGAACGAGCCCGGGCGGTACGAGGCGTACGACGAGCACGAGGGGCCGGGCGATCACGCACGTCACGGGGACGAGAAGCCGTACGGCGAGGCAGGCCACGGGGATGAGAAGCCGTACGGCGACGCGCATCACCAGGACCACCAGGACCGTGAGGAGACCGGCCCCGCGGACACCCCCCGCGGCCCCGACGGCATGAACAGCGGCAACGGCGACGACCGGCACCCCACCCCGAAGCCCGGCCCCGACCGGCCGCCCCGCATACCCCTGCCCCGCGCCTCCGTCGAGGACACCGGGCACCCGCTGCCCGATCCGGCACCGCGCCCCGCCCCGCTCGTCCTGGAGCACCGTGTCCTGAAGGCGCTCCTCGGCGCGTGGGCGCTGGCCGCCTGCTCGCCGGAGGAGACGGCGGCCGTCGAGGAGCACCTCGGCGACTGCGGCTCCTGCGCCGACGAGGCGCGCCGGCTGCGCGAGGCCGTCGGCCTGCTGCACCCCTCCGAGAGCCTCGACCTCGACCCGTCGCTGCGCGCCCGCGTCCTCGACGGCTGCCTGGAGCGGCGCCCGCCGCGCATCCCGGTGCCCGCGTGGGCGGCGCCGTACGACGCCGAGACGGCCCGCCTCGACGCGCTGCTCCAGGACTTCGGGGACGCCGAGTGGCACGCGCCCGTGCGGCTGCGGTGGTTCCGCAAGGACGAGCCGACGAGCCGCCGTACGACCGTCGCCGGGGTGATCGCGCATCTGCTGACGGTCGACGGGCTGGTGGCTCTCGCGCTGGGCCTCCCGGACCCGATGGGCGACGTGGCCGCGGACCGGCCGACCCCCGCCGGGCGCACGGAGGCGTACTGGCGGGCCTCGCACTACCCGCCGACGCGCGCCGTGCGCGCACCCTGGCGGGAGCAGAGCCACGACCTGGTCCGCACGGTGTCCTTCACGGGCGGCGGCACCGGCGGGCTCTGCGTCCCGTACGGCGACTTCGAGCTGCCGCTGCACGACGCGATGCTGGACCGCGCCTTCGAGTGCTGGGTGCACGCGGAGGACATCGCCGAGGCGGTGGACTACCCCTACGAGGCGCCGTCCGGCAACGACCTGCACCAGTTGGTCGACCTGGCGGCCCGCCTGCTCCCCACGGTCCTGTCGGCCCGCCGCCGCGCGGGTCTGGCGGCACCGCCGCCGGCAGGCCGGCACCTTGTCCCTGCGGGCGAGCCCGGCCGCAGCCTGCGGCTGGAGATCGAGGGGTCGGGGGGTGGAGAGTGGCTGATCCCGCTGGACTCCCCGGCGGCGGTGGGCTCCGCCGAGCACGAGGTGGCGCATGTGGCCCTGGACGGCGCGGAGTTCTGCCGACTGGCGGCGGGTCATGTGCCGCCGGAGGAGGCGGCGGCGGGGCAGGTCGGGGATCGGGCCGCGATCCGGGACGTACTGTTCGCGGCGGCGAGCCTGAGCCGGATGTAGGGGATGGTTGGGGATTCGTCGGCGGCTGCGGGTTGGTTGTGGTTGCTCGCGCAGTTCCCCGCGCCCCTACAGGTACGTCCACTGCACGTACTTAAGGGGCGCGGGGAACTGCGCGACAAGCCACCGACTACCCGCAGCCGCCGTCAAAGCTGCTGAACCCGAGCTACTAGGCGAAAACGACCGTCCGCCGCCCGTTCAGCAAAATCCTCCGCTCGGCATGCCACTTCACCGCCCGAGCCAGCGCCTGGCACTCCACATCCCGCCCGATCGCGACGAGCTGGTCCGGCGTGACGTCGTGCCCCACCCGCTCGACCTCCTGCTCGATGATCGGCCCTTCATCGAGATCCGCCGTCACATAGTGCGCCGTCGCGCCGATCAGCTTGACGCCCCTCGCATGGGCCTGGTGATACGGCTTCGCACCCTTGAAGCTCGGCAGGAACGAGTGGTGGATGTTGATGATCCGCCCGCTGAGCTGCTTGCACAGATCGTCGGAGAGCACCTGCATGTAGCGGGCCAGCACGACCAGCTCCACATCCCGCTCCCGCACGATCTCCAGCAGCCGCGCCTCCGCCTCCGGCTTGTTGTCCTTGGTCACCGGGATGTGGTGGAAGGGGATGTCGTACGACCCCACGAGTTCGGCGAAGTCGGTGTGGTTGGACACCACGGCGGCGATCTCCACAGGAAGCGCCCCGATCCTGGCGCGGAACAACAGGTCGTTCAGGCAGTGCCCGAACTTGCTGACCATCAGCACGACCCGCATCTTCTCCTCGGCCCGATGGATCTGCCAGTCCATCTGGAAGGAGTCCCCGATCGCCGCGAAGCTCGCCCGCAGCTTGTCCAGCGTCACCGGCGCCTCCGCCGAGAAGTGGACGCGCATGAAGAACAGTCCCGTGTCGTGGTCGCCGAACTGCTGGCTGTCCTCGATGTTGCAGCCGGTCATGAAGAGGTAGCTCGACACGGCGTGCACGATGCCCTGCTTGTCGGGGCAGGACAGGATGAGGACGTACTGGTCGGCGGGGACCGCGGCTCGGGTGGACTGCTCGTTCATGCAGCACAGGGTCCCATATCCGGGCCCTCCGGCGGGCAGCCGTTCCGTTACGCGGACCGGGTCATGATCGCCAGCACCTCGAGCGTGCGCGGCGCGGCGTCCGGGTCCTCGCCGTCGGCCATGGCCATCCGGACGTGCGCGTCCCGCGCCGCCCGCACCGCCTCCGGCCACCCCTGGTGGTCGAGGTAGGCGGAGACCGGCGCGTCCGGACCGACCTGGTGCATGATCCGCAGCACCCGCAGCACGGCGGTGTCGACGAGCGCCGCCTCCTGCGAGTCCCGGAATATCGTGCCGACGTACTTCTCGGCGGACCAGTTGTCCAGCCAGGTGTCCTCGACCAGGCGGTAGACGGCGTCGGTCACGTCGCCGTACCCGTCCACGCCGGCGAGCCAGACGTCCCGCTGGAAGACCTGGTCGGAGAGCATGTGCAGCGCGGAGCGCACATTGCTGCGCCAGCGCCACCACGGCATGTCGTTGAGTGGCATGCCGCCCATGGTGGATGAGCGACGGCCGCGACGGGAAGAGCTATCCGAACCTTGCACGGTCATCGATCGTACGTTCCCCTCCACGCGCGCATCGCGGACCCCTGCAATTCACCTTCCGGTCACCCGTCGATAACCATGGGTCACGCCCGGGTTTGTTGTGTGGCGGAATCGTGCTGGACCATGACCGGCAGGCCCCACATGCGCAGTCCTCACTTCCCCACGATCACCGACCGGCCCGTCAAAGCGACCGCTCGGGCGGCGGCAGCGCTGGTGGCGTGTGCGTCGCTCGCCGTCGGGTGTGGTGTCATCCCCGGTACCACGGGGGGTTCCGGGGGTGACACGATCACCGTCATGACCTGGGCGCCACAGGACACCAAGGCGACCAACAAGCCCGGAATGCCGGCCTTCGCCCAGGCCTACGCCCGCTGGGTCAACGCCCAGGGCGGCATCGGCGGCCGCAAGCTGAAGGTCCTCACCTGCAACGACCGCAACGACAGCGTGGCCGCGGCGAAGTGCGCCGACCGCGCGATCGACGAGGACGTCGTCGCTGTCGTCGGCTCCTACAGCCAGTACGGCGACACCTTCCTGCCCTCGCTGGAGGGCGCGGGCATCCCCTACATAGGCGGCTACGGCGTCACCAACGCCGAGTTCACCAGCCCGCTCTCCTATCCCGTCAACGGCGGCCAGCCCACCCTCCTCGCCGGCCTCGGCAGGGAACTGGCCCGCGACTGCGGCCCGGTCGCGCTGGTACGGCCCGACAGCATCGCGGGCGACGAACTGCCGCCGCTGCTGAACTCCGGCCTCAAGGCGGGCGGGCACTCGGACGCGGCCAACCAGCTCGCCGACGAGAGGGCCACCGAGTACGCGCGCCAGTCGGTGCGGGCGCTGGAGTACTCCACCACGAACCCGTCGAACGCAGGCTGTGTGGTGCCCGCCCTCGGCGACCGCACCAGCACCTTCATGGACTCCTTCCGCCGGGCCCGCGAGGAGTACCCGGACGTGCGCACCGCGACCGTCCTCGGCAACGTCGACCAGACCGTGATCAACTCGACCGGCGGGGCCTCGACGTACGACGGTTCGTACATCACCGGCTGGTACCCCGTCGCGAGCGATCCGCGCTGGGACCCGATGAAGAAGGTGATCAGCGAGCAGGCCTTCGGCGACAACCGCATCGACCCCGCGGACGCCGGCGTGCAGACCACGTGGATCGCCTACACGGTGTTCAAGAAGGTCGTGGAGTCGCTCGGCGACGGCGAGGTGAGCGCCGACACCGTGCGCAGCGCCCTGAACAGCGGCCTGAAGGTCTCCACGGGCGGGCTCACACCCACCCTGCGGTGGAAGTTCCAGGACGTCCTGGCCTCCGTCGGCTACCCCCGTCTGGTCAACCGCGCGGTGTCCCTCCAGGTCGTCCGGGACGGCCGGCTGGTGGCCGCCCGCAAGGGCTTCATCGACGTGACGAAGACGCTCGAGGGCGCCAAACTGAACTGACCGGCACTAGAGCTGGGTCGGCTGCCGCTGTGTGAGGCCGTACTTCTCGGCGATCGAGTTCCACAGCCCGGCGGCCGTCTTCTTCTGCTCGCTGGCGGTGCCGCTGGCGCGGTTACCGGCCCGGGTCTGGCTGGTGGAGCGGGCCTGGCCCTCCTTGCAGAGCTTTCCCTTCTTGGCCGCCACCTGGTCCGCCCACGCCGCGTAGTGGTTGTCGGCGGACGCCGACGCCTGCCACGCTTTGGTCAGCGCGGTCGTCAGCGCGGTGTGGTTCGGGAGCTGATCGACGGAGAGCTTGGACAGGTCGGTGACCAGCCGGCTGCGCTGCTTGGCCGCGGCGCGCAGGTCCTGGGCGGCCTTGGCAAGGTTGTCGCAGGACTTCACATCGGCGACCGCGTTGATCACCGTGGTACGGCTGTCGCCGCTGTCGGCCAGCAGCTTGTCCAGCGCCGTCGCCTGCTGCTCGGCCGCGTCGGCGGACGGCGAGGGGGAGCCCTCGGTCACCGGGGCCGTCGCGGACACGGGTTTGTTGTCGTCGCTCTTCTGCTCGTCCCCGCCCCCACCGGCGAGCAGCGCGCCCGCGCCGATGCCGAGGACGGCGATACCGACGCCGACGGCGGCGATGAGCGGCACCCGCGATCCGGTACGGCCGCCGCGACCGCCCCGGCCGTCGTCGTCACCGGGGCCGGGACCGGGGCCGTGCGGGCCGCCGGGCGGGAAGTACCCCTGCTCGTGCGGGTTGTGCTGCGGCTGGGGCTGCTGGAAGCGCGGCAACTGCTGGGTGGCCTGGGCCGGGGGCTCGCCGCCCGGCTCGCTGCGGAAGAGGCTGTCGAAGTCGGAGAGCGGCTGCCGCCCCGGCTGCGGAGCCGCGCCCGGCTGCCCGGTCACGGGCGGGATGTACTGGGTGGCGTCGGCGTCGCTGCCGGAGACCGGCGGCATCGGTCCCGCGCCGCCCGCCTGCCGGGACCGCCCCAGGAACTGCGTGTTCTCGCTGGACACCTCGGGCGGCAGCGCCCCCGGTCCGACCGGCGGTATGTACTGCGTCGCCCCCTCGTCGGCGACGGGCGGTATGTAACGGGTGGCCTGCTCGTCGCCGCCGACGACCGGCGGTATGTACTGAGTGGCCCCCTCATCGGCGTGCGGCAGCGGCGCCCCGAACCCACCGACACCGCCGGGCGGCTGGGCCGCACCGGGGGCGGGGGACGGTAGGGAAGCACCGTAGCCCTCCGCACCGGCGGGCGACTGAGCTGTACTGGAGGCGGGGGACGGCAGGTGTGCGCCGGAGCCGGGAGCGCCGTAACCACCCGCACCGACAGGCGGCTGAGCCCCGCCGGAGGCGACGGGCGGCGGCAGAGGTCCACCGGACCCCGGGGCCCCGTAACCCCCCGCACCGGCGGTCGGCAGCGCACCCTCCAGGCCCTGCTGGCCCTGCTGCGGCAGCCGCCCACCGCCCTGCCCGTACTGCTGCCCCTCGGGCGGAAGCGCACACCCCTGCCCGTACTGCCCCTCGGCCGGCAGCGGTGCCGACGGCACGCCGCCCTGTCCATACGTCGGCTGCGGCGCGGGCGTCGGTGATCCGGACGGGGCGCCATGGCCGTACGGCGACGGCGTCGGCGTACCGGTGGCGTCCGGTGTCGTGCCCCACTGGGCCGGCGGCGGGGACTGGTACTGCTGTTCCTGCTGCCCGCCCCAGGACTGGCCGGGCTGCCCGCCCCAGGACTGGCCCGGTGCGGCCGGCGGCGCGGGCGGGTTCTGGTCGGGTCCCCAAGGGGTGCCCCACGCCTGGCCGCCGGGCGGCGCCGAGGGCGGGGGTGTGGTCGGCGGCGTGGCCGGTACCGACGTCGGCCGGCCGTCCTGCCCGCCGGTCATGCCCGGCAGCAACGGCTCACCGCCGTCGGAGGGCAGCACGATGCCTTCGTGCGCGGGCCGCGCCGAGGGCTCCTCGCCCCGTCCACTCTGCGTCACCGGGACTCCTACTAATGGGGGACCTTGTGAATCGTCGGCTCACGCTACCGGCTCCGCCGATCCCGGTGCTACGCAGCCCAGGACGTGACCTGCGTCCCTGTGACCGCGCTAACACCTCGGTCCCCCACCCCCTATATACGGCCCCCTTCCGCCACCGGCACCTTCATTTCCCTGTCGTTCACGCCCCGGTACCCCGAGGTTTCACGCGGCCGCCTGAAGGTCCAGCCGCGCCCCGAACTCCCTGACCACCGGCTCGTCCCGGAACGGCTCCAGGCGCTGCTGGAAGTCCTCCAGATACTCGGCGCCCCGGTTGGACCGCAGGGTCTCCAGGAGCTCGACGGCCTGCAGCCCGGTGTGGCAGGCCTGTTCGATCTCGCGCTTCTGCACCTGCGCTGTGGCGAGCAACACATAACCGATGGCCCGGCGCCGCGCCTTCGTCTCCGGAAGCCCGGCCAGCGACTCCTGAGCGGACCGCGCCGCCGCCTCGGCCTGGCCGAGGTCGCGGTGGCAGTGCGCCAACTCGTCGGCGAGATAGGCCTCGTCGAAGTGCGCGATCCACGCCGGGTCGTCGCCGGACTGCGCGTCCGCCGACTCCAGCGCGGTCACGGCGCGTCCGGACGCCGCCTGGGCGGCCCGGGCATCGCCCATCAGGGCATGCCCGCGCGCCTCGGCCGCATGGAACATGGACTCCGCGCGCGGGGTCACGCGCCCCCGCGCCCCCTCCTGCGCCGCCCGCGCCAACTGCGCGATCTCCCGCGGGTTCCCGAGTTGCGCGGCGAGATGGCTCATGGAGGCGGCCAGCACATACCCGCCGTACCCCCGGTCGCCCGCGGCCTGCGCGAGGCGCAGCGCCTGGATGTAGTAGCGCTGGGCGAGCCCCGGTTGCCCGGTGTCGACGGCCATGTACCCGGCGAGCTCGGTCAACCGCGCGACGGCGGCGAAGAGTTCCCGCCCGATCGCCTCCCGGTAGGAGCCGGCCAGCAGCCCGGAGACGACGCTGTTGAGGTAGTGCACGACGACCGGGCGCACATGCCCGCTGCCGTACTGGTGATCAAGCTCCACGAGCGCCTGGGTCATGGCCTTCACGGCCGCCACGTCGGAGGGCCCCACGCGCGGCCCCGCCGAGCGCGCCACCTGCGAGTCCGGCGACGAGATCAGCCAGTCGCGGCTGGGCTCGACCAGCGCGGACGCGGCGACGGAGGAGCCGGACAGGAAGTCCCGGCGGCCCACGTCGCTGCGCCACAGTTCACACACCTGCTCAATGGCCCCCAGTACCGTCGGCGAGAACTGGAGACCGACGCCGGACGCGAGGTTCTTGCCGTTGGCCATGCCGATCTCGTCGATCGTGACCGTACGGCCCAGTTTGCGGCCGAGCGCCTCGGCGATGATCGCCGGTGCCCGTCCCCGCGGCTGCTGTCCGCGCAGCCAACGGGCCACGGACGTCTTGTCGTAGCGCAGATCGAGACCGTGCTCGGCACCGCACATGTTGACCCTGCGGGCCAGCCCGGCGTTCGAGCAACCCGCTTCCTGGATGAGCGCCTGCAGCCGTTCATTCGGCTGTCGCGCGACGAGAGGCCTTGCGGCCATGGCGTACCCCCTGTGGCTGCGGTGCCTGCCCACGCACCGAGTTGACGTTCTTCCATCGCCGAATCCGGCCCGGGGCACCGGCAGTGCACCGCAACGTTCCGGCCGTGAAGATCAATGCCCCGTCGGCATACCGAAAATGCGAGGCTTGCGAGGATTGCCGGGGTAAAGGCGGAAGCCGACCCCACTGGGGGCTACCCAGCACCGGCCACGGATCCTCCCGCGCGCCCCCACACATGCACCCATGCGCCCCAGACGAGGAATCAATGCTCCTTCCCCGCGCGCGTTATGCCCGTAACCCGGGGTGGGTGCGGGAGTTGTGTTCAGCGTGGAAGAGACGATCCCGGCCACCGAAGCCGCACAGATTCCGAAGCAGCGCGGGGAATCGCTGCTGGAAACCGCCGTTCGCTACGCCGAGGAGCGCCACTGGGACGTGTTCCCCGGCACGTGGCTGGAAGCCGTCGACGGCGTGCAGTACTGCTCCTGCGGTGACGCCGCGTGCCCCGCGCCCGGTGCGCACCCCGCGCGCCCGGACTGGGCGACGCAGGCGACCGGCAGTGCGACGGTCGCGCGCCGGATGTGGCAGAAGCAGCCGAGCGCGTCGATCCTGCTGCCGACGGGACGTACCTTCGACTCGATCTCCGTCCCGGAGACGGCCGGGTTCCTCGCGCTGGCCCGGATGGAGCGGATGGAGCTGTCGCTGGGGCCGGTGACGTTGACGCCGGATCGTCGGATGCACTTCTTCGTGCTGCCGGGCGCCGCGGTGAAGGTGCCCGACCTGGTGCGCAAGCTGGGGTGGTCGCTGGGGTCGCTGGATCTGGTCGCGCTCGGGGAGGGGGCGTGGGTCGCCGGGCCGCCTACCCGGTTCGGGTCCCGTGGGGCCGTGCAGTGGGCGTGCCGGCCCACGCCGGCGAATCGGTGGTTGCCGGATGCGGAGGAGTTGATCTCGCCGCTCGCCTATGCGTGTGGGCGGGACCGGTAATTCGGCGACTACAGGTCGTACGTGGTTGCTCGCGCCCACGCGGCGGAGCCGCATATCGATACAGTCCCGCGCCCCTTAGGTTGGCATGCATGACGTCGGCCGTATGCGTACGTGGGCTCTGGAAGCGGTTCGGGCAGCAAGTCGCCGTTGCCGGGATCGATCTGGATCTGCCCGCCGGAAAGTTCATCGGACTCGTGGGCCCCAATGGCGCCGGGAAGACCACCACCCTCTCCATGGTGACCGGGCTGCTGCGGCCCGATCAGGGGTCCGTCGAAGTCGTCGGGCACGACGTCTGGCGAGACCCCGTTGAAGTCAAGGCCCGCATCGGGGTGCTGCCCGAAGGGCTACGGCTCTTCGAGCGGCTCTCCGGGCGGGAACTGCTCGCCTACACGGGCCGGCTGCGCGGTCTTCCCGGCGCCGAGGTCGACCAGCGGGCCGCCCAGCTCCTCGACGTGCTCGATCTGGCGGGGGCCCGGCACAAGCTGGTCGTCGACTACTCGACCGGTATGCGCAAGAAGATCGGGCTCGCGGCCGCGCTGCTGCACAACCCCGAAGTGCTGTTCCTGGACGAGCCGTTCGAGGGCGTCGACCCCGTCTCCGCCCAGACCATCCGCGGCGTACTGGAGCGCTACACCGCCTCCGGAGCGACCGTCGTCTTCTCCTCCCATGTCATGGAACTCGTCGAGTCGCTGTGCGACTGGGTCGCCGTCATGGCCGCCGGACGCATCCGGGCCCACGGCCCCCTCGCCGAGGTGCGCGGCGAGGCGGCCTCGCTGCAGCAGGCGTTCCTCGAACTCGTCGGCGCGAACGGCCGCGACGCCGCATCCGACCTCGACTGGCTGGGCGGCGGGGCACGATGAGCACCGACGTGACCGCGGTCTTCGTACGGCTGAAGCTGTCGCTGCTCCGGAACGGACTACGGCAGTCCGCCGGCCGCCGCGCCGCCTACATCGCGTCGGCCGTCGTGGTCCTCCTCTTCGCCGCGCTCCAACTCCTCGGCCTGATCATGCTGCGCGGCACCGCGCACGCCGACTCGTTGGTCGTCATCCTGATCGCGGTCCTGGCGCTCGGCTGGGCGGTGATGCCGCTGTTCTTCCCCGGCGGGGACGAGACCCTCGACGCGACGCGCCTGGTGATGCTGCCGCTGCGCCCCCGCGCCCTGGTCCGGGCCCTGCTCGCGGCCTCCCTCGTCGGCATAGGACCGCTGTTCACGCTCTGCCTGTTCACCGGTTCGGCGATCGCCCTCGCGCACGGCTCGCTCGCGTACGTCGTCGGCGTCATCGCCGTCGTCCTGGCCCTGTTGGTGTGCGTGGCGCTGGCGCGGGCCGTCGCCGCCGCCAACATCCGGCTGCTGACCAGCCGCAAGGGCCGCGATCTGGCGGTGCTGAGCGGGCTGGTCATCGCGATCGGCGCGCAGGTGGTGAACTTCGGTGCGCAGCGGCTGGGTTCATCGGGCCTGGCCGAACTCGCCCCGGCGGCGGACGTACTGCGCTGGGTGCCGCCGGCGTCCGCGATCGGGGCCGTGCAGTCGGTGAGCGAGGGGTCGTACGGCACCGGCGCCCTCCAACTCGCCCTGAGCATCGCCGCTTTGGTGGCGCTGATCGCCGTATGGTCCCGCCACCTCACCCGCCTGATGACCTCCCCCGACGGCTCCACGCTCCAGGCGGCCACCGAGACCGCCGTACGGCAACGCACCTCCACCGGCCTGGCCCGCCTGCTGCCGGCCGGGCGCACCGGCACCGCCATGGAACGCAGCCTGCGCTACATCTGGCGCGACCCGAAGACCAAGGCGGCCTGGGTGACCTCGCTCGCCATCGGCCTGATCGTGCCGCTGTTCAACGCGTTGCAGGGCACCGGCTCGATCTACTTCGCGTGCTTCGCCGCCGGGATGCTCGGCATCCAGATGTACAACCAGTTCGGGCAGGACACCTCCGCGTTCTGGATGGTCGCGCTGACCATCTCCTCCCGCCGGGACGCCTACGTCGAGCTGCGCGGCCGAGCCCTGGCCCTGCTGCTGATCACCCTGCCCTACGCCACCCTCGTCACCGTCCTGACGACGGCACTCCTCGGCGACTGGCAAAGGCTCCCCGAGGTACTGGGCCTGTCCTTCGCCCTCCTCGGCGCGATGCTGGCGACCGGCGCCTGGACGTCGGCCCGCTTCCCCTACTCCATCCCCCAGGAGGGCTACAAGAACGTCGCCCCCGGCCAGGCGGGCCTGGCCTGGATCTCGATCTTCGGCGGCATGATCGCGGCGGCCCTGCTGTGCGCCCCCGTCATCGCGGTGACGATCTGGCTGAACGTCAGCGACGGCGGGGACGACTGGACGTGGCTGCTGCTGCCGGGCGGCGCGGCGTACGGGGCGGCGATCACGCTGCTGGGCCTACGGCTGGCGGCTCCGCGAACGGCGGCCCGCCTGCCGGAGATCTTGACGGCGGTGAGCAAGGGATGAGGGCTTCTGCTGACGCACAGGGCCTGCAACGCCCCTAAGGGGCGCGGGGAACTGCGCGATCAACCACGACCAACCCGCAGCCGCCGTCATTCAGCAAGCCCCGAGCTCATAGGCGCCCGGCATCTCACCGAACCGCATCCAGAAACGGCTCGATAGCGGTGCGCCAGCCCTCAGGCTGGTCATAGTGCACAAGATGCCCCGCATCGGCCACCTCCGCGTACTCCCCCCGAGGAAGCACCCGCACCATCTCCTGGGCCTCGGCCCGGCCCAGCTCCCCGTCCAGCCCGCGCACCACCAGCGCGGGACACCGCACCTGCGCCAGCTCCTCCCAGTGCGCGTCGAACACCCACGTCTCCCGGGACCGAAGCATCTGATCCGGTTCGAATACCGGCCGCCACCCGTCCTCGCACTCGTGCATGACCTCGGCGTAGAACTCCCCGCGCGCGGGATTCGGCCGCTCCACCCACGGATCGTCCTCGCCGAACCACTTCCGTACGTCGGCGAGCGTGGCGAAGGGGAGGGGCCAGGACTTGAACCAGTCCGCCCACTCCCGCTGCGAGGCCGCGCCCAGCGCGGACGCCCGCATGTCGCAGATGATCACGCCGCGCACCAGATCGGGCCGCTTGGCGGCGAGCTGCCACGCGGTCAGCGCGCCCATGGCGTGGCCGAGGAGAACGGCCGGGGCGAGGCCGAGGTGTTCGAGGGCGGCCTCGGCGTCGTCGACGTAGGCCTCGCGGGTGAAGGCGGCCTGGGAGGGCTTGTCGCTGCGGCCGTGGCCGCGCTGGTCCAGGGCGACGGCACGGTGCCGCTCGGAGAGCCAGCGGGCAGTGGAGGCCCAGTGGGAGGCGCGGCCCATCAGGCCGTGCAGTAACAGCACACCGAGCGTGCCGTCCTGGTCTGTCGTGGGGTCGTTCTTGGGAGGGTCGCCGAACTCCCATGCCGCGAGCCGTACGCCGTCCGCCCCGGTCACGTCGATGCGCCGCACCATTGGTCTGGCACCCCCCTAGCTCCGCTCGGACCGCTCGAGCCGGCCGGTCCTGTCATCCGCGTCCTGCTTGCCGCGCCTGCCGTATCTGCCGCCGCCCACGCGAGCACCGTCCGCCACCTGCGTCGCACGCGTCGTCGGTGCCCTCGTACGCGATGTGCTTGTTCTGTGTGTCTGACGTGATCTTATGCGCACATACTTGAAGCGCACGTTCCGTACGATCCGTTACCCGCGCAGACTATCGAACCCCTATTCGAAAATGCGGCCGCTGCGGGCAACACCCCTCATTCGAGTGACCCCCTCCAAGGATTGATCGCCACCGCCGAGGGGAGACCTTCACCGGGAGGCGGACCGCTCGGGGAAACGGTCCGAGGGGGATGACCCTGGGAGCTCGGGGCTCCGGGTCAGCACAGGGGAGGACAGGCCCCGGCGCCATTCGGCGCCGGGGCCCTCTCCACGCATCACGGCACATCCTCGCGCCCCCCTCCCCGGCCGGACGCAGCACTGTCGATCACGGCCCAGAGCCCTCAGGTGATCTGCCTCACGCGACAGCCTTGCACGCGAATCCGTCGGCCGCTGCGATTCCGCACACTGAATCCGGGATCGAAAACATTCGACGGACCGCCACAACTCCCGCTCCCGCACCGGGAATTACTCAGTAGACAACTCAGGAGACAACCCAGGGCGGACAGCCGCCACCCGCTCAGCGCTTGGCGACGAACACATGCGAGGCGACATCCGCCTCCAGCTCGGCCGCCTCACCACCACTGCCCACCAGCACCCCACCCGCGGCTTCGGTCACACTCACCACCGAGCCCGGCTGCACACCGGCCCGGCGCAGCGTGTACATGAGCTGCGCGTCGGTCTGGATCGGCTCCCCGATCCGCCGCACCACGACCGTCTTGCCCTCGCCCCCCGGGTCCAGGTCGGCCAGCGAGACCATCCCCTCGTCCAGGAACGGGTCGGCACCGTCCTTCTCGCCGAGCTCCTCCAGGCCGGGGATCGGATTGCCGTACGGCGACTCCGTCGGATGCCGCAGCAGCTCCAGCACCCGCCGCTCCACGGCCTCACTCATCACGTGCTCCCAGCGACACGCCTCCGCGTGCACCTGCTCCCACTCCAGCCCGATCACATCCACGAGCAGACACTCCGCGAGCCGGTGCTTGCGCATGACACGCGTGGCCAGCCGCCGCCCCTCGTCCGTGAGCTCCAGATGCCGGTCGGTCGCCACGGACACCAGCCCGTCACGCTCCATCCGCGCCACCGTCTGACTGACGGTGGGCCCGCTCTGGTCCAGCCGCTCGGCGATCCGGGCGCGCATGGGGACCACACCTTCCTCCTCCAGCTCGAGGATGGTGCGGAGATACATCTCCGTGGTGTCGATCAGTCCGGACATACGTGCCCCTCGATTAGCTCTGCGATTAGCCCAGCCGGAAGCGAGACAGCTCCACGGCGCGTGCGCTGGCCCTGCACTCAATTCTGCCGGATACCACAGACAACCGCGCCGAGCCGGTGAAACGAAGGGTCGGACAACCCCACCCCGGGCCGGCCGAGCGGGCCGCCGCAGCCATTCCGGCCGCCGTCCCGGCCGTATTGACACCGCACTGGTCCAGACCGCACGGTGATCCGCAGCAAGTGATCCGCAACACAACACCCACGCACCCCCACCCGCCACCTCCGGAGGGCCCCGCATGAGCGACAGCAAGCCGGCCGACCAGTTCTTCGACGCCGCGATCGGCCTGCTCCACCGGGTCCGTGCCGAGGAGGCCGAGAACATCGAGGCCGCCGGCACCCTGCTCGCCGACACCGTCGCCACCGACGGCCGCCTCTTCGCCTTCGGCGCCGGCCACTCCTCCCTCGCCGCCCAGGACATCGTCTACCGCGCCGGCGGCCTCGCCCTGATGAACCTGCTCACGGTCCCCGGCGTCGTAGGCGTCGACGTCATGCCCGCCACCCTCGGCTCCGCCCTCGAACGCGTCGACGGCCTGGCCGGCGCCGTCCTCGACAGCTCCCCCCTCCGCGACGGCGACGCCCTGATCATCATCTCCCTCTCCGGCCGCAACGCCCTCCCCGTCGAAATGGCCATCAACGCCCGCGCCCTCGGCGTCAAGGTCATCGGCGTGACCTCAGTGGCCTACGCCTCGCAGACCCAGTCCCGCCACGCCTCCGGCACCTACCTCAAGGACCACTGCGACATCGTCCTCGACTCGAAAATCGCCGTCGGCGACGCCGAACTCACCCTCGACACCATCCCGGCCCCCTTCGCCCCCGCGTCCACCGTCGTCACCACGGCCCTCCTCCAGGCCGTCATGGCCACGGCAGCCGCCACCCTGGCCGCGCGCGGCATCGAGCCCCCACTCCTGCGCTCCGGCAACGTCGACGGCGGGCACGACTGGAACAGCCAGGTGTTCGACAAGTACGGCGACAGGATCTTCTACCGGCACTGAGCGCTACTCCGAGCCCAGAGCCCCCGCCAGATCCAACGCGGCAGCGATCCGCACCGCCACATCCTCCGCGTACACCGCGTCGCTCCGCTCGAACGCACTGCGCCCCGCGCCCCGCAGAAACGTCACGACCCCCACCGTCCGCCCCCGGCTCCGCAACACGGCACACAGCGCGTGCACCGCGTCCGCCGGCCACTGCCGCCCCACCGCCCACGCACGCGCCTGCTCCGCCGACATGCTCCCCGCATCGGCCCGCACCGACCCGGCCCGGGCCACACACTGCAACGCCGGATGCCCCTCGACATACCGCAGCGGCAACCCGGCCTCCCCACCGAGCAGACTCGGCCCCGGCGCCCCCGAAGGCGTCACGGCCACCCGGACGAGCCGCACCGGCCCCGCCGCCTCCCCGTCCGCCACCGCACCACCCGCGACCCGGTCGATCAACGCATGATCGGCGAACCCGGCCAGCGCGAAATCCAGATGAACCGTCGCCGCCTCCGCCGGATCCTCACACTCCGCGGCCGCACGCGCGGCACGATGCAACTGATTGACCCGGAACCGCAGCAGCGCCGCCTCCTGCTCCGCCTGCTTGCCCTCGGTCACATCCTGGAAGAGCCAGCCCACCCCCAACGGCACCGGCTCCTCCGCCAGCGGCGACGCCAGCCGCACAAAACCACACCGCCAGCAGCGACGCCGCTCACCGTCCGGCGTCCGCACCCGCACCCAGATCTCGGCGGGCGCCGGCGGCGCACCCTCCGCCAGCACATGCGTGAGCGCGCTCTCCAGCTCCTCGACCCCCTGGGACAGCAGCTCCCCCAGCGGCCGCCCCAGTACCGACGTACGCCCGATACCCAGCGCACGAGCCGCGTGCGCGTTCACCACAGCCGGCCGCAGATCGGCGTCGACCAGCACCACACCCCACGACGCGTCCTCGAACAACGCCTCGCTCAGCGCGATCGACCGCTCCAGATCGATCTGCGCATGCACCTCGCTGAAGGCGCAGTACACCCCGGCGGGCTTCCCGTCCGGCCCGCGCACCGCGGCCGACTGCGTCCGCACGAGCACCCGCCCGCCGTCCTTGGTCAGCAGCGCGAACTCATGCACCTGCCTCCCGGGAGCCTGCATGGCGGACATCAGCCGCCCCTCGACCTCCTCGGCATCGGCCTCACGCACCGCCCACCCGGCGAACCCGTGCCGCCCCACGGCCTCGGCCGCCGTCCACCCCAGAATCCGCTCCGCCTCACGGTTCCAGTGGGTGACGACCCCGTCCCCGTCGAACGCGCACAAAGCCGCGTCCATCCCGTCCAGCAACGCGGCCAACAGATCAGAGCCACCTGCCGAACCCTCCGAACCTGCCGACGAACCCCCCGGACCTTCCCGCTCGGGTTCGTCCGGCCCCAGCTCGTCGGTGGTCCCACTACGCCGGGAAGCACTCACATGGACCCCCTGCCAAGCTGCGTCCGCACGTACGACGCGTCGGTTCGCTCACTCGCAATCATCTAACTGGAACGTGACCCAGCACACACCGAGTTCCCCAAGATTGAAGGAATCGTTGTACGAGCCGCCGAAGGACTGCTCCAGCTACTCCAGCCGCAGATCCACCCACAGATCTGTCTCACCGTCCAGCACATACCGATCGACCTCGACGAACCCACGCGCCCGGGCAAACCGCAGCCCCTCCTCGTTGACGGCCAGCACACAGGTCTCGACCGCCCTGGCACCCAGCCCACGCGCGCAGGCGAGCCCCTCCTCATACAGCTCCGAGCCACATCCGCGCCGCCGGTACTCGGGCAGCACCCGCGCGATGACCGTCGCCACCGCGTCCTCGCCCTGCGGCGGCCGCACGGTCGAACAGCCGACGAGAACATCACCGACGTACGCGTTCCGCAGCCGATACCGCCCGCTGCGCTCCCGCACCTCGTCGAGATCCATCGCGGCGGGCGGCACGATCACGTTGTGGACGTACCGCCACTCCTCCAACATCGACTCACCGACTACCGGCTCCACGAGAAGCTCAGCCATGACGGTCGCCTCCCCTCCGTCCCACCTGCTGGTTTGTCATGCACGGAACGCTAGGCGACCAGTGGTCATTTAGCAGCTAGATCGACTACCCGTTCGGGGAATTCAGTGGATTCGCACGAATGGGCGACTTCTGAAGACTGCAACCCGATGCGCGGATCTTGGCCTCTAGTGTCAACCTCACACGCGAGAAAGGAGGTCACTCGCTCCCCACCTCCAAGGTTGTCGAGTGACCAGCCCCAGTCATCACGACCCAATGGGTCAGGGAGGTGCCCCGATGACTACGTTTCCTGCAGGCGAGCAGACCCACCAGGCTGTGCTTCCTCAGCAGCCTGCTCTGGAATCCGTGAGAGCAGACACCCCCGGGAGCAGGGACGAAACGGCTCACGGACATCCCGCCACCGCGCGGGGCACCGGCAGGGAACACGGGCGAGGAGAGACCGGCGGGCACAGCACCGGAGCCCGTCGGCGTCACGCCAAGCGCGCTGTCACGGCAGCGAAGGCGGCAGAGAACGGGAGCGGTGACGCTCCCCCGCGCGTCCAGTCGTACGAGGGTGGCCTGGGCGCAAGCAGAGTCTTCGTGCTCTCCAAGGAGGGACAACCCCTCATGCCCTGCCACCCCGCCCGCGCCCGCGAACTCCTGACCAAAGGTCGGGCCGTCGTCGCCCGACAAGTGCCCTTCACCATCCGCCTGAAAGACCGCACGCTGGCCGAGTCGGAAGTCGACGGCGTTCAGTTACGGATCGACCCCGGCTCCAAAGGCACAGGCATCGCCCTCACTGACGAGAAGAAGGAAACCGACGCGCAAGGCGCCACAGTCAAGATCCGGCGTGGACTGGTCTCGATCGAACTCCAACATCGCGGCGACCAGATCCACAAGTGCATGCAGCAGCGCGCCGGCTACCGACACCGCCGACGCTCAGCCAACTGCCGCTACCGAGCACGCAGATCCAACAACCGGGCCCACCCCGAAGGGTGGCTACCACCCTCCCTGCGCCACCGCGTCGACACGACGTTCTCGATGGCCAGCCGCCTCTGCCGCTACGCACCCGTCACCGAGATACACGTGGAATTCGTCGCTTTCGACACCCACAGCATGAGCGCAGGCCGCCCCCTCAACGGCGTCGAGTACACACAAGGACCACTGGCCGGAACCAACACTCGCGCCTATCTGCAAGCCCAATGGAACAACTCCTGCGCCTACTGCGACGCCACCGGCGTGCCCCTCAACATCGAGCACCTCACACCCCGCAGCCGAAGAGGCTCGAACCGCATCTCCAACCTCGTCCTTGCCTGCGTCCCCTGCAACCGGTCCAAGGGCAGCCAACGCGTCGAGTCCTTCCTGGCGCACAGACCCGGTCGCCTCGCGCAAATCCTTCAGCAGGTCAAGACACCCCTCCGTGACGCCTCCGCCATGAACGCAACCCGATGGCAACTCATCGAGGCACTGGGCACCCTCGGCAGACCAGTGCACACCTGGACAGGCGAAGGCACCAGAAACAACCGCAACGCCACGGGGCTGACCAAGACGCACACCCTGGACGCTCTCTGCATCGGGCCCCTGGATCACGAGAGCGGCGACGCGATCGTACGGTTCCCTCAGCATGTCCTCGTCGCCAAGGCCACCGGACGCGGCTCATACGCCCGCACCACCCCGAACCGCTACGGATTCCCCCGCCTGCGCCGCGCCCGCACCAAGCGGCACTTCGGATACGTCACCGGAGATCTCGTGCGCGCCGTCATGCCCACCGGCAGGTGGGCAGGGACGTGGACCGGCCGCATCTCGGTGCGAGCCAGAGGGCAGCACAGCCTCACGACGCCCCTGGGCAGGATCAACGTCTCCCACTGGCATCTGAAGTTCCTGCAACGGGGCGATGGATATGGCTACAGCACGCGATCAGAATCGCCACCGTCAACATCTCGAAAAACCTGTTGATCGGTGCCCAAACGCTTCCTAGTGTGTGGCTTACGTGGAAGGGAGGTGATCGGGTAAATGAGTGAAACCCGGACGCGCGAGGTGGCTGCGGGCTAGCGGCTCGCCACCACACCCAGTGCGGTGCCGGACCAGCGTGTACGCGATACACGCAGCCGGCCAATCCAACGCAGTCACCCGACCCGCGAACTCGCCGGCACGTCCGGCCGGCTCCCCCGCCACCGGCGGAGGGACCCGAGTTCGCGGGTCGTCTGCGTTTGCGGAACCCGACTCGCCCTCACGGGCTCAGCCGCTCCACCCGCCACCCCCCGTCCTGCTCCTCCACATACCGCAGCCGGTCGTGCAGCCGGTTCTCCCGGCCCTGCCAGAACTCCACCGTCTGCGGAGCCACCCGGAAGCCGCCCCAGTTGGGCGGTACCGGAACCTGCTCGCCCTCGGGATAGCGGGCGGCCAGCCCGGCGTACGAGGCGTCGAGTTCCGCGCGGGAGGGGATGACCGACGACTGGGCGCTGGCCCAGGCGCCGAGCTGGGAGCCGTGCGGGCGGGTGCGGAAGTAGGCGGCGGTCTCGTCGCGTCCGGTGCGCCGGGCGACGCCGGTGACGATGACCTGGCGGGCCATGGGGTGCCAGGGGAAGAGCAGGCAGACGTACGGGTTCTCGGCGAGGTCGCGGGCCTTGCGGGAGCCGTAGTTGGTGTAGAAGACGAAGCCCTGCTCGTCGAAGTGCTTCAGCAGTACTGTGCGGGAGCTGGGCCGGCCCTCGGCGTCGGCGGTGGAGACGATCATCGCGTTCGGCTCGAAGAGGTGCGCCTCCTCGGCGGCCTGCTTGAACCAGCGCGCGAACTGCGCCACCGGGGTGGCTGCCAGGTCGGTCTCGGCGAGGCCCTCGGCCCGGTAGTGCTTGCGCATCGCGGCGGGGTCGGGGACGGACTCGGCGGGATCGATGGGGACGGCGTCTCGGTCGGTCACGCCGTCATCTTGCCGTATGCGCGGGATGCCGTCCGGCACGGTGTCCTTCGTCACTACATGGCACTGAGTGCCGCGAAGGTTTCCCAAAGGTGGCACTCAGGGATATCGTTCTGGTGCCGTTCCGGTTGGATGACCGCCGGCCGCACGGGGCATCACAGGGGTACGCCCGGACTGCGAGTCCGCAGAGCCCGTGACCGTGGATCCACCGGCGTACGCCCCACCTCTGTCGACTGACCTGTGGTCGTTCCACCCACAATCCCATCCGTCGCACACATCACGAGGAGCCGCCTGATGTCCGATTTCGTACCCGGGCTCGAGGGAGTCGTCGCGTTCGAGACGGAGATCGCCGAACCGGATAAGGAGGGCGGCGCTCTTCGGTACCGGGGCGTCGACATCGAGGACCTGGTCGGCCATGTCTCGTTCGGCAACGTCTGGGGGCTGCTCGTCGACGGTGCCTTCCGTCCCGGACTGCCGCCCGCCGAGCCCTTCCCGATTCCCGTGCACTCCGGCGACATCCGCGTCGACGTCCAGTCCGCGCTCGCCATGCTGGCGCCCGTGTGGGGCCTGAAACCCCTGCTGGACATCGACGAGGAGCAGGCCCGCGCGGACCTGGCCCGGGCCGCCGTCATGGCCCTGTCCTACGTCGCCCAGTCCGCGCGCGGGCAGGGCCTGCCCATGGTGCCGCAGCGCGAGATCGACAAGGCGCAGTCCGTCGTCGAGCGCTTCATGATCCGCTGGCGTGGCGAGCCCGACCCCAAGCACGTGGCCGCCGTCGACGCCTACTGGACGTCCGCCGCCGAGCACGGCATGAACGCCTCCACCTTCACGGCCCGCGTCATCGCCTCCACCGGCGCCGATGTGGCCGCGGCGCTCTCCGGGGCCGTAGGAGCCATGTCCGGCCCGTTGCACGGCGGTGCGCCCTCCCGGGTGCTGCACATGATCGAGGAGATCGAGCGCACCGGCGACGCCGAGGCGTATGTGAAGCAGGCCCTCGACAACGGCGAGCGCCTGATGGGTTTCGGGCACCGCGTCTACCGGGCCGAGGACCCCCGCGCCCGCGTTCTGCGCCGCACCGCCCGGGAGCTGGGCGCGCCCCGTTTCGAGGTCGCCGAGGCCCTGGAGAAGGCGGCCCTGGCGGAGCTGCACGCCCGCCGTCCGGACCGGGTGCTGGCCACGAACGTCGAGTTCTGGGCCGCCATCGTCCTGGACTTCGCGGAGGTCCCGGCGCACATGTTCACGTCCATGTTCACGTGTGCCCGTACGGCGGGCTGGTCGGCGCACATCCTGGAGCAGAAGCGCACCGGCCGCCTGGTGCGCCCCTCCGCGCGCTACGTCGGCCCGGGCCCGCGTGACCCGCGCGAGATCGAGGGCTACGCGGACATCGCGCACTGATCACCCCCGACCCCTCCGGCGGGCCGGTCATCACGCGGGGCCGAACAGCCCCGCGTGATGCCGCTCGGCGGCGGCCGACCGCACCCCTGCCGATCGCTGCTGCCGATGACGGCATACAGAACGTGACTGATCCGCTCCGCCAGTATGCTGGGGCGGCTGCGGCACTCCCTCCATCACCCGTTCTCACGTGGTGAGTCACGGCCTGCGGCGATCGAGACGTCCAAATGGCTTGGGGGATGGGGAACAGGTGCTGATAGCGGGCCGCTACCGGCTGGGCGAGACGATCGGGCGCGGCGGGATGGGGGAGGTCTGGCGGGCCTACGACGCGACGCTCGCCCGGCATGTGGCCGTCAAGCTTCTGCTGCCCCAGGACTCCGATCCCACCGCCACCTCCCGGTTCCGCCTGGAGGCGCAGACCGCCGCACGGATCGACCATCCGAACGTGGTGGGCGTCCGGGACTTCGGCGAGTACGACAACCGGCTCTTCCTGGTGATGGAGCTCGTCGAGGGCGACAGCCTGGCCCGGCTGCTGGCGGTGTCCGGCGCACAGCCCGCCGAACGCGTGGCCCGGATCGCCGCCCAGGCCGCGGCGGGACTGGCCGCCGCGCACCGGCAGGGCATCGTCCACCGGGACATCAAGCCGGGCAACCTGCTGCTGGACGCCGACGGCACCCTCAAGATCGGTGACTTCGGGATCGCCCGCTTCATGGACGACCCCGGCGCGGCGCTGACCGCCACCGGGCAGATCGTCGGCACGAGCCTCTACCTCGCCCCGGAGCGCGCCCTGGGCCAACCCGCCGGCCCGGCCTCCGACGTCTACGCGCTGGGCTGCGTGCTCTACCAGCTCCTGACCGGGCGACCGCCGTTCCAGGCCGACAGCGCCGTCGCGATCCTCCACCAGCACCTCGACGCCGCTCCCGTGCCGCCCCGCGAGCTGGGCGTCGCCGGACTGCCGCCCGCCTTCGAGAGCTACCTCCTCGGCCTGCTCGCCAAGGAGCCCGAGCAGCGCCCCACGGCCCAGCAGGCGGCCGACTGGTTCGCCACCGGTGGTTGGCAGGGCCGCCCCCAGCCGCTGCCCGACGCCGCCGCGCCGTCCCCACGGTCCACGACCGCCGCGATGGCCGCCGCGCCCGGCCCGAACCAGATGGGCGGGACCAGCACCCCGACGACCTACATGCTGCCGTCGTCCCAGTCCGCCCCGCCGGATCGCGCCGGACAGGGCAGGGCCCATTCCCATTCCCGCTCCCGGTCGAGGTCCCGCTCCCGCAACGGGACCCGGCGGGCGATGGTCACCGCCGCCGCGGCGGCGCTCTTCGTGGCCGCGATGCTGCTCGGGATGCGGTGGTTCTCGCCGGACAACAGCGCTGCGGAGGGCACGACAACCGATACTCCGCCCAGCCCGAGCGCTTCCGCATCCCCCTCGGCCTCGAGCCCGTCGACGGTCACCGCGCCGAGCCCGGCGGTGGAGACGACCTCAGGCCGTGAGGACAAGCGGGAGCAGGAGCGGCGGGAGCGGGAGAGGGAGCGGGAGCGGGAGAGGGAGAGGCAGCGGGCGGTGCAGCAGGACCGAGGCGATGATGGTGACGACGGGGACGACGATGGTGGTGAGGACGACTGACCGTCGGCGCGTTCCCACGCCGTACCGGTGAAGGGCTTCGCGTCGGCGGCCCGCTCAGCCCAGCACCTCCCCCAACAACCCCGCCCACTGCGCCACCACCCGCTCCCGGCGGGCGGTGTCGTTCGTGAGGAGGTTGGCGAGGCCCAGACCGCGGGCCATGTCGAGTAGGCCCTGGACTGTTTCGCGTACGCCGGGGAGGGATTCGTCGGCGCCGAGGAGGTCCACTGCTATGCGGTGGGTCTCGCGGCCGACTCGGGCTTCGAGTTCGGTGACCCGGGGGCGCAGCTGGTCCTCGTTGGACGCGGCCACCCACAGGTGGAGGGCCGCGCGGAACAGCGGGCCGGTGTAGAGGTCGACGAGGGCGGAGACGACGGCGTGCCGGTCGCCTGCCGCACCGTCGGGGAAGAGGGCGCGCAGTGCCGTCGAGCGTTCTTCGGCGACGTATTCGACGGCCGCCGTGAAGAGGTCCTCGCGGGTGGGGAAGTGGTGTTGGGCGGCGCCTCGGGAGACGCCGGCGCGTTCGGCGACGACGGAGACCGTGGAGCCCGCCCAGCCGTGTTCGGCGAGGCAGGCCACGGCGGCTTCCAGGAGCCGTTGGCGGGTGGCGCGGCTGCGGTCCTGTTTGGGAACGCGGTCCACCCGGTCGCCGACTGTGCTCACACCGCCCATTGCGGATCCCGTCTTTCGAGGAAGGCCGTCATCCCCTCGCGAGCGTCGGCGGAGGAGAACAGCCGGGCCGAGAGCGCGGTCAGGTCGGCCGCGTCCCGGTCGAAGGTCTCCAGCACCCTAGCCGTGAGCAGTGCCTTGGTCTCGGCCAGGGCCTGGGGTGAGGAGCGGCGCAGGCCGTCCAGGATGGGGGCCAGGGTCTCGTCGACGTCGTCGCCGGCCGTGGTCAGCAGGCCGATGCGGGCCGCCTCGGGGGCGGTGAAGCGTTCGCCGGTGAGGTAGTAGCGGGTCAGGGCTCGGGGGTCGGTGCGGGGGAGGATCGGGAGGCTGATCACCGCGGGGGCGACGCCTATGTGGACCTCGGTGAAGGCGAACGTGGCCGCTGTCGAGGCCGCCGCGATGTCGCAGGCCGCGAGGAGGCCGAGGCCGCCGGCGCGGACGTGGCCGGTGACTCGGGCGACGACGGGTTTGGGCAGGTCCACGATCTGCCTGAGCAGGGTCACCAGGGCGTCGGGGTGCGGGGGGTCGCGCAGGTCGGCTCCGGCGCAGAACGTGTTGCCGGTGTGGGTGAGGACGATCGCGCGTACGTCGGGGTCCTTGGCGGCGTCCGTCAGTGTGTCGGCCAGTTCGTCCACCAGGGCCGCCGAGAGCGCGTTGCGGGTGTCCGGGGAGTCCAGGCTCACAGTTTCCACGCCGCGCGCGCGTGTACGTCCGGTCAACGTCATGTGCGTTCCCTGAGTTCCCGGCGCAGGATCTTGCCGGAGGCGGCCCTGGGTACGCCGTCGATGAAGGTGACCTGGCGGATGCGCTTGTAGGGGGCGACGCGTTCGGCGACGTACATCATGACCTCTCCTTCGGAGAGGTCCGTGGCGGCGGGGTGGCGGACCACGTATGCGCGCGGGACCTCGTTGCCCTCGTCGTTGTAGACGCCGATCACGGCGGCGTCGGCGATGCCGGGGTGGGTGAGCAGGAGGGCTTCGAGTTCGGCGGGGGCCACCTGGAAGCCCTTGTACTTGATGAGTTCCTTGACGCGGTCGACGACGAACAGCCAGCCGTCCTCGTCCACGTGGCCGACGTCGCCGGTGTGCAGCCAGCCGTCGGTGTCGATCATCGCGGCGGTGGCGTCGGGGCGGCCGAGGTAGCCCTTCATGATCTGAGGGCCGCGGATGAGGATCTCGCCGGACTCGCCGGCGCCGAGGTCCTTGTCGGGGTCGTCGAGGGAGACGATGCGCATCTCGGTGCCGGCGATGAGCCGGCCGACGGTTCCGGCGGGCGCGTCGTTCATGGCGCTGAGCGGGACGACGTGGGTGCCGGGGGACAGTTCCGTCATGCCGTAGGCCTGGCCGACCGGCGGCAGGCCGAGGCGCTGTGAGCAGGCGGCCGCGAGGGTCGCGTCCAGGGGTGCGGCGGCGCTGATGACGTACTTCAGGGACGACAGGTCGTACTGCGCGACCAGGGGGTGCTTGGCGAGGGCCAGGACGATGGGCGGGGCCACGTACAGGCCGGTGATGCGGTGGTTCTGGATGGCCGCGAGGAAGGTCTCCAGGTCGAAGTGGGACAGGACGACGACCGTGGCGCCCACCCGCAAAGGCGCATTCATCAGGGCCGTGAGGCCGTAGATGTGGAAGAAGGGCAGGACGGCGAGGATGCGGTCGCCGGGGCCTGCGGAGATCGCGGGTTCGAGCTGGGCGAGGTTGGTGGCGATCTGGCGGTGGGTGAGCATCACGCCCTTGGGGGTGCCGGTGGTGCCCGAGGAGTACGGCAGGGCCGCGACGTCCGTCACGGGGTCGATGTCGACCTGGGGTTCGGGGGCCGTGGAGGCCAGCATGTCGATGAGCGAGCGGTGGCCGGGCGCGCTGTCGCACACGAGGATCTCCTGGACCCCGCCGGCGAGTTCGGCGGCCCGGCGTGCGGTCTCCAGCAACGGGGAGACGGTGACGATCCAGCGGGCCGCGGAGTCCTTGAGCTGCTTGGCGAACTCCTCGGGCGTGGCGAGCGGATGCACGGTGGTCACGGAGGCGCCCGCGCGCGTGGCGGCGTAGAACGCCGTCGGAAAGGCCACCGTGTTGGGGCTGTGCAGGGCGAGGACGTCGCCCTTGCGCACGCCGGTCTCGGCCAGGACGGCGGCGACGCGCCGGTGGAAGCGGTCGAGCTGTTCATAGGTGAGGGTGGTGCCGTCCGTGCCGTCGATGAGGGCGGGAAGCTCGCCGAACTCGGCGGCACGGCCGAGCACGGCCTCGTGGATGGGGAGATCTACGGGCGGGACGTCTGCGTACTCGCTGCGGAACATCGTTCCTCCTCGCGACGGGCACAGCGCGGTGCCGGTCAGTACGACTTGGGCAGGCCCAGGGTCTGGTGGGAGACGTAGTTGAGAATCATCTCCCGGCTCACCGGAGCAATACGAGCCACGCGCGCGGCGGTTATCAACGAGGCGAGCCCGAATTCGCGCGTGAGGCCGTTGCCGCCGAGGGTGTGCACGGCCTGGTCGACGGCTCTGACACAGGCCTCTCCTGCCGCGTATTTCGCCATGTTGGCCGCCTCACCTGCGGCTGTGTCGTCTCCGGCGTCGTACAGGTAGGCCGCCTTCTGCATCATCAGGCGGGCCAGTTCGAGGTCGATGTGCGCCTGGGCGAGGGGGTGTGCGATGGCCTGGTGGGCGCCGATGGGGGCCTTCCACACGGTGCGGTCGCGCGCGTACTCGACGGCGCGCGCGAGGGCGTACCGGCCCATGCCGATCGCGAAGGCGGCCGTCATGATCCGCTCGGGGTTGAGGCCGGCGAAGAGCTGGAGCAGCCCCGCGTCCTCGTCGCCGACGAGCGCGTCGGCGGGGAGGCGTACGTCGTCGAGGGTCAGCTCGAACTGCTTCTCGGCGGCGGCGAGCTCCATGTCGATCCGGCGGCGTGTGAAGCCTTCTGCGTCGCGCGGGACGATGAACAGGCAGGGTTTGAGGTTGCCGGTGCGGGCGTCTTCGGTGCGGCCGACGATGAGGGTGGCGTCGGCTATGTCCACGCCGGAGATGAAGACCTTGCGGCCGGTGAGCAGCCAGTCGGCTCCGTCGCGGCGGGCGGTGGTCGTGATGCGGTGGGAGTTGGAGCCGGCGTCGGGTTCGGTGATGCCGAAGGCCATGGTGCGGGTGCCGTCGGCGAGGCCGGGGAGCCATTCGCGCTGTTGTTCTTCGGTGCCGAAGCGGGCGATCACGGTGCCGCAGATGGCGGGTGAGACGACCATCATCAGCAGGGGGCAGCCTGCGGCGCCGAGTTCTTCCAGGACGATGGAGAGTTCGGCGATTCCGCCGCCTCCACCGCCGTGTGCCTCCGGCAGGTTGACGCCGAGGTAGCCGAGCTTGGCTGCGTCTGACCAGAGTTGTTGGCGGTCGTAGTCGCGTCCGTGGCGTTTGCCGAGGGCGGATACTGCGGACCGTAGGGCCTTGTGTTCTTCGGATTCGAGAGTGGGGGGCATGGGGGCTCCTTCCGGGTGCGGGTTCGTTGTGGCTGGTCGCGCAGTTCCCCGCGCCCCTATGAGGTTGGCTGCACTACCGCCAACAGGGCGCCGACCGTCACCTGTTGTCCTGTGGCGGCGTGCAGGGCCGTCAGCGTGCCTGTGCTCGGCGCTGTGACCTTGTGCTCCATCTTCATCGCCTCCAGCCACAGCAGCGGCTCTCCGGCCCGTACAGGCGCTCCTACGGTCAGTCCCTCGGCGACGCGTACGACCGTCCCGGGCATCGGTGCGAGCAGTGAACCCGGTGCGTGCTGGGTCGTCGGGTCGGGGAAGCGGGGTAGCGCGGTGAGGCGCGTGGCGTTCACGTGGATCTCGTCGCCGTACCTCGCCACCTCGAAGTTCCGTCGTACGCCGTCCACTTCGAGTACGACGAGACGCGCGTCGGCGTGTACGACGCGCACCCCGTCCGCCTCCAGGCCCGCCCGCGTGTGCCGGTAGCGGACCTCGATCTCCTCGCCCTCCATCGCGTACCGCTTGGCCTGCGGCTGTGATGGAACGTTGCGCCAGCCGCCGAAGCGGGAGCGGCCGTGGGTGTCGGCGAGGGCTGCGGCCAGGGGGGCGTGGGGGTCGGGGGTCGGGGTGGTCAGGGTGGTGAGGTGGCGGGTGTAGAAGCCGGTGTCCATCGCGGCCGTCGTGAACTCCTCGTGGCGCAGGGAGCGGACGAGGAGGTCGCGGTTGGTGCGGGGGCCGTGGATCGTGGCGCGTTCCAGGGCGTCCGCGAGCTTGCGGATGGCCGCCGTGCGGGTGGGGGCGTACGCGACGAGTTTGGCGAGCATCGGGTCGTAGTGGACGCCGATGGTGTCGCCGTCAGTGAAGCCGGTGTCCAGGCGGACGCTGTCGGGTACGGCGAGGCGGTGCAGGGTGCCGGTCTGCGGGGCCCAGCCCTGGGCGGGGTCCTCGGCGTAGAGGCGGGCCTCGACGGCGTGGCCACGCGCGCGTGGCGGTTCGTCGGGCAGGGCGTGGCCTTCGGCGACACGGAGTTGTTCCGCGACCAGGTCGAGGTCGAAGACGGCTTCCGTCACGGGGTGCTCGACCTGGAGGCGGGTGTTCATCTCCAGGAAGTGCGCCTTGTCACCGGCGACGAGGAACTCGACGGTGCCGGCGCCGACGTAGCCGACGGCGCGGGCGGCGCGTACGGCCATCTCGTAGAGGGAGTCCGTCAGTTCGGGGGTCAGGTTCGGTGCCGGGGCCTCCTCGATCACCTTCTGGTGGCGTCGTTGGAGGGAGCAGTCGCGGGTGCCGAGCGTCCATACCGTGCCGTGGGTGTCGGCGAGGATCTGTACCTCGACGTGGCGGCCGTTCTCGATGTAGGGCTCGACGAAGACTTCGCCGTCGCCGAAGGCGCTGTGGGCCTCGGTGCGCGCGGCCTCGAGTTCGGCGTCCAGGTCGGTCAGTCGCCGGACGACGCGCATGCCGCGTCCGCCGCCGCCCGCGGCCGCCTTCACCAGCACCGGCAGGTCCGCTTCGGTGATCTCGCCGAGGGGCGCCAAGCCCATCAGTTCCTTCGCGCGTGTCTTGGAGGCCATCGCCTCGATCGCCTCCGGGGGCGGGCCGATCCACAGCAGGCCCGCGTCGAGGACGGCGCGTGCGAAGTCGGGGTTCTCGGAGAGGAAGCCGTAGCCGGGGTGCACCGCGTCCGCGCCGGCCGCGAGCGCCGCCTTCACGATCAGGTCGCCGCGCAGATACGTCTCCGAAGGCGCCGCTCCCGGCAGCCGTACCGCCGTGTCGGCCACGCGTGTGTGCAGGGCGTTGTCGTCGGCGTCCGAATGCACGGCGACGGTCCGGATTCCCCACTCACGGCAGGTGCGGAAGACCCGGCAGGCGATCTCGCCTCGGTTGGCCACGAGCACAGTAGTGATCACCGGTGTTCCCTCACATCCGGAAGACGCCGAAGCCACCGCGCGCGCCCTCGTACGGCGCGGTGTGGATGGCGGACAGACACATGCCGAGGACGGTGCGGGTGTCGCGTGGATCTATGACGCCGTCGTCGTACAGCCGCCCGGACAGGAACATGGGCAGCGACTCCGACTCGATCTGCTGCTCCACCATGGCGCGCAGCGCCGCGTCGCCCTCCTCGTCGTAGGGCCGGCCCTTCGCGGCGGCCGACTGCCGGGCGACGATCGAGAGCACGCCGGCGAGCTGCTGGGGGCCCATGACGGCGGACTTGGCGCTGGGCCAGGCGAACAGGAAGCGGGGGTCGTAGGCGCGGCCGCACATGCCGTAGTGGCCGGCGCCGTAGGACGCGCCCATGAGGACGGAGAGGTGGGGCACGCGGCTGTTGCTGACGGCGTTGATCATCATCGCGCCGTGCTTGATGATGCCGCCCTGCTCGTACTGGCTGCCGACCATGTAGCCGGTGGTGTTGTGCAGGAAGAGGAGGGGGATGTCGCGCTGGTTGGCGAGCTGGATGAACTGGGCGGCCTTCTGGGACTCCTCGCTGAACAGGACGCCTTGGGCGTTCGCCAGCACGCCGACCGGATAGCCGTGCAGGGCCGCCCAGCCCGTCGCCAGGCTCGTGCCGTACATCGGCTTGAACTCGTCGAAGTCGGATGCGTCCACGATCCGGGCGATGACCTCGCGCGGGTCGAAGGGGGTGCGCAGATCGCCGGGGACGATGCCGAGGAGTTCGTCCGCGTCGTACTTGGGCGGCGTCGCCGGGCCCGGATCGGCGTACGCCTTGCGGTGGTTGAGGCGGGCGACGACACGCCGTGCCTGGCGCAGGGCGTCCGGTTCGTCCACGGCGAAGTAGTCGGCGAGACCCGACACGCGCGCGTGCATCTCGGCGCCGCCCAGCGACTCGTCGTCGCTCTCCTCGCCGGTGGCCATCTTCACCAGGGGCGGGCCGCCGAGGAACACCTTGGCGCGCTCCTTGACCATGATCACGTGGTCGGACATGCCGGGGACGTAGGCGCCGCCCGCCGTCGAGTTGCCGAAGACGACCGCGACGGTGGGGATGCCGGCCGCCGACAGCCGTGTCAGGTCCCGGAAGATGGCGCCGCCGGGGATGAAGATCTCCTTCTGGGAGGGCAGGTCGGCGCCGCCCGACTCGACGAGGCTGATGCAGGGCAGCCGGTTGGCGAGGGCGATGTCGTTCGCGCGCAGGGCCTTCTTCAGCGACCAGGGATTGCTCGCTCCCCCGCGCACGGTCGGGTCGTTGGCGGTGATCAGGCACTCCACGCCCTCGACGACGCCGATGCCGGTGACCAGGGACGCGCCAACGGTGTGGTCGCTGCCCCAGGCGGCCAGCGGGGACAGCTCCAGGAACGGCGTGTCCGGGTCGAGGAGCAGTTCGATGCGTTCGCGGGCGAGGAGCTTGCCGCGCCCGCGGTGCCGTTCGACGTACTTGGGGCCGCCGCCGGCGAGCGCCTTGGCGTGCTCGGCGTCGAGGTCGGCGAGCTTGCCGAGCATGGCCTCGCGGTTGGCCGCGTATTCGGGGCTCTTCGGGTCCAGGGTCGAGGCGAGGACGGTCACAGCAGGGTCTCCGGGATGTCGAGGTGGCGGCTGCGCAGCCATTCGCCGAGGGCCTTGGCCTGCGGGTCGAAGCGGTGCTGGGCGGCGACGCCCTCGCCGAGGATGCCCTCGACGACGAAGTTGAGGGCACGGAGGTTGGGCAGGACATGCCGGGCGACCTTCAGCCGGCCGCTCTCGGGGATCAGTTGCCGGAACCGGTCGGCGGTGAGCTCGTGCGCGAGCCAGCGCCAGGCGTCGTCCGTGCGCACCCAGACGCCGACGTTGGCGTTTCCGCCCTTGTCGCCGCTGCGGGCGCCTGCGACGAGGCCGAGGGGGGCGTGCCGGGTGGGGCCGGGTGGCAGGGGCGGGGGCAGGAGTGGCTCGGATGGGTCGAGTGAGCTGAGTGGGCCGAGTGGGCCGAGTGGCTCGGGTAGGTCGTCGTCCGGTACGGCGGTGTCGTGGGCCGGTGGCACAGGAACCCGGCGTCCGTCATGGAGGACGGCCATATGGTCGACGGCACCATGGGGGACGTACACATCCTCGAAGACCCCATAGGGCGAGCCCTTTCCCGGTGGCGCCAGCACATGGAAGCCGGGGTAACTGGCGAGCGCCAGCTCCACGGCGGCCCCGCTCAGCGCCCGCCCGACGGTCTCCTGGTCCCGGTCGCGCACGACGAGCCGCAGCAGCGCGCTCGCCGTCTCCTCCGTCGGCGCGTCGGGCCGGTCGGTGCGCACCAGCTCCCAACGGGTCTCGGCGGGCGGCGTCTTGGCGAGCGCGTCCGTCATCTGCTCGCGCACCAGAGCCGCCTTGGCCTCGATGTCGAGGCCGGTGAGCACGAAGGCGACCTCGCCGCGGAAGCCGCCGAGGCGGTTGACGCCGACCTTGAGGGTCGGGGGCGGGGCCTGACCCCGTACGCCCTCGACGCGGACGCGGTCGGGGCCGTCCTGGGTGAGCCGTACGGTGTCCAGGCGGGCGGTGACGTCGGGGCCCGCGTACCGGGCGCCGGCCGTCTCGTACAGCAGTTGGGACGTGACGGTGCCGACGTCGACGAAGCCGCCGGTGCCGGGGTGCTTGGTGATGACGCAGGTGCCGTCCTCGTGGAGCTCGGCGAGCGGGAAGCCGGGGCGGCGGACGTCGCCCTCCGCGAAGAACGCGTAGTTGCCACCGGTCGCCTGCGCCCCGCACTCCAGCACATGCCCGGCGACGACGGCGCCCGCGAGCCGGTCGTACTCCCTGGGCCCCCACCCGAAGTGGGCGGCGGCGGGCCCGGTGACCAGGGCGGCGTCCGTCACCCGCCCGGTGACGACGAGGTCGGCGCCCTCGCGCAGACACGCGGCGATACCGAACCCGCCGAGGTAGGCGTGGGCGGCGAGGCTGTCCGGATACCGGGTCTTGAGGTCGTCGCCCTCGACGTGTGCGACGCGCACGGGGACGCCGAGGCGATCGGCCAGCTTCCGTACGGCGTCGGCGAGTCCCGCCGGATTGAGGCCGCCCGCGTTGGCGACGATCCGCACGCCCCGCTCGTGCGCGAGCCCGAGGCACTCCTCCAGTTGCCGCAGGAAGGTGCGGGCGTATCCGGCGCCGGGGTCCTTCAGCCGGTCGCGGCCGAGGATCAGCATGGTCAGCTCGGCGAGGTAGTCGCCGGTGAGGACGTCCAGGTCGCCGCCGGTGAGCATCTCGCGCATGGCGTCGAAGCGGTCGCCGTAGAAGCCGGAGGCGTTGCCGATCCGCAGCGGACGCCCGGTCACCGGGCGGCCCCCTTCGGCGCCCGGCCCTCACCGGGTGGTCCGGCGAAGACCTGGGCGATGTCGAACCAGCGGTCGGCGTCGGGGCCTTCGGCGCGCAAGGCCAGGTCGGCGCGGTGGGCGCGCTGGGTGACCAGGAGACAGAAGTCGAGCGCCGGGCCGGTGACGCGCTGCGGGGCGTCTTCGGGGCCGTACACCCACATCTCACCGGAGGGCGCCACGAGTTCGATGCGGAAGTCGTCCAAGGGCGCCGGGAGTCCGTGCACACCGAAGGCGAAGTCGCGCGTCCGTACCCCGATCCACACCACATGCCTGAGCCGGTCGGTGGGTGTGCGCACCACACCGAGTGCGTCGGCGATGTCCAGGCCGTGGGCCCAGGTCTCCATGAGTCGGGCCGTGGCCATGGAGGCGGCGGACATGGGTGGGCCGTACCACGGGAACCTGGCGCGGCGCGGCGCCTCGCGCAACGCCGTGTCGAGGGCCGCCCTGCCCTTGCGCCACTCCGCCAGCAAAGGGGCGGGCGCCAGCTCGGCCCCCTTCTCCGCCCCCTGGTCGATGAAGGATCCCGGCGCCACCAGCGCCTTCTCCACCAGCGCGTGGAACGCGTCCACGTCGGTCACCGCCAGCAGCGCCGAGTGGTCCGTCCAGGCGAGGTGCGCGATCTGATGGGCGACGCTCCAGCCGGGGGCCGGGGTGGCGAGCGCCCACTGCTCGGGGCTCAGCTCGGCCACGAGCCGGTCGAGTTCCTCGCTCTCCTCGCGCAGATCGTCGAGCACGGGCGTCGGATCGGACACGGTGCGCTCCCCTCGGGGCACGGCGGTGTGCGGGGTGGTGCGGCGTGGTGAGGAGCATGGCAGCGCGGGTGAAAACAAGCAAGCGTGCTTGCATTAATCGTCATGGTGAGGATGCTGCGCGGCCGCCTTCGCCCGCCCCCGCCCCACCTGCGTCCGCACTGCACCCATGCTCGCGGCGATGACGAGCGCGATGGCCAGGGCCTGTACGGCGGAGAGGGCCTGGTCGAGGATGAGGAAGCCGGCGGTGGCGGCGATGGCCGGCTCCAGGCTCATCAGGATGGCGAACGTCGGCGCGGGCAGGCGGCGCAGGGCGAGGAGTTCGAGGGTGTAGGGGAGGACCGAGGAGAGGATCGCCACGGCCGCGCCCAGGGCGATGGTCACCGGGTCGGTGAGCTTCGTGCCCGATTCGGCGATCCCCAGGGGCAGGAACAGTACGGCCCCCACCGCCATCGCGAGGGCGAGCCCGTCGGCCTGGGGGAAGCGTCGGCCCGTGCGGGCGCTGAAGATTATGTAGGCCGCCCACATGGCGCCGGCACCCAGGGCAAAGGCGACACCCAGGGGGTCGAGGCTGTCGAAGCCTCCCCCGCTGAGGAGGAAGACTCCGGCGAGGGCGAGTCCGGCCCAGACGAAGTTGACCGCGCGGCGGGACGACAGGACGGACAGGGCGAGCGGGCCGAGGACCTCCAGGGTGACCGCGGGGCCCAGCGGGATGCGGGCGACGGACTGATAGAAGAGGCCGTTCATCGCGGCCATGGTGACGCCGAAGACGACCACCGTGCCCCAGTCGGTACGGGAGTGCCCGCGCAGCCGGGGCCGGCAGACCACCAGCAGCACGACCGCCGCCACCAGCAGCCGCAGCGCCACCACCCCGAGCGCGCCGGCCCGCGGCATCAGGCTCACCGCGAGGGCGCCGCCGAACTGCACCGAGATCCCCCCGGCGAGCACCAGGCCCACGGGACCGATCGAGCCCCAGCGGCGCGGGACACCGACCGTCGACTCGGGGACGGCCCGGGCACGGGTCGGTGCGCTCGGTGTGGTGGTGGCGGCGTCAGGGGTGCTCACGGGCGTTCCAGGGGCTCGGGACGGGTTCGTTCAGCGTGCTGTACTTCCGAGTCCACATTAATGGACTACGTCAGGTGTGTGAACCCGTTATGCCACTGTCCCAGAGTGTGGACGGGTGGACTGAGGGACTGTGTCTACCGCCGTGCCATGTACAGGTCCAGCGCCTTGTGCAGCAGCCGGTTCAGCGGGAAGTCCCACTCCCCCAGGTACTCGACCGCCTCGCCGCCGGCGCCCACCTTGAACCGGAGCAGGCCCAGCAGATGGTTGGACTCCTCCAGGGTGTCCGTGATGCCGCGGAAGTCGTAGACGGCGGCGCCGAGTTCATGGGCGTCGCACATCATGCGCCACTGCATGGCGTTGTTGGGCTGGACCTCGCGCTTGCGGCTGGTGGAGGCGCCGTAGGAGTACCAGACGTGGTCGCCGACGGTGAGCATCGTGGCGGCGGCGAGGGTGTCGCCGTCGTGGTGGGCGAGGTAAAGCCGCATGCGGTCGGGGTGCTCGGCGGTGAGCGCGGTCCACATGCGCTGGAAGTAGGGCAGCGGGCGCGGGATGAAACGGTCGCGCTCGGCGGTCTCGGCGTAGAGGTCGTAGAAGACGGGCAGGTCGTCGTAACCGCCCTGCACGACCTTGACGCCCGCCTTGTCGGCCTTCTTGATATTGCGCCGCCACTGCTGGTTGAGGCCGCGGTGGATGTCGTCCGGCGTCCGCCCGGCGAACGGCACCTGGCAGACGTACCGCGGCTGCCCGGCCGCGAAGCCCTCCTCGCCGCCCGGCTCGGTCTGCCGCCAGCCGGAGCTCCGCAGCCGGTCGGCGATGTCGAGGGCGGACTGTTCGCACGAGGTCGGCTCCGCGTCGCGCAGCCGCCGGGCGGCCGGGTCGGCGATGGCCGCCTTCACCGCCTCCGGGCTCCAGCGCCGCACGACGACGGGCGGGCCCATCTTCACGGAGAAGGCGCCCTCGCCCTTCAGGTGCGCGAGCATCGGCTCCAGCCAGCGCGCGACGAGATCGGACGCGTGCCAGTCGATCATCGGGCCCTCGGGCAGATAGGCCAGGTACCGCTTCAGCTTCGGCAGCGGTCGGTAGAGCACGAGCCCCGCCCCCACCAGCCGCCCGCCCTCGTCGAACCAGCCCAGGCTCTGCGCCCGCCAGTCCTCCTTCACCTTGCCCCACGACGGCATCTGCATATGGCTGGCGGAAGCCCGGTCCGCCACGAAGGCCAGGTGCTGGTCGCGGGAGATGGGCTGCAGGTGCAGGGGCATGGTCAGGGCTCCTCGGGTAGCTCGTCTGCCACCCTACGAGGCGATCTGCCACCCCTCATCTCGGCCGCGGCCAGTCCAGTACCGTCAGCTCGGGCCAGTGCTCCAGCCACCGCGCCGCCTTCTCGTCGTAGACCGACCGCGGGGCGAGCACCGGGTTCGGGCGGACGACGAGGTTGAACACGTCCGCCAGACCGTGCGGCGCGTACACCCGCCACCGTCCCTCCGCCTCCAGGCGTACGCCGAGACAGCACGTCGTCGCCGCGAAGCTGTCGATCGCCGCCTCGGTGGATGCGTACGGCGGGCAGGGGACCCCGAACTTGTCCTCGTACCAGAGGTGAACGCGGGCCTCGTTGCGGATCTCGACCTCCGCGGGCAAGCCGGCGAAGACCTCCCGCCCGGCTTGGATCACCTCGTCCTCCGCCTCCCACGACAGATCGGCGCCGTCGAAGTAGAAGACGTCGTAGTCCCTGATGCCGTGGGTCGGCGGACGGTCGGTGACCATGTTCCAGACGGTCTGGAAGAGACACCCGGCTGTCACGTACCAGCCGGGAAGCTCCAGCGTCGCGGTCCGGGTCAGTACCTCCATCAGGACGTCGTTGCGCGACAGCATCGCGCGCAGAGTGTCGAGTTGCTCATCCACCGGAAGCCGGCCGGGCACGCTAGGCGTCGCCTGCTTCGGAAGGTTTCTCGGGGAGCTTGGCTACGAAGGAGCCCAGGCCGGGCTCGGTGTAGGTCAGCCCCTCCTCTCGCAACGCACGCAGCACCTTGTGGGCCGTCGCATTGGCGATCCCGAACTCCGCCGTGAGCTGTACGACGGAGGGGACGCGAGTACGCGGTGGATAGGTGCCGTCGGCGATTCGGCCGCGCACCACTTCGGCCACCTGGCGCCAGCGCGGGATGTCGGGAACGAATTCGATCACCGCACCAGCATGCGCATGCCTAGTGCTCTACGCGATGCAGGGGATCCCTGGAATCCCTAGCATGCCTAGTCCCTATCGGCCATCTCATCACTCGGGTGAGCCTCCTACTCACCGGACGAGGCAAACACCGAACAACGCCGGCGGCGACGGGAACTGGCCATGGCGACCCTCGGGTTGGACATGCCCGGGCCGTACTGGATTCACGGGGTGGAGGTCGCGTGACGCATCCGCCCCGACTGCTGCCCTGGTCCGGCCCCGAGGGCAAACCGTGTTACCGAGAGGGGCCGAACTTCCGGCCCCTCTTCACTGCGTGCGCAGCGCCTGCCGCGCACGGTTGATCACATGACCGTCGCTCTCGCCCATCTCGCACAGCGTGGCGTCCGGGCGCACGGCGTCGAACTCTCGCCGGTCATGGCCAAGAAGACGACCGACAAGGGGCCTTCGAAGTTGAGCGGTGGCTCAGTCATGAGCGAGTGGCCGCTTTGGGTCACCGGCAACCCCGGTCCCGCCTGTTCACGGCCGTCGAAGCCGACCCAAACGGGCCAATTGCCGATCCGCGCGAAGGGCGAGCCGCACGGCTGTGTGCTCAGCCGGCGGGCGCGGGGCTGAAGTGGACCGGGATGTACTGGTCGTACAGGCGCAGGTCGGTGGCTGTGAAGTCGGCGCGGGTGATGATCGCGCAGCGGACGGTCACGTCGCAGACGACGCCGTCCGCGATCTCGGGCCGGAGGTTGAGGGACGTATGGAAGGAGCCGCCTTCCTCGTACGGGATCGTGATACCGGGCGTGCCCGTGCCGGTGTCGGTGATGCGGCGCGACGATCCGTCCTGCGCCTCCCGGCCGCCGAGGCAGGGCCCGGGCCGCTCGGTGTACGTCGACGGGTCGCCGACCCGGACGCTGTCGGGGACGACGCAGAAGGCGAGGAAGACGCCCTGCGCCCGGTTGTAGCCGGTGCCGCCGACGTACGCCGTGCCGCCGTCGGCGGGCAGGACGGTGGGCGCGGCGGCCAGCCGCAGCCGGAAGGTGTCGCCGTCGGCCGTGGTGACGGTGCGGTGGGCGTGCCCGAACAGCGGGGCCTGCGGAGACGCGGACGCAGTGCCGGACAGGGGAAGCGCTGCGGCGAGTCCGGCGGCGGCGACCGCGAGCGCGCGGCGCAGCGGCTTCTTGGTGGGGGGCTTCATTGGGCGGAGTCCGTCCTTTCACTTATGCGTTCTGCTCACTTATGCGTTCTTGCGTTCTGCGTGAGCTCTTTGATCGCATGCCTAAAACATGACTGATCGGTAGGCAATGCAGGTCGAGTCGATTCACAGTTCGCCCACCGCATCGCCACACAGCCCCTCCGCAAGAACCTCCGCCAAATGCCGCCCCCGCACCCCGGCGAGCTGTTCCACCTGCGTCCGGCACGAGAATCCGTCCGCCAGCACGACCGCGCCCTTCCCCGCCTCCCGCACCGCCGGCAGCAACTGCTCCTCCGCGCAGGCCACCGACACCTCGAAGTGGCCCTTCTCGAAGCCGAAGTTGCCCGCGAGACCGCAGCAGCCGCCGCTCAGGTCCCCGGTCAGGCCGGCGGCCTCGCGCAGTCGCCGGTCGGGCAAGTCGCCCAGTACCGCGTGCTGATGGCAGTGGGTCTGCCCGACCGCCGGCCGGTCCACGCGGGGCGGCGTCCAGTCCGGCGCCAGCCGCTCCAGCGCCTCCGCGAAGGTCAGGACGCGGTCGGCCAGGCGGCGGGCCCGCGGATCGTCGTGCAGCAGCTCCGGGACGTCCGCGCGCAGTGCCGCCGCACAGCTCGGCTCCAGGACGACCACCGGGGCGGCCGTCTCCAGCACCGGTTCCATCAGGTCGAGCGTGCGCCGCAGCACCGCGCGGGCGCGGTCGAGCTGCCCGGTGGAGACGTACGTCAGTCCGCAGCAGACGCGCTCCCGGCCGCTCAGGAGCGACTTCGGGTCCATGGCCACCGCCACTCCCGCACCGCCCGGCGCCCTACGCAGGCGCACCGTCGGCGGCAGCGCCACCCGCAGTCCGGCCGCCTCCAGCACGCGTACGGCCGCCCGGCCCACGGACGGCGAGAGGTGCTCGGTGAAGGTGTCCGGCCACAGGATGACCAGGTCGCCGTCGCCCACGGCGGCCGTCTTGTCCCGCCGCTCCCACCAGCGGCTGAAGGTCTGTGTCGCCAGCCGCGGGATCTCCCGCTCCGGAGCGATCCCACCGACCCGTTTCGCGGCCCACGCCAACGGCCGTACGGCGGCGAGGGCGTTGACCAACGGCGCCGTACGCGTACGTGCCACCGCGCGCAGCCACCGCGGCAGCCGCCCCATGCTGTGGTGGGCGGCCGGGCGCCGCCGTCCCTCGTAGTGGTGGTGCAGGAACTCCGCCTTGTACGTGGCCATGTCGACCTCGACCGGACAGTCGGACCGGCAGCCCTTGCAGGCCAGGCACAGATCCAGCGCGTCCCGCACCTCGGTCGAGCGCCACCCGTCGGTCACCAGTTCCCCGGCGAGCATCTCGTGCAGCAGCCGGGCACGCCCGCGCGTGGAGTGCTCCTCCTCGCCGGTCGCCCGGAAGGACGGGCACATCACGGCCGAGCCGGTCACCGATGTCGTACGGCACTTGGCGACCCCGACGCAGCGCCGTACCGCCGCCGAGAAGTCGCCGTCGTCGGCCGGGTAGCCGAAGGCCACGTCCACGGGCTCGCGGGGCAGGACAGCGAACCGGAGGTTGGCGTCCAGGGGCGCCGGGCGGACCAGCATCCCCGGGTTGAGCAGGTCGTCGGGGTCCCACACCCCCTTCGCCCGCTCGAAGAGGGCGACCATCTCCGTCCCGTACATCTTCGGCAGCAGTTCGGCCCGCGCCTGCCCGTCCCCGTGCTCCCCGGACAGCGAGCCCCCGTGCGCCACGACCACCTCGGCGAGCTCCTGCGAGAACCGCCGGAAGCTGCCGATGCCCCCCTCCGTCAGCAGGTCGAAGTCGATACGGACGTGGATGCAGCCGTCCCCGAAGTGCCCGTACGGCGTCCCGCGCAGCCCGTGCGCGGCCAGCAGCGCGCGGAAGTCCCGCAGATACGCGCCGAGGCGGTGTGGGGGCACGGCACAGTCCTCCCAACCCGGCCAGGCCTCGCTGCCGTCCGGCATCCGGGTCGCCGTGCCGCTGGCGTCCTCCCGGATGCGCCACAGGGCCCGCTGCCCGCCCGGGTCCGTCACCACCAGCGCGTCGACGACATCGGCCGCCCGCACGATCGCCTCCGCACGCGCGCGTGCCTCCGCCTCCGACTCGCCGCCCGTCTCCGCGAACAGCCAGGCCCCGCCCCGGGGGAGCACGGCAGCCGAGGGCACGAGGTCGGCCGCCATGCCCTCCACCGTCAGCGGCCCATAGGGCAGCAGCCCGGCCGCCGCCTCCGCGGCCGCGCTCTCGTCGCCGTACCCCAGCACGGCGAGCGCACGCGCGCGTGGCGCCTCCACGAGGCGTACGACCGCCTCCGTCAGCACCCCCAGCGTCCCCTCCGAGCCACAGAAGGACCGGGCGACATCGGCACCCTTCTCGGGCAGCAACGCGTCGAGCGCATACCCCGAGATACGGCGGGGCAGCTCGGGAAACCCGGTCCGCAGCCGGGCCAACTCCCCCTCGGCCACCTCCCGCAGCCCCTCCGGCGCCCCGGCCCACCCCTGCCCGAGCCGCAGCCGCTGCCCGCGCGCGGTGAGCACGTCCAGCTCGCGCACGCTGTCCGCGGTCGTCCCCCACGCCACCGAGTGCGAGCCGCAGGAGTTGTTGCCGATCATCCCGCCGAACGTGCAGCGGCTGTGGGTGGAGGGGTCGGGGCCGAAGCGCAGGCCGTGCGGGGCGGCGGCCTCCTGGAGGCGGTCCAGGACGAGGCCGGGCTGGACGACGGCGGTGCGGGTCCCGGGGTCGAGCGACAGCAGCCGGTTCATGTGCCGGGTGAAGTCCAGGACGACACCGGTGCCGGTGGCCTGCCCGGCGATGGACGTGCCTCCACCGCGGGCGACCACCGGCACCCCGCGCTCCCGGCACACCGCGAGCACCGCCGCCACGTCATCGGCGTCACGCGGCGCGACCACGCCCAGCGGGACCCGCCGGTAGTTGGACGCGTCCATGGTCGTCAGCGCCCGGGACGTGACGTCGAACCCCACGTCACCCCGGACAACGGCCCGCAACTGCGCTTCGAGATCCGTCATGCATCCAGGATGCATCCGACCACTGACAGTGACGGACCGGCCGCCCTCAGATCTCAGATCTCAGTCCCAGCAGATCTCAGATCTCAGCCTTCAGCCCTTCACGGCGGAACTGGCCACCCCCTCCACGAACCACCGCTGGAAGAACGCGAAGACGATCAGCACGGGCAGCACCAGCAGCACGCCGAAGGCGAGGATCTGGCCCCAGTCCGGGGGCTGCTGGCCCTGGAAGACGCTCATCTCGAGCGGGAGCGGACGCACCGACGGGTCGGACACCATCAGCACCGGCCACAGGAAGGAGCCCCACTGGATGAGGAAGGTGAGGATCGCGACCGAGGCGAACACCGGCTTGGACATCGGCACGATGATCGCGAAGAAGGTCCGCCAGGGACCCGCGCCGTCCAGCCGGGCCGCCTCCTCGATGCTCGGCGGGATCTTCCGGAAGAACGTGTGGAACTGGTAGATGGCGAAGGCGTTGGCGATGAACGGCAGCGCCTGGATGTAGATCGTGTTGCGCTGGCCGTTGAACATGTAGAACAGCGGCACCGCCACCGACTCGAACGGGATCAGCATCAGCAGCAGGACCAGCGTGAACACCGCGTTCTGGCCCCGCCACTTCAGCCGCGTCAGCCCGTACGCGGCCATCGAGTTGACGATCAGCCCGCCCGTGACCACCACGAACGCGAGCAGCACCGACACGCCCATGAACTGCCAGAAGTAGCCGGTGCTGTCGGAGTTGAGGCTGTCGAAGACGGCGGCGTAGTTGTCGAAGGAGAGGTGGGTGGGCAGGAAGCCGGACAGGCCGTTGAGGACCTCGTCGGACGGCTTGAGGCTGCCGAGGAAGAGGTAGAGCGCGGGGAGGGCGAAGATGAACGCCAGCACGCTCAGGACGGTGTAGTCGACGACGCGGCGTACGGGCGTACGGGTCATGGCCATGGTGGGGTCAGTCCTCGTTGTCGGGCCGGACGACGCGGCGCTGGACGATCGTCAGGGCGACGACGATCAGGAAGAACACCACCGTGATGGCCGCGGCCTGCCCGATGTTGTTCTGGTCGAAGGCCGTGGTGACGGCCTGGTACATCACCGTGCGGGTGGCGCCCTCGTCCAGGCCGCCGCCGCGGATGAGGATGTACACCTGGTCGAAGACCCGGAAGGACAGCACCGAGGTGAGCATCGCGACGAACACGAGGGTGCCGCGGATGCCGGGCAGGGTGACGTGCCGGAACTGCTGCCAGCGCGAGGCCCGGTCCAGCTGGGACGCCTCGTAGAGCTCGCCCGGGATCTGCTGGAGGCCGGCCAGCAGGATGACCATCTGGAAGCCGACGCCCTGCCACACCGACAGCACGATGATCGAGGCCATCGCGGTGAGGCCGTCGCCGAGCCAGTCGAAGGCTCCCCAGTTGCCGAAACTCACCGCGTCCAGCAGGGAGTTGAGCATGCCCTGCTCGCTGCGGGCGAGGATCAGCCGCCAGATCACGGCGACCAGCGCCATCGGGAAGACGACCGGCATGAAGAAGAAGGACCGGAACAGGCCGATGGCCTTCAGCTTGCGGTTGAGGAGGATCGCGAGCGCCAGTGCCAGACCCGTCTGGAGCGGTACGACGACAGCGGCGAAGGTCAGGTTGTTCAGCAGCGCCCGCAGGAACGGGCCGGACAGGTCGGGGTCGGTGAACAGCCGCCGGTAGTGCTCCACGCCGAAGAAGGTGGGCTCCAGCGGCGAGCCGAGGCGGACGTTGTAGAAGGAGAGCACCACGGCGTAGCCGAACGGGATGCCGACGAAGGCGATCAGCCCGCCCACGGCCGGGGCGGACATCAGCAGCCCGTGCAGCCAGTCACGGTTCCCGCGCGACGGGCGCGAGGGTTTCGCGGAGGGCGCGGACGATGCGGTCTGCGCCCCGCCGGGGGCCGCGGCGGGCGCGGGTTCCACGGTTTTCACGGGAGGGTCCTCTTTCCGGCGGGGGCGGGCGTGGTCGGTGACGTGGCTACGTGTACGTCGCTACGTGTGCGTCGCTATGCATGCGTCTCTACGCATGCGTCGCTATGCATGCGTCTCTACGTGTACGTCGCTACGTTGCCGACGGCCCGCCCGGCCGATGCGTCCTGCGGGTTACGGGATCTCGTAGCCGGCGTTGTCGGTGAAGTCCCGGTCGATGGCGCGGGCGGCCTTCTCCAGGGCTTCCTTCGGGTCACCGCCGCCGTAGATCGAGTTCAGGGCCTCGCTGAACTTGGCGGTGACCGTGGGGTATCCGGCGGTCACGGGGCGGGTGACGGCGACGCAGGACTTGCTGATGTCGCTGTCGCCGCACGCCTTGGCGAGCTGGTCGGCGAAGAGCTGGAGCGGGCCGCCCTGCTTGTACAGCTCGCTCTTGGCGAGGGCCGACTCGGTGGCGGGCACCGCGCCGTTGGCCTTCGTCATCGCGCCGACGTTGGTGTCGTTCAGGAGGTAGTCCAGGAAGGCGCCCGCGGCCTTGCCGTTCTTGCTGCCCGCGCCGATGCCCCAGGCCCACGAACCCTGCCCGGTCTTGGTGCCGCCTCCGAAGTCCGGCAGCGGCAGGACGACGAGGTCGTCACCCAGGGCCTCGCTGTAGGCCGGGTACATCCAGTGGCCGACCCAGCTCAGCGCCACCTTGCTCTTGGCGAAGGCGTTGCCGTCGGTGTTGGGGTCGACGTACGGCTTCCAGGACTGGAAGGTCTTCAGCGCCGAGACGACCTCGGGGCTGTCGAGGGCGCCCGCGGCCTTGCCGTCCTTCAGCAGGGCGCCGCCGGCCGACCAGACGATCGGGGAGAAGCCGTAGGTGCCCCACCCGGTGGCCAGGCCGTTGCCCTCCTGGATGTCGAGGACCTTGCCGTCGGAGTCCTTGGCCTTGAGGGCCGCGAGCGCCTTGTCGAACTCCTCGGCCGTCCAGGCGTCGTCCAGGCTCGTCGGGTACTTCACGCCAGCCGCGTCCAGCAGCTTCTTGTTGGCGTACATGCCGAGACCGGAGTCGAACATGCCCAGGCCGTAGTGCTTGCCGTCGATCTCGCCCTGCGCCTTGATGGCGTCGGTGGCGTTGTCGAGGGTCTTGGCGGAGAGGTAGTCGTCGAGCGGGGCGAGCTTGCTGTTGTAGACGAAGTTCGCCATCGTCGGGCCGTCGAACTCCAGCACGTCCGGCAGCTCGGAGGCGTCGGTGGCCGTGATGGTCTTGGTGTAGTCGTTGTCGGGGATCAGCTTCAGCTCGGCCTTGATGTCGCTCTGCGAGGAGTTGAAGGACTTCACCGCGTTCTGCAGCGCGGTCGCCTCGCTCGTCTGGCCCTGGTGGGCCCAGACGCTGATGGTGCCCTTGCCGCTGCCCTCTTCGGCGGAGGTGTCGCTGCCGCCGCCTCCTCCGCCACAGGCGGCCAGCGCGGCCAGGGGAAGGAGGGCCAGGGCTGTCAGGCCCGTGCGACGGTACCTTCTGGGGCCGGTGATCATGATTGTGCCTCCGTGCGGGGTGTGCGGTGGGTGCGAGGAATCTGAGGGGCGAGGGGGTGCGATGGGGTGCGGGATCAGCGTTGTCGGCCGGGGTTCGGCGGGGCGGTCGTCTCCCGGAGGATGAAGCGGATGGGCATCTCGACGGGGCGGCGCGGCCCGGCGTCCGGGCCGTCGAGCCGCGCCAGCAGCAGCCGGGCGGCCTCCTGGCCCTGGGCCGCGACCGGCTGGGACACGGTGGTCAGGCCGACCACCTCGGACAGTTCGTGATCGTCGAAGCCGACGACGGACACGTCCTCCGGGACCCTCAGCCGGTGCCGGCGCAGGGCGCGCAGCGCGCCCATCGCCATCTCGTCGGACTGGGCGAACACGGCGGTCGGCGGGTGGCGCAGGGCCAGCAGCTCGGTCATGGCCCGCTCGCCGCCCTCGACCGTGTAGCCGCCGTCCGCCTCCAGGTCGGGGTCGTGCTCGATGCCGGCGTCGGCCAGTACGTCCAGGTAGCCCTGCCGGCGGTCGAGCGGCGTCGTCCAGTGCAGCGGTTCGCTCGCCCCGGAGATCATGCCGATCCGCCGGTGGCCGAGGTTCACCAGATGCCGTACGGCGCTCTGCGCCCCGCCGCGGTCGTCGATGCCGACCACCATGAAGCCGGGCCTGGCGCCGCCGACCGTGGTCGCCAGCGGGACGCCGAGGGACAGCAGGGCGGCGGTCTCCTCCGGGTCCGGGATCAGCAGGGACAGCACGGCGTCGACCCGCTTGCGGATGGGCAGCTTGGTGAAGAAGCGCTTGCGTGCCTCCGGTGAGCCGAGGTTGTACAGCAGGACGTCGTAGCCGGCGGCGCTGAAGGCCTTCTCGGCGGCGTCCAGGACGGTGCCGAAGAACCAGCGGCCGACGTACGGGACGACGACGCCGATGGTGTAGGTGCGCCCACTGGCCAGGCTGGAGGCCGAGCGCGAGGCGGTGTAGCCCAGCTCGGCGGCGGCCGCGACGATCCGTGCCCGCATCTCCTCCGACACTCCGGGGCGACCGCGCAGGGCGCGGGACACGGTGGACGCCGAGACCCCGGTGGCCTCGGCGACATCGGTGATGCTGACCGTCACGGGACGCTCCTTGATCAGGTGCACGCCGAGTGAAGGGTCACGTGAAGGGTTCGGAATTCACGTTCTCGGATTTCACGTCGGCGTGAGGGGCGAGTGACGAGACCGTAAACCCGCCCACCCGGTTGCGCAAGCGTTTGCGTTCAGATTTACTTCGGCTGACTCTCAGAGAAACGCTCACCAGCCAGAACGCAGCGCACACGTTTGAGTACCGCTGCCGGCAGACAGGACCTGTCCATGCGATACGCCCCGCCCGGCCTCTGCGTGAACGACTTCGACCTCCTGCGCGACGCGGACGGCACGTACACCGTGCTGCACCTTCAGGGCCCGTGGACGACGGAGTTCGACCACCTGCGCATGGAGACGTCGTACGGCCGGGCCACCTCCACCGACCTGGTCCGCTGGGAGCCGCAGGGCACGGCCTTCGGCAACGGACTGCCCGGCCGCTTCGACCAGCAGGCGGTGTGGACGATGCACGCCTTCCCGCACGGCGCCGGGCTGGCGATGTTCTACACGGGCGTCTCCGGACTGACCCCGGACGGCTGGCCGCTCCAGTCGGTCGGCCTGGCCCACTCCGACCACACCGACGGTACCGGCTGGCGCCGCCACGGCACGGGTCCGGTCGTCGAGGCGGACGCGCGCTGGTACCGCACGGGCGAACGCATGGGCTGGCGGGACCCGTTCGTGGTGCGCGACGACGAGTCCGACGGCTGGGCCATGGTGATCTGCGCCAGCGATGTCTCGCTGCCCGTCGAGGTGAGCGGCTGCGTCGCGCTGGCCACCTCCGAGGACCTGGAGCACTGGACCGTCCACCCGCCGCTCATCTCCCCCGGCGACGTGGATGAGTTGGAGTGCCCGGTCCTGGAACGCCTCGACGACGGCGGCTGGCTGCTGCTCGGCTCCATCGGCGCCGCGCGGGGCTTCGAGGCGTGGACCGCCCCGCGCCTGCGCGGCCCGTGGACCCGCCGCGGCCCCCTGGGCCCGACGGGTTCCTACGCCCCCCGCGTCATCCCCGCCCCCGACGGCTCCCGCGTCGTGCTGCACACCACCCCGCGCCGCGTCGGCCTCACCGACACCGGCGACCGCTGCCGCGGCATGCTCGCGCAGCCCAAGTCCCTTGTCGTGCCGCGGGATTCGGCACCCCGCCTGGAGTGGTGGCCGGGCCTGGACCGCTGGCTCGGCGAGGAGACGTACGACGCCGACGCCCCCCTGCACGCGGTCGGCGACCTCGACATCTCGGGCCGCACCGAGATCACCCTGCGCACACATGTCTCCGCCTCAGACCGCCCCGCGCTCACGGTCGGCTGCGACGGCAAGAACCTCTGGGTCACCGGCCCCGACGGCGACCGCCTCGGCGAAACCCTCCTGCCGGAACCCGCCGCGTCCTTGCGCATCCTCACCGTCGGCGAGTACGTCGAGGTCTACGCCGACGGCGTCTTCGCCCTCACCACCCTGTGCTACTCCGGCCGCCCGGCCCCCTGGACGGTCACCACCGAGGGCCGCATCGGCCGTCTTCCCGTCCGCCCGGTCCACCTGCCCGCCCCGCACCGCGACGACGCCTCGGCCGTCTGGCCCGGCCCGTTTGACGTATGAGGATGAGAACGGCACCGGCTGTGCGGCACCGTCGTGTGGCTGAGCCCCGGTGTCCCCCGCCCGGCCGTCACAGCGCGCGCTTCCGACCGCAGTTGCCTAGCGTCACTTGTAACAGCACAGACCTGTGGCCGTACGGAAGGTCACAGCGAGGAGGACGGGATCGTCATGTCTGTTGTGATGTCGATGCGATGGGCCGGGGCAACACCCGAGCAGTACGACGCCGCGCGGCAGAGGGTGCGCTGGGAGGAACAGCCCCCTCCCGGCATCGTTCTGCATGAGGCATGGTTCGAAGACGACGGGATGCATGTGATCGACGTCTGGGAGAGCCAGGCGGACTGGGACCGCTTCCTGACCGAGCAGATCATGCCTGCGGTCAAGGACATCGGGATGCCGGGCGAGCCCGAGTACCACATCTCCCCTCTTCACCGGCGGTTCGTGTCTCCCGGCGTAAGCGGTAGCGGCACATGATCCCAGGGACTGATCCCCCACCCACCCACTGGGGGTGGCAGCCCCCAGTGGGTGAACGCGACAACGCCGTCTCATCCGACGGACGACGTTTCGCCCAGGTTTCCCGAAACGGCTACGCTCCCCTTCGTGGCTGAGATCCAGATTCCCGCTGACATCAAGCCCGCCGACGGACGTTTCGGCGCTGGCCCCTCCAAGGTGCGGACGGAAGCGCTGGACGCGCTGGCCGCGACCGGTACCTCCCTCATGGGCACGTCCCACCGCCAGGCCCCGGTCAAGAACCTGGTCGGCCAGGTGCGCGAGGGCATCCGCGACCTGTTCCAGCTCCCCGACGGCTACGAGGTCATCCTCGGCAACGGCGGCTCGACGGCCTTCTGGGACATCGCGACGCACGGACTGATCGAGAACAGGTCGCAGCACCTCACCTTCGGCGAGTTCAGCTCCAAGTTCGCCAAGGCCGCAAAGCTCGCCCCGTGGCTCGCCGAGCCGGACGTCATCTCCGCCGACCCCGGCACGCACCCGGAGCCGGTCGCGCAGGCGGGCGTGGACGTGTACGCCTTCACCCACAACGAGACCTCGACCGGTGTGGCCATGCCCATCAAGCGCGTGGCAGGCGCCGACGAGGGCGCGCTGGTCCTGGTCGACGCCACGTCGGGCGCCGGCGGCCTCCCGGTGGACGTGTCGGAGACGGACGTGTACTACTTCGCCCCGCAGAAGTCCTTCGCCTCCGACGGCGGCCTGTGGATCGGCGTGTTCTCCCCGGCCGCGATCGAGCGCGCCGAGCGCGTCCACGCGAGCGGCCGCCACGTCCCGGAGTTCTTCTCGCTCCCCACAGCGATCGACAACTCCCGCAAGAACCAGACGTACAACACCCCGGCGCTGGCCACCCTCTTCCTCCTGAACCAGCAACTCGAGTGGATCAACGGCCAGGGCGGCCTCGACTGGGCGGTCCGCCGCACCGCCACCTCCGCCCGCACGCTGTACGGCTGGGCCGAGGACATCAAGTACGCCAACCCGTTCGTCACCGACCCGGCCAAGCGCTCCCAGGTCATCGGCACGATCGACTTCACGGACGAGGTCGACGCCGCCGCCGTCGCCAAGGTCCTGCGTGCCAACGGCATCGTCGACACCGAGCCCTACCGCAAGCTCGGCCGCAACCAGCTCCGCGTGGCGATGTTCCCGGCGATCGACCCGGCGGACATCGAGGCGCTGACGAAGTGCGTCGACCATGTGATCGAGAAGCTGTAGCCATCCCGAGCGGTACGACGACGAAGGGCGCCCGGCGAGACATCGCCCGGCGCCCTTAGTACGTGCCGCATGTGCGTAACAGCGTGTAGTCCCGGCCACAACCTCGTTTGTCCGAGGATGTCATGTCCTTCCCCCACTCGCATGATGGAGCCGACCGCAACAACCTCACGCTGAGGTAGGGGGATTCACACACATGCGCACGCGTTCGATTCTCGGTACGGCGGCTGCCGCCGCAGGTCTCATGGTCGCGGCCCTGGCCCCCGGCGCCAGCGCCGCGGAGGCTCCGGCGTCGGCCAAGGACGGCCAGACGGTGGCGGCCAAGTCGCCGACAGTGTCACCGTCCGCGCCGTACACGTACGTCAAGAAGGGGAACAGCACCAACTGCGGTTCGGGCAATCTCTGCCTTGCCGTGAACGACCCCACCAGGCCCGACACGTGGAAGGTGTTCAAGCTCTACACGTGCCGCACCTACTCCCTGTCGTACTGGAACGGGACCGGCTACTACTACAACAACCAGACCGGCAGCCGCGCCACCGCAACGTTCTACGGCTCCAGCGGCAACGTGCTGAAGAACGTCCCGATCAACGCCAGTGGCCAGTACAACTGGTCTCCGGTGTGGAAGATCCGTAACTGCTACTGACACTGCCCAAGCGTGTCGATCATGTGATCGAGAAACTACAGCCTCCCGTACGGCGTTTCACATTCGTACGACGACGAGGGCGCCCGGCGACCAGACCGCCGGGCGTTCGTCATCAGACCGCCTTGACAAGGGGATGGCCCACGCATGATCACACTCACTAAGGAAGACGGACCGGCAGACCTGGACGGCGTGACCCACATGTCCATCGGGGTCTCCTGGGACCCCACCGTCGGCGCCAGCGGCGGGGTGCTGGGCAAACTGCGCCAGAAGAAGGGCACCGACCTCGACCTGATCGCCATCGCCATGCATGACGGGGACCCGGTGCGCCTCGCGGGTCTCGACTCCCTCGACCCCCTGGGCAACGGCTCGATGGTCCACAGCGGCGACAACCAGACCGGACACGGGGACGGGGACGACGAGACGGTAACCGTCGAGTTCGCCTCGCTCCCGTCCAGCATCACGTCGATCGTGTTCGTGGCCGCCGCGTACAAGAAGGGCAGTTCTTTCCAGAAGGCACGCAACATCAGCTTCAAGGTCTATGACGCGACCGGAGGCAGCTCTCAGCAGGTCGCCGACATTTGGCCCAGCCTGCTCACCCAGGACAACGCCTGCGCAGTGGCCAAGGCGATAAGGGCCGGCGGCACGTGGAAACTCGAAGTGATCAATGAAACGGGGAAGATCAAGCAGGGTGACGAGCACGCCCTGATGCGCTTCGCCGTCAGCAAGTAGCAGTCTCCCGTACTACAGCGAAGGGCGCCCCGCGGAGTACATCCTGCGGGGCGCCCTTCGTCAGCGGCCCGGGTCGACGGCTCCGCCTCCGGCTTCACTCCTCGACGAACAACTCCTCGGCGCTCGTCACCGTCAAGGAGCGGTCGACCCAGGTCTCCAGCACCTCAAGGTCGGCGCATGCCATGACCCGCTCCCGGACGGACTCGGGGACCTCGACACCCCGCGCGCCAAGAACCCGAAGGATGGCCTTGGCCTCACCCTTCGCCTCACCGTCGGCATGGACCTCGCGCCACGCCTCCTCCATCACGCTGCCGCCGCCGGGGAAGTTCGGGGTGTAGACGGCCATGAGTTCCCTCCAGTGTTCGCGGCCGGGACCTTCGTCCAGACCGATCTCGACGTACTCCGCCCAGTCCGCGTTGGGCCCCAGCACCGGCGCCACCGCGTCCAGTATCGCAAGGATGCCCGGGTCCTTGGCGTTAATGAGGATGGAGAAAGTGGTGAGGGCCAGGTCCTTCGCCGCCTCCTCCGGGTCGGTGATCGGACGCACACCGATCGGCCCGAGAACCAAGGGAAATACCTCCATGCTGGTGTGGAAGCTGCACCCGATGCGGATGGGTTCCTCCGCCCACGCCGCCGTCTTCTTGTCCCGGCACACCACCACCAGAATCGGCGGCAACCGGTACTTGGCGTAAATGTGAGCCAAGTAGTACGTCCAACTGTTGTGCTTACTCGGGTCCGGCTTGGTCTGCGACTCGACAGCGAGCAGAAACCCGCCTTCGTCGTTGGCCGTACGGACCCGGAAGAACTGTCCACCCGGCGCTCCAACGGCCTGATCTCGGTGAGATCGGTGTCGAGCGGCTCGATCGAGCTGTACTCGGGGAACTTGACGCCCGTCTCCGGCACGAGGCGGGCTAAGAGATCCGGCTCCTGTCGGAAGATCCGATGTATGGCGTCATGCTGTGAACTGACCATGCGACGGAACGTAATCGGGCGAACACACGTCCCGCGACCGTTCGGCCGCATGATCAGCCGTACGAGTGAACATGCCGCTGGCAATTTCCATTCGGGGGCTGGGCGATCAAGCCGCCGCGCAGCTCACCACCGGCACACCCCCACCCCCAGGCGCCCCACCGAACCCGAAGCTCGCCGAACCGCCCACCGCCACCGACCCGTTGTGCGCGACGTTGGACGCGGTCACCGTCGTTCCGCTCTGCGTGTACGTCGCGTTCCACATGGACGTCACCCGCTGGGACCCGGACCAGGTCCAGGTCACCTTCCAGGAGTTGACCGGCGTCGTCCCCGTATTGGTCACCTTCACCTCGGCGTTGAAGCCACCACCCCAGTCGCTGCTGACGGCGTAGGCGGCGCTGCAGGCAGCCGTACCGCCGCCCGGGTCGGGATCCGGCTCGCCTCCCCCGCCTCCGGGAAAGCCCGGCGCCTTGATGCTCGCCAGGTAGCCGTCCTTCACCGTGTCCACCGTCGTCCAGTCGTCCCGAAGGATCCCGCCCGTGTCACCGGAGTTGGGGTTCCACGACCAGAACGTCCAGTGGAAGGAGTCCGCGCCGTACACCGACGTCGAGCGCAGATACGTCACCAGCGCCGCCAGCCACTTCTGGTCCACCGTCGACTGGAGGGTCGTACCGAACTCGCCGAGCCAGACCGGGGCGATGTCCTGCTTGAAGATGTAGCCCCAGTACCGGTCCCAGACGCCGGGCATGTTGTCCGGGAAGGACGGGTCGCCGAACCAGGGCTGCTGGGCCACGCTGGTCGCGTAGTCATGGGCCGAGTAGACCAGCCGGTTCGGGACGTCGAGCCGCACCGGGTGCTGGGCCACGCCCATCAGGTTGCCGCCCCACCAGCCGTTCGCGCCGTCGTACGACTGGACGCCCTCGACCATGATCAGGAGGTCTGGGTTGACGGACAGGACCGCGTTGCCGGCACGCTCGGCCGCCAGGCGCCAGTCCCTCGCCGTGTCGCCGCAGCCCCAGCAGGCGGGATCGTGCGGCTCGTTGTGCAGGTCGATGCCGATGACCGTGGAGTCGCTCCGGTAACGCTCGGCCAGTGTCTTCAGGTTGGCGATCCAGGTCGACTCCGGCACCGAGGCCGTGTACCAGAGCGCCGACTGGCCGCCCGCGTCCGGCCGGTGCCGGTCCAGGACGATCTTCAGGCCGACCTGACCGGCGTACGCCACGATCCTGTCCATCACCTGCAAGGACGTCAGCCCTCGCAGATCGGCGTTCTTGCCGTCGGCGAAGTTGATGCTGTCCGGCATGGTGCCGGGCCGCAGGATGTCGTCGCTGAAGGGGAGGCGGAGGGTGTTGTAGCCCAGCGACTCGATCTGGTCGAGCATGCTCTTGTAGTCGCGGGTCCACAGGCCGTGGACGACGTGGTTGCCGGTCTCGAAGCCGAACCAGTTGATCCCGGCGATCCGGACCGGCTGCCCGGCCGCGTCCAGGATCCGCCGGCCGCTGGTGTGCCAGTAGCCGGCGCCCGCCTCGGCGGCCGGTGCGGCGCCGGGCCCGGCGGCGTGGGCCGGCTGCGCTCCGGCCCCGGCCAGCGGCAACAGGAGCGCCGCGGCCACCACGCACAGCGCTCTTCGCAAGCTGCGGAACATGTCGCTGCTTCCTCTCGGAGGCGCGGGCCCGGAACGGATGGGAGCGCTCCCACCTCCCGCACCTCCATGGAAGTCGGGTCACATGAACACGTCAAGAACTACGGCGGCTTTACGTTTACGACGTCACCGGCTCAGCTTCTGGAACCTGCGCACCGCCAGCGGCAGGAAGATCGCCGTCAGGATCACCGGCCACACCCCGGCCATCAACAGCGCGTGCTGCTCGACCCAGGAGTCCCCGGCCACGACCCCGGCCGGCACCCCGAACAGCTCGCGGGTGGCCGCCGCCGTCGAGGAGATCGGGTTCCAGGCCGCCACCCAGCCGAGCCAGTCGGGCATCTGCACCGGCGCGACGAAGATGCTGGAGATCATCGTGATCGGGAAGGCGACGGCGAACAGGCCGCCCGCGGCCTCCGGGTTGGGGACCAGCAGGCCCAGCCACACCCCGATCCAGATCAGCGCGAACCGCAGCCACAGCAGCAGACCGAAGGCGCCGAGGAAGCCGAGCCCGCCGTCCGGCCGCCAGCCCATCGCGAAGGCGGTCAGCATCATGATCGCCAGCTCCGCGCAGGCGGCGAGCAGATCGGTGATCCCGCGCCCGGCGACCACCGCGGAGGAGGCCATCGGCATGGAGCGGAAACGGTCGATCACGCCCTTCGTCGAGTCGTAGACGACGAGTGTGGCGGTGTTGATGAAGCCGAACGCCATCGTCATCACGAACATGCCCGGCATCAGGAAGGGCGTGTAGTCCCCACCGCCGGGCGGCTTCATCGCGCTGCCGAAGACATAGCCGTAGAGCAGGACGGACAGGATCGGGAAGCCCAACTGCCAGGCGATGTTGATCGGTTGGCGCTGGTAGTGGGTCAGGCCGCGGCGGACGATGTTCCAGACGTCGGCGAGGGTCCAGTACAGGCGGCCGCGCTCGGCCGGGACGGTCAGGTCTACGGCGGTCATGCGACGGCCCCCTTCGCGGTCTTCTCGGCCTTCGCGGCCTTCGCGCTCTGATCGGTCTGATCGGTCTGCCCGTTCTGCCCGGCTTTCTCGGTGCGGTGTCCGGTCAGGCGCAGGAACACGTCGTCGAGGCTCGGCCTGCGCAGCCCGATGTCCTCGACCTGGACGCCCTCGTCCTGCAGCGTCCGCGCGACCTCCGTCAGGGCGAGGACCCGGTCGACGACCGGAGCGTGCACCCGCGACTCCTCCTCGTCCGCCTCGGGTTCGCCGTCCGAGACCCGGGCCACGGCCTTCACCACACGCGGGATGTCGGACCGCTCGGCGACCACGACCTCGATACGGTCGCCGCCGACGAGGCCCTTCAGTCCGTTCGGGGTGTCGTCGGCGATGGCCCGGCCCTGGTCGATCACGGTGATGTGCGAGGCCAGCTTGTCGGCCTCCTCCAGGTACTGGGTCGTCAGCAGTACGGTCGTGCCACTCGCCACCAACGCCCGTACCGATTCCCAGACTTCACCCCGGCTGCGCGGGTCGAGCCCCGTCGTCGGCTCGTCCAGGAAGAGGACGGCCGGGGCGAGGATCATCGAGGCGGCGAGGTCGAGGCGGCGCCGCATGCCGCCGCTGTACTTGCCGACGCCCTTGTCGCCGGCGTCGGTCAGGTCGAACTGCTCCAGCAGCTCGGTGGCGCGCAGCTTGGCCCGCCTGCCGCCGAGGTGGAAGAGCCGGCCGAACATCTCCAGGTTCTGCCGGCCGGTGAGCACCTCGTCCACCGCGGCGTACTGCCCGGTGAGGCCGATGCGCGCCCGCACTTCGCGCGACTGCCGGGCCACATCCAGGCCGGCCACCGTCGCGCGGCCGCCGTCCAGCCTGATCAGCGTGGACAGGATGCGTACGGCGGTGGTCTTGCCCGCGCCGTTCGGCCCGAGCAGGCCGTGCACCGTGCCCTCGCGGACGGTCAGGTCGAAGCCGTCGAGCGCGCGCTTCTCGCCGTAACGCTTCTCCAGCCCCTCGGCCCGTACCGCGTATCCGTCGTCACCCATAGGTCGGGTCCCCCTCTCCATAAAGCGATCCACAGACCGATCCATAAATCGATCTACAAATCGATCCACAAACTGAGTACAGCGTACCCGATTGCGAGTACACCGTACCCAGTTTTTTCCCGAGGACTTAAGCTGAGTCACATGACGAGCGGCAAGGGCGGCACCAGCGGTACGGAGACCAGCGGCAGCGGCGACATCGTCCGCACGCTGGAGCTGCTGTGGGACACGGGCCGGCGCCCGAGCCGGGGGCCCAAGCCGACGCTCACCCTGGACAAGATCGTGGAAGCGGCCGTCCGGGTCGCGGACGCCGAGGGCCTGGAGTCGGTGTCCATGCGCCGGGTCGCCGCCGAGCTGGGCACCGGCGCCATGTCGCTGTACCGGTACGTCCCCGGCAAGGCTGAACTGCTCGACCTGATGCTGGACCGCGTCCAGCGCCCCTCGGAGAACCCGGCCGACCTCGGCGACGGCGGCTGGCGCTCGGCGCTGGAGGCGCTGGGCCGCGCGACCCTCGACCTCTACCGCCGCCACCCCTGGCTGCTCCAGGTCAACCAGTCCCGCCCGATCCTCGGCCCGAGCGCCCTGGACGGCATGGAGAAGGTGCTCTCACGCATCCGTCCGATGGGCCTGCCCGACGTCGAGCTGGTCTCCGCGATCATCATGATCGACGGCTATGTGGTCGGCGCGGCGCGCACCCAGCTCTACCACCAGGAGGCGGAGCGCCGGACGGGACTGACGGACACGGAGTTCTGGGCGGCGCAGGCCCCCATCCTGGAGGAGGTCCTGGCGACCGGGCGCTACCCCCTCATGGCCTCCCTCGACGAGAACACCTGGGGCCCCGACTTCGACCACTTCGAGTTCGGGCTGCAGCGGATCCTGGACGGGCTGGAGGCCTTCGTCGCCCGACGGACGGAGGGTCAGGGCGGGAAGGGATGACAAGCGGGCCCGGCGGTGCCTCCATGGAGACATGAACCCTCCGCGCACCGAGCCCGCCGTCCCCGAGCTCGCCCCCTTCGTCAAGCAGTGGGCCGTGCTGCTCACCAGCCATCGCGGGGACGGCACGGGCGTCGGCACCCCCGTGAACATCGCCGTCGACGGCGACCACGCGTACTTCCGCACCCCGGGCAAGGCGGGCAAGGTCAGACGCCTGCGCCGCGATCCCGGGATCGAGGTCGCCCCCGCCACCTTCCGCGGCCGCACCACCGGCCCGGAGATCCACGCCCGGGCCCGGCTGCTGGACCCCGGCAGCGCGGAGGACCAGCGCGCGGCGAAGCTCCTGCGCCACAAGCACCCCGTCCTGCAGGGCGTGGTGGTACCCCTGACGCACCGGCTGATGGGGACGGCGACACTGCACTATGAGGTACGGCCGCTGGAGGGTCCCGCTCAGGGACAGGGCCAGATGCGCTAGGGCGTCGGCTCGGCGACCATGGCGATCCAGCTCAGGACGGCCACGGGGAGGGCGACCACGACGGCGTAGCCCACCCGGTCGGCGACCTTCTGGCGCCGGGACGGCTCGCGGCGGTGGGACTCGCGGCGTGCGGCCTGCCCGCGCGGCTTGATCGCCTGGTACGCGAGAACCGCGAGGATCACCACGCAGACCGCGACCTGCCAGAGCTCGCCCACGACGCCCCAGAACCCGACCCGCTGAACCGTGTCCGGCTCGATGCCCTGCCGTGCGTCGAACTCGTAGCCGTCGGGGTAGTCGTGTCCGGTGCTCTCCAGGCGCACGTATTCCGCGTCGGCAGCGGTGCCGCCGTCCGGCGTGAAGCTCCCGTGGCAGTCGTACTCGGAGTTCTTGCCGCTGAGGTCGGTGTCGTAGCAGCGCTCCACCCGGTACGTGCCCGCGGTGCCGTAGATCCCGGCCGACAGCGCGAGGTCGGCGGTGGCGGTGACGAACCAGAACGTGCCGACGAGGGCGAGAGCGACACCGCACACCCACCCGAGGACGCGCTTCATCCGCCCACCATGATGTTCGGTTCCCTCTCCAACAGCCGGAAGATTCCGGCCTGTTCGGCAAGCGCCGCGCGCTGCGGACCGGCCTGCGCGCGCTCCTGCTCGTACTTCGCCCAGGGCGTGGGCTGCACGAAGAGCATGGCGTTGCTCCCCGGCACGATCATGACACCGCCGAAGGCCGGGTCACCGGCGAACCAGGCGCCGCCCTCCTCGGCCCCCTTCGGCCAGCCGCGCACCGTCGAGGCGTTGACCGCACGCAGCGACGGGGCACCGTGCTGCCCGCGCACCGAGAGCCGGACGGTGTACACATCGCCGAGGTACTTCCACTCCGAGCTCTTCTTGGACACCCGCGTGCGGTACTCCAGGGGGTAGGTGCGCAGTACCTTCTCGCACACCTTGAGCCGCGACCCGTGGCGCAACCGGAGCAGGAGAAAGATCAGCACCAAGAAGCCGCCCGGGACGGCGAACGCGGGCATGGCGGCGTCATAACCGACCAGGTGCGCCACATACGGCACGGCGAAGAGGGCGACGGCCAGCGTGAGGCGCGTGGCCATGTGCCGGTGGAGCAGCGTGCGGTTGTGTTTGAGCACCTGCGCGGTGTCGGGTGCTATGGGTGGATTGTCCATGAGGAGACGGTTGAACCTTCGTACAAGATCGCGTCCTGGGCCCCGGTGAAGCTATCAGCCCCCGGCTCACCCCCGTCGGAACAGCCGCCGCAGCCCGAACAGGACGACACACGCGACGACCACGGCTAAGGCGCCGACCTTGAGGTTGCCGTCGGGGCCGTTGCCGTCGTCGTCGGAGGAGGCCGAACTGCCGCTGCCGGAGGAGGAGTCGGAGGACCCGGCGGCGGGGGCGTCCTTGGCCACCACCTCGCTGTCGGCGCCTTCGCTGCCGAGTAGGAGTTTGGTGCCGTCGGGGGTGTAGGTGACGGACTCGCCCTGGGTGCCGAGGGGCACGCTGATGCGATCCAGGCGCTTGAGCTTGCCGCCGTTCCAGTCGTACGCGATGCCGCCCAGGTAGCCGCGTACGGCGAGCGTGCCGCCGTCCGGGGAGAAGGCGGCGTCGGTGGCCCACAGGTCGACGGGGACCGTGGGCTTGAAGACGTTGGCGCCCGAGGGGGAGAGCTCGGCCGGCCCCTCGTACAGGTGGCCGCCCTCCTCCTGCTTGTCGATGATGTACACCCGTCCGGTCTTGGGGTGCACGGCCATCGACTCGGCGTCGCGGCTGCCGTCGGAGTACTTCACCACGTACTGCGTGGCCCGGATCGTCTGGTCCTTGAGGGTCTTGGGCTCGGGGAGACGGTAGATCCACACATACGGCCACTGCAGGCCGTCGTTGTCGCCTATGTCGCCGACCCACAGCTCGTTGTTCGGACCCATGGAGATCGCCTCCACGTCCCGCGGGGTGCCGACGCCCGTCATGGTGATCGTCGCGACCGTCTCGCCGGTGCTGCTGTCCACGGCGTAGAGATAGGCGCCCTTGTCCTGGTCGTTGTGCGTCCAGTAGATGCCCGGGTGCTGACGTGAGGCGGCGAGGCCGCTGGACTCCGTGATGCGCGGGTCCTTGATCGTGAAGCCCTCGTCGCCGTCGGCGGCGGAGGCGGGCAGGGCACAGGTACCCACGAGCAGGATCCCGGCGAGAAGGGCGAACGGTCGGCGCATGCCCCAAGACTGCCATCCGCTCCGGCGATTCGGCGGTTCGGCGGTTCGAAGGCGAGGCGGGCGGTGGGGGCGGCCCCTCACAGCGTGGTGCGCTTCACACCCCTCCCGCCCCTACCGCCCGGTAGTGATCGTCCATCATGAGCGGATGCTCAGGTTCATGCCCGTCGGCGACTCCATGACCATCGGCAGCGCCGGCGAACACACATGGCGCTACCGCATGTGGCAGCACCTGCGCGATACGTACGGCGGCCCCTTCGCCCTCGTCGGCCCGCGCGAGACGCTGTACGACAAGGCGACCGACACGCCCACGTCGTACGAGTACGCCGACCCCGACTTCCCCCGCGCCCATCTGGCCGGCTGGGGCGAGGGCTGGCTGCACATGGCGCCGCTGATCGGCGAGGCGGTGCGGTCCTGCCGGGCGGATGTGCTGCTGGTGTCGCTGGGCCTGATCGACCTGGGCTTCTACACGAACGCCGAGCAGACGGCGGGGAACGTGCGGGAGTTCATCGCCGGGGCGCGGGCGGCGAACGCGCGCGTACGGATGGTCGTCCTCCCCGTCATCCCCAACGTGCGCGCCGAGTCGGACGCTCCCTTCGCCGCCGAGGTCGCCCGCTTCAACGAACTGTTGGCGAAGGCGGTGGCCGACCTGGACGAGCCCCGCTCGCCTCTGCTCCTCGCCTCGCCACCCCCGTCGTACGACATCCATCTCGACACCTACGACGGCACCCATCCGAACGCGAACGGCGAGCACCGGATCGCGGAGGCGTTCGCGGAGGCGATGTACCAGGCGTGGGACCTGGGCGAGCCCTACGCGGTCTGACTCCCGACGGCCCGGACGAGACAGTCCGCACAGGGGCGGATGAGCGGGGCCAGGGCGCCGTCCCAGCACTCGTCCCGCTCACCGAGGTGGACGGCGCGGGCGTGCGCGAGGACGGGGCGGTGCTCGGCGGGGAGCCGGGCCAGGGCCCAGTCGGCGGCCGCGTCCTTGGAGCGGACGGTCCCCGTGGCGAGGGTGACCCAGATCCGGGCGAGGGTGAGCAGGACGTTGCGCGTGTCGCTCTCCAACTCTGCGAGCAGCTCCGGCACCGCGGCGACGATGGCGCGCCTGAGGTCGGCGTGCGGGACGGGGTCGAGGAGATCGGCGGGTGGGGGGCCGTACAGCGGGGCGTTCGCGGACAGGACCATCGTGAGCAGCGGCGCGAGGTCCGGGCTGGGCTCGCGGGCCGGGAGGACGCCGCGCTCGTACTCGTCCCGTAGCCATTCGCCGTACAGGAACTCGCAGGTGGGCGGGTAGCGCCAGGGCCGTACATCGTCCTGTACGACGACGATGAGCTCGACGGGCCGGGAGCCACCGCCGGAGACCTCCATCAACTCCCGTACCAGGGCCCGGCGTTGATCCGGCGACATGCGCTCGCGCACGACGACCAGGACGTCGATGTCACTGTGGGGGCGGAGGCCGCCGAGGGCGGCTGAGCCGTGGAGGTAGATGCCGAGGATGGCGGTGCCGAGGGTGTGGTGAAGGACGGGGAGGAGGGCCTGGGCGCCCGGGGCCTGCATGTGAGCTCCCTCTCCGTGACTCGGTCACTGTGCGTATCGTTGTACTGCGCGGCTGCACCTGTCCGTGGGGCAGCCGGGGAGGAGCGCCACGATGACCGTCCTCGAAGACAGGATCGAGATGGCCGACGCCGACGCCAACACCAAGCGCCTGGACGAGTGGTTCGAGCGCCTTGAGCGGATGCCCGTCCCCGAAGGATTCAGGGTCGAGATCGTCGGGGGCAACGTCCACATGACACCGCAGCGGGATACGCACTGGGAAATCATCCGCCGGTTCCTATGGGCCGTCGAGGACAGGTTCGGGAGGAAGGTCAGGGTGTTCACGGACGTCCGCATCGACTTCCCCGGCCACGAGAACGGCTTCTGTCCGGACATCGCCCTACTCAAGGACTCGGCGAAGAAGGACGACACGGGCCACTGGCGTTACCAGGACGTCGAGTTCGTCGCCGAGGTCATCTCCGAGGGCGCCGCCGCCAACGACTACGGGCCGAAGAAGACTGCCTACGCGGTCGCCGAGGTCCCCGTCTACGTCATCGCCGACCCCTACCAGGGGCGCTGCTATGTCTACACCGACCCCAAGGACGGCGACTACGAGGACCGGACGCCAGTGGACTTCGGCACAGACATCGACCTGACCGGCACGGTCGTCGACTTCGTCCTCAAGACCGACGCCTTCCCCCGCGACTGACGCGACCGTCGGGGCCGCCAGGTCCCCCCTCCCGGCGCCGGGAGGGGGGACCAAACGCTCCAATCCGCAGACGCGCTAGAACATGGTGTTGTCGTTCGCCGATGACGCCGGTACGTCCTGGATCACATCCCAGTGCTCCACGATCTTCCCGCCCCGCACCCGGAACAGATCCACGATCGCCTGCCCCCGCTCGCCCGGCGCGTTCACATAGTGGCTGTGGACCGCCACCAGGTCGCCCTCCGCGATCACCCGCTTCGGCGTGACCGTCAGATGCGGGAACGCCTCGAAGAACCCGCCCAGCCCGGACTTCACGCCCGCCACGCCGTCCGCGATCGTCGGGTTGTGCTGGTGGTACTCGGGGCCCCAGTACCGGTCGATCGCGGACAGGTCCTTCTGGACGAGCAGTTGGTCGAACGCCTTGGTGACGAGCCGCTTGTTGTACGCGGTCAGCCACCCCGGCCCCGGCCGCTGGGTCCGCGGCCAACTCTCCGTCGAGAACATGTCGTTGCCGTTCACCGACGTCGCGGGGACCTCCTGCCCGACGTCCCAGTGCTCGGCGATCTTCCCGTCCTGGAAGCGGAAGATGTCGAAGACGGCCGTGCCACGCGTGCCCGGTGTCATCACCACGTTCGAGTGCACCAGCACCAGGTCGCCCTCGGAGATGACCCGCTTGATGTCGTAGGCGGCGTCCGGGAACTGCTGGTGGATCGCGACACCCAGGTTCTTCAGCGTCTCCGCCCCGTCCGGCGCGAGCGGGTTGTGCTGGATGTAGTCGGGGCGGACGTAACGGTCGACGACCTCGGTGTCGCCCTGCTCGAACACGCCCTTGAGCACGCGCTCGGCGACGGCCTTCTGGTAGCCGAGGCGGGCGTGTTGGCCGTAACCGGCGTACCCGACCGAGGCGGATACGGAGGGTGCCGCGGCGGCGGGGACTGTGGCGGCGCCCAGGAGGGCCGCGGAGGCCAGTACGGCCACGAGCGTCCGGCGGACAGGCGTGGTGGGGGGCACGTTGCTCACTCTCCAAGAGATGTCGAGAGATATCGATGGATATTGAAAGTTCAAGCTGATGCTCGCCACAGGAAAGCACTAACTTCCAGTTAGCGTCAAGATCCCTTGCCTAGAGCGCACTCCACGTCGCTAGCGTGCTGACCATGAAGTACACGCAGCTCGGACGCACGGGACTCAAGGTCAGCCGGCTGGTCCTCGGCACCATGAACTTCGGTCCGCAGACGGACGAGGCGGACAGTCACGCGATCATGGACGCGGCGCTGGACGCCGGTATCAACTACTTCGACACGGCGAACGTGTACGGCTGGGGCGAGAACAAGGGCCGTACCGAGAGCATCATCGGCAACTGGTTCGCCAAGGGCGGCGAGCGGCGCGACAAGGTCGTCCTCGCCACCAAGGTCTACGGCAACATGGGCGCGGACGGCGCGGCCTGGCCCAACCACGACAAGCTGTCCGCCCTCAACATCCGGCGGGCCGTGGACGCGTCGCTCAAGCGGCTTCAGACCGACTACATCGACGTGTACCAGTTCCACCACATCGACCGCGCCACTCCCTTCGAGGAGATCTGGCAGGCCATCGATGTGCTGGTCCAGCAGGGGAAGATCCTGTACGTGGGCTCCAGCAACTTCCCGGGGTACAAGATCGCCCAGGCCAACGAGGTCGCCGCCCGGCGCGGCGGCACCATCGGCCTCGTCAGCGAGCAGTGCCTGTACAACCTCTTCGAGCGCCGCGCCGAGATGGAGGTCATCCCGGCCGCGCAGGACTACGGCCTCGGCGTCATCCCCTGGTCGCCGCTGCACGGCGGGCTGCTCGGCGGTGTCATCAAGAAGGAGGTCGAGGGCGGCCGGCGCAGCTCCGGGCGGGCCGCCGACTCCCTCGCCGACCCGGCCGTACGCGCGAAGATCCAGGCGTACGAGGACCTGCTCGACAAGCACGGCCTGGAGCCCGGCGAGGTCGCCCTGGCCTGGCTGCTGACCCGGCCCGGCGTCACCGGCCCGATCGTCGGCCCGCGCACCGCCGGGCAGCTCGAGTCCGCGTTGCGCGCGTCGGAACTGGAGCTGAGCGAGGAGCTGCTGGCCGGGCTGGACGAGGTGTTCCCGGGGCCGGGGCCCTCTCCGGAGGCCTTCGCCTGGTAAGCGCCCCTGGCCCCGAACCGAACGCCGCTCAGCTCTCCGCCAGCGCCACGTTCGCCGCCACCGGGAACGCCAGCCCGTTGGCCACGCACGGCGTCAGACGCCACGTCACCTTCGAGGCGACGGTGTCCCGTTCGGGCTCGGGGATGGGCGGGAGCGGTGCCGCGTCGAGGAAGGCCTCGACCCAGGCGTGGGCCGAGGCGCAGCGGACCGTGCGGGTGACCCGGGTGACCCGCACGTTCGTGAAGCCCGCCTCGGTGATCAGGCGGTGCAGTTCCGCCGGGTCGGCCAGGTCGAAGATCGCGTGCAGGAACCGTACCGCCGGGCCAGGTGTCGTCAGCGTCTCCTCGAAGGCGGATTCGAAGGGGTGGAACCCCGGTGACCGGTCGTCGCACCAGACGCTGAGCGCGACCCGGCCGCCGGGGGCCATCACCCGGTGCAGTTCGCGCAGGGCCAGGAGCCGGTCGGGGAAGAACTGCAGCCCCTGCTGGCAGAACCCGACGTCGAAGGCGTCGCCGGGCAGGCCTGTGTCCAGCGCGTCGGCCTGCTTCCAGGTGACCGGGGCACCGCCCGACGGGGTGTGCCGGCGGGCCAGGCTCAGCATGTCCTCGTTCAGGTCGACGCCCGTGACGCTGCCCGTCGGCCCCACCGCGGCAGCCGCCTTCCGGGCCACCACGCCCGTCCCGCAGGCCAGGTCGAGCACCCGCTCACCCGGCCGCGGGCCCACGAGGTCGACCAGCGTCCGCGCCCACGGCTCGAAGAGCACCGGGACGAGGTAGCGCTCGTAGTTCTCGGCGGTGGTGGACTTCTCCCAGGCGGCCTCGATGCGTGTGGTCATGGCGTCCACTCCTCTCCCTCTGTTCCTTCGAGCCTCTGTTCCTTCGAGCCTCTTTCCTTCGAGAGTCGGCCGGGCGGCGGGAGCGGGCCAGGACACTCTGTGAACCCCCGCGGTTCAGAAACAGAACTGGTCGTCCCGCTGCCCCGGTCCGACACTGGTGGCGTGCGCAGTTACGGGCAGTTCTGCCCCATCGCGAGAGGTTCCGGGCTCATCGCCGAGCGGTGGACGCCGATCATCCTGCGCAACGTGCTGCTGGGCTGCCGTACCTTCAACGAGATCGCGGCCGGCGCCCCCGGCCTGTCGCGCGCGCTGCTGGCCCGGCGGCTCAGGGAGCTGGAGCACGCCGGTGTCGTCGCGGTCCGCCCCAAGCCGGACGGCCGGGGCTCGTACTACCTGCCCACCCCGTCGGGCCGGGAGCTGTGGCCGGTGCTCCAGGCGCTCGGCGACTGGGCGGAGCGCTGGATGGACGTCACCGCCGAGGACGCCGATCCGGACCTGGTGGTGTGGTCCTGGTGCCAGTCGTCGCTGCGCCGCGACCTGCTGCCCGAGCGGCGGGTGGTGGTGCGGTTCGAGTTCGCGGCCGACGGCTCCGCAGCGGCCGACGGCTCCCGGCCCTCCGGCGTCCGCGCCGTCCCCGGCGCCCTCACCCGCGTATGGCTGCTGCTGGAGCAGGGCCGGGGCGAGGTCTGCGGGTTCGACCCGGGATTCGGTGACGACCTGGTCGTCACCGTCGACGATCCGCTGGCCTTCGCGCGCTGGCATCTCGGCCTGGTCGAGTGGTCCGCGGCGCTGAAGTCCGGCGCGATCCGGGTCGAGGGCCCGCGCGACCTGCGGCGGGCGCTGCCCACCTGGAACTCCTACCCGCAGGCGCGGGCCCGGCGCCGGGCCGAGCACCGCCGCGCGCCGGGTGGTCCGCAGCCGCTGCCCCCGGAGGCGGTGCCGTCCGCCGCGGACGGGCGTCGCGACCCGCCCTGGCGCACGGTGCCGCGCGGGGCGACCCGCTCCACCACCATCCCCGGTTTCAGCGGCCGTCTGGTCACCCCGCGCGACGCGGACTACGACGCCGTACGCGCCGTGTGGAACGGCGCCGTCGACCGCCGCCCGCGCTTCATCGCCCGCTGTCTCTCCGCCTCCGACGTGGCCGCCGCCATCGGGTTCGCCCGCGGGCGAGGGCTGGCCGTCACCGTGCGGGGCGGCGGGCACGGCGTGGCCGGGAACGCGGTGTGCGACGACGGTCTGGTCGTCGACCTCTCCGCGATGAAGAGCCTGAGCGTGGATCCGGCCCGGCGCACGGTGACCGCCGGGCCGGGCACGCTCTGGGGCGAGCTCGACACCGCCACCCAGGCGTTCGGGCTCGCGGTGACCGGAGGGGTCGTCTCCCACACCGGGATCTCGGGGCTCACCCTGGGCGGCGGTCTGGGCTGGCTGATGCGCCGCCACGGTCTGACGGTCGACAACCTGACCCGGGCCGAGCTGATCACCGCCGACGGACGGCTCCTGACCGCCGGCGAGCACGACGAGCCGGAGCTGTTCTGGGGGCTGCGGGGCGGCGGGGGCGGGCTGGGCGCGGTCACCTCCTTCACGTACCGGCTGCACCCGGTGGGCCCGGAAGTGCTCGCCGGGCCGGTCCTCTGGCCGCTCGAGGACGCCCCCGCCGTCCTGCGCGCCTACCGGGAGCACGCCGCCGGCGCACCGCCCGAGGTCGCCACCGTCGTAACGCTGCGCCGCGCGCCCGCCGCGCCCTTCCTGCCGGTCGAGACACACGGCCGCCCGGTCTGCATGATCACCATGCTGGCGCTGGCCGAGGGTGAGACGGCGGAGCGGCTGCTGGCTCCGTTCCGTGCGCTGGGCCGCCCCCTGCTGGACCTGGTCCGTCGGCGCCCCTATACGGCACTCCAGTCGATGTTCGACACAGTCGTCCCGGCCGGCTGGCACTACTACTGGAAGTCGACCGGCCTGCGGGAGCTGGACGACGAGGTGATCGACACCATGACCGAGCACGCCGGCCGGCACCGTTCCACGCGCAGCTACGCGATCCTGTTCCACCTCGGCGGCGCCGTCGCCGAGACCGACCCCGCCGCCACCGCCTTCGCCCACCGCACCGTGCCCCACCACCTCAACGTCAACGCGGTGTGGCTGCCCCGGCAGGACGACTCCCTCGGCGCCGTCGAGCGGGCCTGGGCGCGGGACTTCGTCACCGCCCTCACGCCGTACGAAGAGGGGGTCTACATCAATTTCCTCGACCGGGACGACCGGGCCCGCCTGCCCGAGGCGTACGGCACCCCGGCCCACGCCCGGCTGACGGAACTGCGCCGGCGCCTCGATCCGGACGGTGTCTTCGGCACGGCATGAGCGGGCCGCGCCGCGCTCACCTGCCGAGCGCCGAGGCCAGGGCGACGACGACGAACATCAGCACGAGCACACCGGCCATGATCCGGTTACGGGTCTTCGGGTCCACGTGTCCGAGCCTAACCGCCCCCTCCGAGCGGCCAGCGGGCGACCGCCTCGTAACGGGGCTGCTCGCCCGCCACCCCGGACTTCGGCAGGTTGCTGCGCACCAGCATCAGCCCGTCCACCGTCCAGGTGCGGCTCGTGAACATGTCCAGGGCCGCCACATACGGTCGTACGTCATGCGCCGCCCGGCTCCGCGCCACCGTCAGGTGGGCCTTGTAGCGGCGGTGCTCGCCCATGTCGACCCCGGCCTTGCGCCCCGCCGCCTCGCTCCGGTCCGCCAGCAGGCGCAGGGTCGCCAGATCGCCCTCCGCCCCGGTCCACAGGGCACGCCCGCGCCCGAACTGGCCGCCGCCGCGCAGCGCAAGGCGGAAGGGCTCGGTGCGGTGCGCGGCGCGCTCCAGGCGGGCCGACAGGTCGGGGACGAGGGCCTCGTCGACCTCGCCGTAGAAGGCGAGGGTGAAGTGCCATCCCGGGCGGCCGGTCCAGCGCAGGCCGTCCGCGCCGGGCAGCTTGCGCAGTGCGGTCACTTCCAGGGCCAGTTCCTGGACCACTTCCTCGGGGGGCAGGACGGCGGCGAAGAGTCTCATGTACCCAGCCTGGCACCATGGGGCGATGACGATCACGATCAGAGAAGGCGGGCCCGACGACCTCCCCGCGATACTCGCCATGCTCGACAGCTGCGTGGAGTGGCTGGTCTCGCAGGGCCGTACGGGGCAGTGGGGGACGGAGCCGCTGTCGCGGAGCCCGCGGACCGTGGAGTCGGTGACCCGGAACATGGACGAGGGCGCCGTGTTCATCGCCGAGGTCGACTGCGTGCCGGCCGCCACCCTCACCCTCACCGACTCCCCCGGCGCCTACCTGGCCCATCTCCCGGCGCCCGGCGAGCCCGAGCGGTACATCCACTGGCTCGCCTCCGACCGCCGCTTCCAGGGGCACGGGGCCGGCAGCGCCCTGCTCGCGCACGCCGCCGAGGTGACCCGGCGGGCGGGCGTCTCGCTGCTGCGGGTGGACTGCTACGCGGGCGACGACGGCAAGCTCGTGCGCTACTACGAGAGCCAGGGCTTCGTCCGGACCGAGACCTACACGGGGAAGGACGGCTGGCCGGGGCAGGTGCTGGCCCGGAGGGTGTCACCCCCTCGGAGCCGTGCGGGTGACCATGATCACACGTGACCCGGTCACCGTGCGTATCGTTGTACTGCGCGGCTGCCCGTGACCGAGCGGCAGCCGGGGAGGAGCGCCACGATGACCGTCCTCGAAGACAGGATCGAGATCGAGATGGCCAACAGCGGTGATGAGCTCACGCTCGACATGATGTTCGAGTGGCTGGAGAAGATGCCGGTCCCCGAGGGTTACAAGACCGAGATCGTCGGGGGGCACATCTTCATGTCGCCGCAGCGGGACAGCCACTGGGACATCATCGCGGACATCTACGACCAACTGCGCACCAAGTACCCGCGCAAGCGCGTCAAGTCCGACGTCCGCATCGACTATCCCGGGCATCTCAATGGGTTCGCCACCGACGTGACGGCTCTCGCGGAGGGCGCCCAGAAGGACGACAAGGGCCGTTGGCGGTACGAGGACGTCGAGTTCGTCGCCGAAGTCATCTCCAAGGACACCAAGGCCAACGACTACGGCCCCAAGAAGACCGCCTACGCCCTCGCCGAAGTACCTGCGTACCTGATCGTGAATCCGTACACCGGTGAGTGGCACCTGCACACCCTGCCGAAGGACGGCGAGTACCACGTCACGGTCAAACTCGGCTTCGGTGACGAGATCGACCTGACCGGCACCCCGGTCGGCCTCGTCCTCAAGACCGACGAGTTCGCCCGCGACTGACCTGGACGCGCCCCCCTACGCCACCGCCACCGGCCGCTCCTCCCGTCGCTCCCGCGGCACGAACCGCACCCGCGGATGCCCGTGGTGCCAGCCCACCGACATGCGCAGTCCGCCCACCCGCGCCAGGATCAGGCCGACCACCGCCGCCGCGACCGCCGCGATCGCGCCGCCGGCGGCGAGGCCGACCCGGGCGCCGTAGGTGTCGGTGATCCAGCCGACGATCGGGGCGCCGACCGGGGAGCCGCCCAGGAAGACCATCATGTACAGGGCCATCACCCGACCGCGCATGGCCGGGTCGGTGGCCATCTGTATGCCGGTGTTGGCGGTGACGTTGATCGTCATGCCGAACAGGCCGAGCGGGACCATCAGCAGGGCGAAGAGCCACAGGGACGGGGTCATCGCCGCCGCGATCTCCAGCGCGCCGAAGAGCACCGCCGCCGCGATCAGCACGCGCATCCGGGCGGTACCCCGCCGGGCGGCGAGCAGGGCGCCGGTCACCGAGCCGACCGCCATCAGGGTGTTGAACATGCTGTAGGAGCCGGCTCCCGCGTGGAAGACGTCGTCCGCGAAGGCCGAGAGGTACACCGGGAAGTTGAAGGCGAAGGTGCCGACGAACCCGACGAGCACGATCGGCCAGATCAGCTCCGGGCGCCCGGCCACATAACGCAGTCCCTCCCGCATCTGCCCCTTGCCGCGCGGCGCCCGCTCGACGGCGTACAGCTCACGCGCCCGCATCAGCAGCAGTCCGGTGATGGGCGCGACGAAGGACAGGCCGTTGGCGAGGAACGCCCAGCCGGTGCCGACGCCGGTGATCATCAGGCCGGCCACGGCGGGGCCGATCAGGCGGGCCGACTGGAAGTTCGCGCTGTTGAGGCTGACCGCGTTCTGGAGCTGGTCGGGGCCGACCATCTCGCTGACGAAGGACTGGCGGGCCGGGTTGTCGACGACCGTGGCGAGGCCGACGGCGAAGGCGGCGAGGTAGACGTGCCAGACCTGGACCTGTCCGGTGAGGGTGAGGACGGCGAGCGCGATGCCGGTGACCGCCATCGAGGACTGGGTGACCAGCAGCGCACGGCGCTTGGGCAGCCGGTCGACGAGGACGCCGCCGTAGAGGCCGAAGAGCAGCATCGGCAGGAACTGCAGGGCCGTGGTGATGCCGACGGCGGCCGAGGAGCCGGTGAGGGTGAGCACCAGCCAGTCCTGGGCGATGCGCTGCATCCAGGTGCCGGTGTTGGAGACGACCTGGCCGAGGAAGAAGAGGCGGTAGTTCCTGACCTTCAGCGAGCTGAACATCGAGGACTTGCGGTCAACGGAGGTAGAGGGGGTGGTCGGTGCGGGTGCGGAAGCTGCTCCGGGTCCCGGACTCAAAAGGGTTCGCCTCCTCGCGAAAACGGCTTACAGGTGTGCGAGCTTGTCCAGCACGGGGGCGGCGGCGCGCAGTTTCGCCCACTCGTCCTCGTCGAGACCCTCGACCAGGGTGGCCAGGAAGGCGTTGCGCTTGCGGCGGCTCTCCTCGAGCATCGCCTCGGCCTGCTCGGTCTTCGTGACGACCTTCTGGCGCCGGTCCTCGGGGTGCGGCTCCAGGCGGACCAGTCCCTTGGCCTCCAGCAGGGCGACGATGCGGGTCATCGACGGCGGCTGCACATGCTCCTTGCGGGCCAGCTCACCGGGGGTGGCCCGGCCGCAGAGGGAGAGGGTGCCCAGCACCGACATCTCGGTGGGGCTCAGCGACTCGTCGACCCGCTGGTGCTTGAGCCGGCGCGACAGTCGCATCACGGCGGAGCGCAGAGAGTTCACGGCGGCAGCGTCGTCGCCATGGGTAAGGTCCGACATGCTCTTTAGCATACCTCATTACTCTGCCTAAAGACCACTCGGCGGCACTATCACTCATCCGGGTGATCCAGTGGCGGAACGCGACACACCGCACCCGCGGATGCGGCAACCCTCGTGTCCATGGGGACCAGCGTGCTCAGCCTGCGGATAGACCACGAGCTGCTCGAACGACTACGAGAGCATGCGGCGAAAAGAGGAATGAGCATCCAGGACTACGTCGTCCGGACGCTCATCCGCGATGACTTCGACGAGCGGTTCCAGTCCGCGGTCGAGGAGACCGAGAAGTTCTACGGCCTTACATGACAGGCGTTCTGCGGCCCTACGTGAGCCCCAGCGCCGGCATCAGGTAGTAGAAGGCGAAGACCGCCGCCACCGCGTACATCGCGAGCGGCACCTCACGGCCGCGCCCGGCGGCCAGGCGCAGCACCGCGAAGGTGATGAAGCCCATGCCGATGCCGTTGGTGATCGAGTAGGTGAACGGCATCATCACCATCGTCACGAAGGCCGGGATCGCGAGCGTGTAGTCGGCCCAGTCGATCTCCTTGACGGAGTTCGCGAGGATCAGGAAGCCGACCGCGAGCAGGGCCGGGGTGGCCGCCTGTGACGGGACCATGGTGGCGACCGGCGTGAGGAACAGCGCCACGCCGAAGAGGGCGCCGGTGACGACGTTCGCGAGTCCGGTTCGGGCGCCCTCGCCGACGCCGGCCGTGGACTCCACGAAGCAGGTGGTGGCCGAGGACGAGGTGGCGCCGCCCGCGGCGACCGCGATGCCGTCGACGAAGAGGACCTTGTTGATGCCGGGCATGTGGCCCTGCGCGTCGGTCAGCTTCGCCTCGTCGCTGACGCCCATGATCGTGCCCATCGCGTCGAAGAAGACCGACAGCAGGACGGTGAAGACGAAGAGGGTGCCGGTCAGCGCGCCGACCTTGCCGAAGCCGCCGAAGAGGCTGACCTCGCCGAGGAGGCCGAAGTCGGGGCTCGCGACGGGGTTGCCCGGCCACTTCGGGGTCGTGAGGCCCCATGACGGCACCTTCGCGACCGCCTCGATGACGACGGCGAGCACGGTCATCGCGACGATCGAGATGAGGATCGCGCCGGACACCTTGCGAACGATCAGCGCGAGGGTGAGCAGGGCGCCGAGGACGAAGACCAGGACCGGCCAGCCATTGAGGTGGCCGTCGCCGCCGAGCTGGAGCGGGACCGTGGTCCGGGCGACGTCCGGGATACGGGAGACGAAACCGGCGTCGACCAGGCCGATCAGCATGATGAACAGGCCGATACCGATGGAGATCGCCTTGCGCAGGCTGTAGGGCACGGCGTTCATGACGCGCTCGCGCAAGCCCGTGGCGACGAGCAGCATGACCACGAAGCCGGCCAGCACCACCATGCCCATGGCGTCCGGCCAGGACATCCGGGGCGCGAGCTGGAGCGCGACGACCGAGTTCACGCCGAGACCGGCGGCGAGCGCGATCGGCACGTTGCCGATGACGCCCATCAGCAGCGTGGAGAACGCCGCCGTCAGCGCGGTCGCGGTGACCAGTTGGCCGTTGTCGAGCTGATGGCCGTACATGTCCTTCGCGCTGCCGAGGATGATCGGGTTCAGCACGATGATGTACGCCATCGCGAAGAAGGTGGCGAAACCGCCGCGGATCTCGCGGGGCAGGGTGCTGCCCCGCTCCGAGATCCTGAAGAAGCGGTCGAGGGCGCCGTATGCGGGCATGCCTTTGGTGTTTCCTACGATGAGAAGTGGTCAGAACGCAAACCGTTTCAGTATGAACATATAAAGCCGGAAACGACTATCTCCGCGCGTAGACAAGACCGAGCCCGGTCGCCTCGCGTCGCCTCGTAAGCTGTCCCACATGGCCGCATTCTTTTCGGGATCCCCCAAGCACGAGGCGCCGGAGCCCCTGGAAGGGCCCGTGGTCGCGACCATCACCGGCGGCACGATCCTCTGGTTCGTGCTCTTCGTCGTCCAGCTCCCCTTCTACGGCTGGTTCGACGACCACGGCCACACCTGGTGGCTGTGGACCTGCCTGGCCGGCGGCGGGCTGGGGCTCATCGGCATCTGGTACGTCCGCAAGCGCGACGCGGCGCTCAAGCGGGCCGCGGCCCCCGAGGCGCAAGAACAGCAGCAGTCTCCGGCACCGTCCGCCGACTGACCGGGCGTACAACTCCCGTACGACACCCGTCCTCCCCAGGTCGGAACTTCCGCCCACTCAGCGGGTGAAGGCGCACATGCGCACGTACCGTCGAATGCATGACGCATACCGACGCGGGCGCCGACGTGGACAACCCTGTGCACCCCGCCTCCGTCCAGGTGGCGACGGGCGGACTCACCGCGGCCGAGGTGGCCGAGCGGGTCGCCCGGGGACAGGTCAACGACGTACCGGTGCGCAGCAGCCGGTCCATGGCGGACATCGTCCGCGCCAACGTGTTCACCCGGTTCAACGCGATCATCGGCGTGCTCTGGCTGATCATGCTGTTCGTCGCCCCGATCCAGGACAGCCTGTTCGGCTTCGTGATCCTCGCCAACACCGGCATCGGGATCATCCAGGAGTGGCGGGCGAAGAAGACCCTCGACTCGCTCGCCGTGATCGGTGAGGCACGGCCCACCGTGCGCCGCGACGGGGTGGCCGCCGAGATCAGTACGTCCGAGATCGTGCTGGACGACCTGATAGAGATCGGGCCCGGCGACAAGGCCGTCGTGGACGGGGTGTGCGTCGAGGCCGACGGTCTTGAGATCGACGAGTCGCTGCTCACCGGCGAGGCCGATCCGGTCGTCAAGCGCCCCGGGGACCCGGTGCTCTCCGGCAGTTTCGTGGTCGCCGGCGGCGGCGCCTTCCAGGCCACCAAGGTCGGCCGCGAGGCCTACGCCGCCCAGCTCGCCGAGGAGGCCTCCCGCTTCACGCTGGTCCACTCCGAGCTGCGCTCCGGTATCTCCACCATCCTCAAGTACGTGACGTGGATGATGATCCCGGCCGCGATCGGCCTGATCGTCACCCAGCTCACCGTGAAGAACAGGGACCTCGACGACTCGATCGCCCGGACCGTCGGCGGCATCGTCCCCATGGTCCCGGAGGGCCTGGTCCTCCTCACCTCCGTCGCCTTCGCCATCGGCGTCATCCGGCTCGGCCGCAAGCAGTGCCTGGTCCAGGAGCTCCCCGCCATCGAGGGCCTAGCCCGCGTCGACACCGTCTGCCTGGACAAGACCGGCACCCTCACCGAGGGCGGCATGGACGTCACCGAGCTGCGGCCCCTGAACGGCAGCGACGAGGACTACATACGCAAGGTGCTGGGCGCCCTCGGCGAGTCCGACCCCCGCCCGAACGCCTCCCTGCAGGCCATCATCGACGCCTACCCCGACGCCGAGGACTGGCGCTGCACCGAGTCGCTGCCCTTCTCCTCCGCCCGCAAGTACAGCGGCGCCACGTTCAACGAGGGCGACGGCGAGGCCAGTACCTGGCTGCTGGGCGCCCCCGATGTCCTCCTCCCCGCCGACGACCCGGCCCTGGCCGAAACCGATCGCCTCAACGAGCAGGGACTGCGGGTCCTGCTGCTCGCCCGCGCCGGCCGCGACCTCGACGATCCCGACGTCGCGCGGGAGGCCAAGCCCGCCGCCCTCGTCGTACTCGAACAGCGGCTGCGGCCCGACGCCGCCGACACCCTGCGCTACTTCGCGGAGCAGAACGTCCGGGCCAAGGTGATCTCCGGGGACAACGCGGTGTCGGTCGGCGCGGTCGCGACCAAGCTGGGCCTGACCGGCACGACGGTCGACGCCCGCACGATCCCGCACGAGAAGGACGGGATGGCGACGGCCCTCGACGCCGGCACCGTGTTCGGGCGGGTCACCCCGCAGCAGAAGCGGGACATGGTGGGCGCGCTCCAGTCCCACGGGCACACCGTGGCGATGACCGGCGACGGGGTGAACGACGTCCTCGCGCTGAAGGACGCCGACATCGGCGTGGCGATGGGCTCGGGGTCGGAGGCGACCCGGGCGGTGGCGCAGATCGTGCTGCTGAACAACAGCTTCGCGACGCTGCCGTCGGTGGTGGCCGAGGGGCGCCGGGTGATCGGCAACATCACGCGCGTCGCGACGCTGTTCTTGGTCAAGACGGTCTACTCGGTGCTCCTGGCCCTGATGGTGGTGTTCTGGCAGGTGGAGTACCCCTTCCTGCCCCGCCACCTGACCCTCCTGTCCACCCTCACCATCGGCGTCCCGGCCTTCTTCCTGGCCCTCGCGCCCAACAAGGAGCGCGCGAAACCGCACTTCGTGCGGCGGGTCATGCGGTACGCGGTGCCGGGCGGGTTCGTGGCCGCGGTGGCGACCTTCGGGACGTATCTGATCGCCCGGCACCACTACTCGGGCGAGGGCGCCCTGGACGCCGAGACGAGCGTCGCCACGCTGACGCTCTTCCTGATCTCGATGTGGGTCCTGGCCATCATCGCCCGGCCGTACACCTGGTGGCGCGTCGCCCTGGTGGCCGCGATGGGCTTCGGCTTCCTGCTGGTGCTGGTGGTGCCGTGGCTGCAGGAGTTCTTCGCGCTGCGGCTGGTCGGGGTGACGATGCCGTGGATCGCGGTGGGGATCGCGGTGGGGGCGGCGGTCGTCCTGGAGTTCATGTGGAAGTGGGTCGACCGCCGCTTCCCTGTCTAGGGAGCCTAGGCAGCAGTGCGTGCCTACCGCACGTCCACGAAGTCGCCCGTCGCCTTGACCGCCGGTGTCGTCGTCGTGCCCGCGAACGTGAAGCGGAAGTAGCCGTCCTGGGCGGCCGTGACGGTGGTCTTCAGGTTGCCCGTCGCGTTGGTCCTGATCGTCTTCACGGTGGTGTAGGTGCTGCTGTTCTTCATGCGGAACTGCAGCTTCACCGGCTGGCCGACGTAGCCGTGGTACTTGTTGTCCTCCCAGTTGGCCCGGGAGAGCTTGCCGGTGACCGTGATGGGCTTGCCCTTCTTCACCGGCTCCGGCGAGGCGTTGACCGTCAGCTTCGAGTAGCGCTGCATCAGCGTGGTGCCGAGGCCGCTGTGCTTCTTGTAGCCGACCTTGGTGATGTCGAAGGTCTCGCCCGCCGGGTTCTGCCCGTTGAACGCGGTGGCCTCCGCCGCGGCCCGCCAGGTGCCGGCGTCCGAGTTGCGCAGCTCGTCGTCGCCCGGGTAGACGTCGATCGTGCCCTTGCACTGGGCCGTGGTCGCGGAGGTCGCGGTGCACTTGGCCGGCTTGTTGCCGTACAGCATGTTGTCCGGCGCCGTGGCGGAGCCCCGGTAGATGAGGGCGTCGGTGACGAAGTCGCGGGCGGTGATGTCGACGTCCGCGCCGTGGGTCAGCGTGTACGTCACCGTCGTGGCGACGTGGTTGGTCGTGCCGACCTTGACCGCCTTGGCGATCTTGAGGTTGGAGAAGGAGACGTTCAGGGAGTACGGCTTGCCCGCGGCCCTGCTGGCCGCGGCCTTGCGGACCTTGGCCACGTCCGCGCGGTGGGACGCCGCGGAGTCGTCGGCCTGCGCGGCCGGGACGGCGAGGGCGGAGACGGCCAGGGCGCCGGAGAGTGCGGAGACGGCGGCCACGGTGACTCTGATGCGCATGCGTTCCCCTGGGACGGAAAGGGGCCCCGCTGGTCGCGTCGGGGCCCGGCTGATCGAGGAGCCTGATGACTCAAGTGGTCAGATATGAGGCAGGCGTTGCCGGTTGTGCGAGCCCAGGGGAATTTGCGTGACCTTCGTCACCCCGGCACCGCCAGCTCCTCAGTCGAACCACCGCGGCCGCTGCCCTGATCCGCAAGGCTGGACGGCGTCAACTGGTGAACCTGGGCAGGCAATGGCTGCCGAATCCAGCCGAGTTGGTCAACTGCTGCCGTCTCCGGCGTCGACGGCTTTGCGGCCTGATCAAGGGGCCCGCCTCGAAATTTCGCGGAACCGTGAACCGATCGCCCCTCCCGGTCCGATGAGGGAGTGTGGCGTACGTGGAGAGGCAAGGCCGCAGCGACGGAGAGTTGCTGCGCGCGGTGGAGGACGGCGACAGCCGTGCCTTCGAGCTGCTCTACCGGCGCCATGAGCCATGGCTGGTGGCACGACTGCAGTATCGGTGCCCCGACGCCGCCCTCGTGGACGACGTGGTGCAGGAGACCTTCCTCGCGGTGTGGCGCGGCAGTGCCCGCTACCGCGAACACGAGGGCACGGACGCCTGCGGCTGGTTGTGGCGCATCGCTTCGCGCAGGCTCATCGACGCACAGCGCGGGCACGGAGCCAGGGCGCGGCTCGTGCAAGCTCTCAGCCGGTTCCGGCACCAGGAGCACCCTTCCGCCGAAGACGAGGCGCTGCACGGTCTGCCCCACGGTGAACTGGCCGAGGCGATGGGCAAGTTGCCCGCCGATCTGAGGGCGGTGCTGCAGGCCATCGTGGTCGAGGGCCTGTCCACCGCGGAGGCCGCGAAGGCACTGCGGATCCCCCCGGGCACCGTCAAGACCCGTGCTATGAGAGCCCGTCGGCAGCTCCGCAGGGAGTTGGCATGAGCGCAACACACGACAGGGCGGGTGCAGGAAAGGAGCAGCCCATGACCTCCCGGTCTTCACCCAGAGAGCCGTCTCCGGCGGGGCCCGGCCCCCATGTCCCGGACTCGGTGCTTCAGGCCTATGCAGCCGGGCGGCTGGGCTCGCCCGGCCTCGCACAGGCAGACGCCCATCTGGCACGCTGCACGGCCTGCCGGAGCCGACTCGCGCCTTATGGCGACCGCGCGAGGACCGACGCCGGATGGGCCCGGCTCGACGCCGCCAAGGACGTCCCACTGCCCGGCGCGATCGAACGCGCCCTGGTGCGACTGCGGATCCCCGAGCACACGGCACGCCTGATCTTCGCGACTCCGGCACTGCGCCGCTCATGGCTCGCCGGAACCGCGGTCACCCTGCTCCTGACGCTCGCGTTGGCCCGCATCGGGCACACCGCCTCCGCCACGCTGCCGTTCCTGGTGGTGGCCCCCGTCCTGCCGGTCGTCGGGGTGGCGGCGTCCTTCGGGCCGCGTGCCGACCCGATGTACGAGATGACACTCGTCGCTCCCATACACGGCCTGCGCCTGCTGCTGCTGCGCACCGTCACGGTGGTCGCCACCGCGATGCTGCCCACCGCGACGACCGCCGTGGCCATGCCGGGACCGGCCCTTCAGGCGTTCGGCTGGCTCCTGCCGTCGCTCGCTCTCACCACGCTCACACTGGCGCTGTCCGCACGCTTCGATCCGGCCGTCGCCGCCGGATCCGTCGGCGGCGCCTGGACATGCTGTCTGCTGCTGGCCTTCCATCCCGTGCAGGATGCCCTGCTCACTGCCGAGGGGCAGCTGTGCGCCGCCTCCGTACTGGCCGCGGCCGCGCTCGCGGTCGCCCTGATGCGCGTGCGCTACACCCTGCCGGCTCACTGACCCGATCCCGGCGCGTACCCGCCCCGACCTCGTCAGCACACACCATCCACCCATGGGGGACTTATACCGATGAGCCCGACGAATCCGCTGAGCCCGACGAGCACAGCCGCGGTCACGGTCCGCGAACTCACCGTCAACTACAGGAACTTCCGAGCGCTGAGGGGTGTGTCGCTCAGCCTCGAACGGGGCGTTACGGGACTCCTCGGGCCCAACGGCGCGGGCAAGACCACGCTGTTGCGCACCCTGGCGACGGCTTCCCTGCCCGGTGGCGGGGAGATCTCGGTCCTGGGCATGGATCCGCGGACCCCGGAGGGACGGCTCGCGATCCGCCGCTGCCTGGGCTATCTGCCGCAGGACCCGGGATTCCATCCCTCCTTCACCGCCTTCGAGTTCGTCGACTACGTCGCGATCCTCAAGGAGATGACCGACCGCACCGCTCGGCACAAGGAGGTCCTCCGGGTCCTCGGCGCGGTCGGGCTGGCCGACCGTCGGGGCAAGAAGATCAAGCAGTTGTCCGGAGGCATGCGCCAGCGGGTGGCGCTGGCGGGCGCTCTGGTCGGCGACCCCGAGTTCCTCATCCTGGACGAGCCGACGGTCGGCCTCGACCCCGAACAGCGGCTGCGTTTCCGCGAGCTGATCGCCGACCTCGGCGACGGCAGGACCGTGCTGCTCTCCACTCACCAGACCGAGGACGTCGCCGCGCTGTGCCGCCGGGTCGTCGTACTCGATCACGGCGTCGTGAAGTTCGACGGTGAGCCGTCGGCGCTCTCCGGTGTCGCGGCGGACCGCGTGTGGAGCAGCGCCGAACGGGATCCGCAGGCTCTCGCCGGCTGGCGCACCGGAGTGGGGACCGTGCGCAACATCGGCACACCCCCGCCCGGTGCCACGCTCGTCGAACCAACCCTGGAGGACGGCTACTTGCTGCTGCTGGACGCCATGGCCGGGGAAGAGGGCGCCGCGTGACCACCATCAGTGAAGCTCCTGGGGCAGCCGCAGCCGCTCCCGTGCGTCGCGGACGGGGCCCGGCAGCCGGCGGGGTCCTGGCCCTGGCCCGCGTCGAATCGGTGCGGCTGCTGCGCCACCCGGCCATGCTCTGCGGGCTCGCCGCCTATCTCGCCCTGTGGGGTTATGCCCTGGTCACCGGTGACGCCGCCAACCGCTATCCGGTGCTGCAGGACGGCTCCCGCTACATCCAGGGGCACTTACTGTTGCCGGTCGCAGGCACCCTACTCGCCGCCAACCTCGGTGTGCTGCGCAGCCGACGGAACGGAGTGGAGCCGGTGTACGCGGTCATGGTGCTCGGCATCCGGGCCCGCACCCTCGCCCACCTGCTGGCAGTGGTGCCCGCCGCCGTGCTGTCCGCGCTGCTGGCCTGTGCGCGCATCGGCTGTCTCGCGGCCCGGCCGGATGCCGTCGGCACCATTCAGTGGGGCGAAGTGGCGACCGGGCCGGCCGTGGTGCTGCTCGCCGGAGTGCTGGGTGTGCTGACGGCGCGCCTGATCGCCTCAGCCGCCGCGGCCCCCCTGGTGCTGGTGGTGCTCGCGGTCTTCACCCTCGCCGCTGCGGTGCAGAACTCCGCCCACTGGCGCTGGCTCGCCGTCGTAGCCATCGAGAACGAGTCCGCACAGCCGCTCCCGTCGGAGCTCCTCGGCCGCCCGGTCGGCTGGCACCTGCTCTGGCTGACCGCACTGACCGCGGTGTTCGCCTGTGCCGCCCTGCTGCGTGGCAGGCCGGACGGGGTGCCCGACGGCCCGCGCCACGGCACCAGGGCGCTGTGGGCATGCACGGCCGCCGCCGCCGCACTCGCCCTGCTCTCGGGCGCACTGCAGACGCGGCCGCTGCCCGATGCCGTCGCCCGCGCCAGGACCGCCACCACCGAGCACCCGGCCCGGGAACAGAAGTGCGAGAAGCAGGGGGACGTGACCTACTGCGCGTTCCCGGAGTTCACCGGCCGCGTGAAGCAGTGGGACGCCGTGGTGCGCGGTGTCCTCGAACGCGCCCCCGACGATGTCGCGAAGGCGCCGTACGCGGTACGCCAGCGGATCTTCCGTGCGGGCGTGGAGGAACAGAGGTCCGTCCCGCTGCCCCAGGCCGCCTGGGACGCCGACGACCGCAGGGCGGGCACACCCAGGGCCGTTCCCGTCGGGACGTGGTGGAGTGCGGGCAGTGCGGGCACGGACACCGAGCGCGATGCGGTGGCCGAGTTCTCGGTCCTGTTCGCCTACCGCGTGGTGACCGGATCCGTGCCGGACGAACCCCGCCTGAACACCGTCTGCGGTTCACGGGCCGTTCTGACGCTGTGGCTCGCCTCTCAGGCGACCGGCGAATCCGCCGCGGCCCTGCGGGACCTGGATTCCAGCAGCACCGGCGGGCCGGTCCTGCTGGTGCTGGGGTCCGCCGCCGGCGTCGCCTTCGAGAGCAGGGAGACGCAGTTCGCGAAGGACCTGCTCGCACTGCCCGCCGACAGGATCGGTGCACGTGTCAAGGCCGCCTGGGGCGAACTGACCGCGCCGGGCACCTCCACCGACCGCGCCGCGGACCTGCTCGGCCTCAGCGCGCCTGCCCGGCTCCCCGCTGACGAGAGTAGCTGCCGATGACCGCCGGGCGGCTGTGGCCGCAGCTCCTCCCCTACGCGCTGCGTTCCTCCCGGACGACACCGCTGCTCGTGTCGGGAGCGCTCGCACTGCTGCTGGTGGGCGTCCCCGCGACCGTCTCAGGCGGTCTGCGGCTCACCGACGCGGTGCTGTTGATCCGAGCCTGCGCCGTACTGCTCGCCATGGGCACCGCGTTCATGCTGGACGATCCCGCCGCCGCCACGACCGAGGTGGTGCCCGTGCCGCGCTGGGTGCCGCGCACTCTGCGCGTCGCCATCGCCCTGGTGGCGGTGGTGGTGGGCTGGACCGGCGTACTGGTTCTGGGCACTTGGGCAGTGGCCCCTCAGGCACGGGAACTGCTGCCCGGACCGGGCCTCACTCTGGAAGCGGCGGCCCTGTTCGCCACGGTGCTCGCACTCGCCGCGCTGGGGCTCCGCCTCACCGCGGGCACCGGAGGCGGGATGCTGGCGGCTCCGGGCGCGGTGCTGTGCGTCATGCTTGCCGTGCTGATGCCCCTGCCGGCCAGACTGCAGCCATTCGCACAACCGCTGTCGGCGGGCTGGAACTCCTCACGCTGGCTGTGGACCGCACTGCTGTGCGCGGCTGCCGTGGCCGTGACCGCCTTGTTCAGGGAGCCGTCCCCGAAGCGCAAGGAGTGACCGGCCCGCACAGCATGCGCAACGGACACCATCGCCGCCCTGTGGGGATGGGAAGCGGCCTTCTCACCGGAGTCGGCGGACTACGTGGCTCGCCCTGCGCACCATCGAGAATCACACCACTGGTGGCTACGGCTTCTCCATGCCCCAGCTGAGCGCGGCCTCGGGACCGCAGTTCGGGTCGCGTGAGCTGGCTCTGGGCAAGGCGATGCTCGCCGAGTCGGAGAAGGACCGGCAGTCCTTGGTCCGGCGGGTCATCGCCAAGTGGGACGAACTGACGGCTCCCGGTACGTCGGTGGACGACTCGGCACGGCTGCTGGGCCTCCCCCGGCCGCCCGCGGCACCAGCCGACGAAGGGACGTGCGCCTCATGAGGCGCGACGGGCCCGGCGGGGCCGTGGACCACGGCGCCACCGCGAGTTCCCCGTACGCCCCGGTCACGTCGGACTCCGGCCGATGGGACGTGGCGATCTCCGTGATACGGAGCATGCGCTGGGTGCCCCTGCCGATCTTCTCCGGCATCGGGGCCCTGGTCGTGGTCGTCCCCCTGTTGACCGGGGCACAGTTCGCCCTCCAGGACACCACGCTCACCCTGCGTGCGGGAGTGACAGTCGCCGTCGTGGGAGCGGCGTTCGCACTGGACGACCCGGCCGACGACATGACCCGGGCGCTGCCCTACCCGCGGACGCGCGTCCTCACCCTGCGAGCCGCCATGGCTCTGGTGGCGGTGGCGCTCTCCTGCGCCGTGCAGTACGCACTGGCCCCGTTGATCACGGCACCCGGCCAGCCGCTACCCCTCATGGGCCTGCTTCTCGAACCGGTCACACTCACCGCATGGACGCTGACTGCCGCGGCGGCGGCCACGGGACGCAGGAGTGAGGGCACCGGCGGAGTCGCGGCTGTGCCCCTGCTGGTGCTTCTGGTTCTGGGCGCGGCCTTCCTACCGAACCGGCTGTCCCTGTTCGCCGAGCTGTTCACCCCCGAATTTCCCGCGTCCCGGTGGCGGTGGGGCGTTCTGCTGCTGACCTGCGCGCTGTGGCGTGTGACGACGCGCGACAACGGCCTGCCACCGCTGCTGCAACGCCTGCGCGGGGTGAACCCCGGAAGGTGACCTCCTGAGCTCAGTCGAACCAGCGATCCCGCGCCAGCTCCTGCGTCCTGGACGGATCCTCCAGCAGCGCGGCGACCTCGAAGCGGCGCGGCCACTGGCCTGCGGCCCAGGCGAGCCCGGCGGCGACACCCTCCAGGGTGGACGCGTGCAGCACGCCGTCGCGCGTCCGGCGCCAGTCCAGCTCGACGCCGTCGACGACGAGTTCCTCGTGCTCGACGTAGGAGGCCGGGGTCTGTGGGCCGAGCAGCACGCGCACGGACTCCGGTACATCGTGCTCCGTGCCCTCGGAGTCGACATCACCCGTCACCAACTCGCTCAGCCGCCGCACCTGGAAGAGCTCCGCGAGATCGGCGGCCTTCGCCGGGCGTACGGGAAGCAGCAGCACTCCGGTCGTGAAGGGCAGCAGATCCGGCGAGTCGACGACCACCGCGTCGGCCGCGTCCACGACCTCGACCCGCCCGTCGACGACGGCCCGCAGCTCGTCCGGCAGGGTCACCTGCTCGGGGTCGAGGTCGGCCAACGCGCCGTAGAGGGCGTGCAGTTGGGCGGCGGTGACGGCGCGGTCCGGGTCGGCGAGCCGGTCGAGCAGCTCGGCGGCGCCGCCCGGCTCGTCCAGCAGCGCGGCGACCGACGTCCGCACGCCCAGCGCCCGCAGCACCTGCTCGTCGTCGAAGCCGGTCGCGTCGGCCTCGTCGTACAGGCCACGCAGCAGCGGGTCACCGCCGGAGGCCAGCAGGCCCGCCGGGCGGCGGCCGTCGAGCACCGGATGCCCCCGCAGCCACCAGGCCGTGTACGGCCGTACGACTTCATGCGTGCCGTCGGGCAGCAGGATCCGCACCTGCTGGGTGAGCGCGTCCCGCAGGGGAGGCTGGGCGAGCAGGGCGAGGGCCTGGGGCCACTTGTCGTCGTCCACCAGGTCCAGATCCCGTACGGCGATCAGCTCGGTGGCGACCGGCGGTACGGGCGTGTCCGGGAACCGGTCGAGGATGTCCTCGCACCACACATCCACGGCGTCCAGCAGACCGGCGTCGTCGGGCTCGGCGAAGTCCCCTTCGCGCGGCTCCAGTTCATCCGGATCGAGGACGACGTCGGTCGCCCGGACGAGGGCGAAGTTGGCGAGCACGCCACAGGCGGCCAGCGGCTGCTCGCCCCACTTCCGAGCCAGCTCGGCGTCCACGGTGGCGAGTTCGTCCTCCCGCATGACCTGGGCGAAGGGGCTGTCGGGGAGGACGAGTTCACCGGCGGGCGCCGGCTCCCCCTCCTCGTCCGGCAGCGCGAGGGCACCCAGCCACGGTTCGTCACCGGGTTCCAGGCCGGCGTCCCGCACGAGGGCGAGCACGGTGTCGGCCAGCTCCTCGGCGTCGGGAGCGTCCTCCTCCCAGTCGACGCCACCGTCCTCGTCGAGGGAGGCGGCGACGGCGGCGCGCACCTGGGGCGTGGTGAGGACCGCGCGGGGCGTGGCCGGCAGGGCGCCGAGCTTCTCCAGGAGGGGGTGCGCGGCGTCCGGGTGGGCGACCTTGAGGCCGAGGCGGGCCAGGATCTCCGGGTCGATACGGGACGCGTCCGGGGTGGGGAGCAGGATCTGCCGGGGCCCGATGGTGGTCCGCCCGTCGGCGAGCGGCACGGGCAGCCCGGACAGCCGGTCCGGGTCGACCCCGGCGAGGCTGTCGTAGAGCCGCCGCCACCAGCCGGGGTCCTTCTCCAGCCCGGCGAGACGGTCGACGGCGTCGGTGAGCGGGACGCGGGCGACACCCAGCGTCCGCAGCTCCACGCGCCGTTCGAGCCCGGCGGGCAGGAGGGTGGGCAGCACCTCGGCGAGAACCCGCACGGTGTCGGCACCCGCACCCTCGACGACCTCGGCGTCCCGCGGCCGCAGCGACTCGGGCAGCTCGGAGTCGGCGCCGGCGTCGCGGGGCTCGACGGCGGGCGGGAGGAAGGCCGGGTGGGCGGGCGGGAGAAACGCAGTCCGCGGCAGCCGCTCAAGGATCGCCTGACGCAACGCGCCATCCAGCTCCCCCTTCCCCAGCGGACCGGGCACGAGCCCGATGATGCCCTCGCCCACCGGCCGCCAGTCGGCGAGCAGTTCGGCGTAGGCGTCGGCCGCGCGCTGCACGAGGAAGTCGGTCAGCGGGCCGGGGGCGGCGTGCCGGCGGGTGGTGTCGAGAGGGAAGGAGGCGATGAGCAGGGCCGGGACGCCGAGGGCTTCGTCGCTGGGCGTGGGGGCGTGGACGACGGGGGCGGTGCGGGGGCGGGCCGGGGTGCTGTCGGCGGCGTGGACGGGCACGGCCCAGGTGAGCGACCAGTGCGGGCGCAGCCGCTCCTCGACCGGGCGGTCGGCGAGCAGGTCGGGCGTGAGGGGGCCGTGGGCGGCGGACGTACGCCAGTGGGTGATGCCGTTGAGGGAGTCCTCGACGACGGTGAACGGGCCGTCGACCCGGCGCCGCAGCGTGCGCGCCTCGCCGCCGCCGACCTCGATCACGACCTCTTCCAGTCCGGGCAGGGCGAGGAGCAGGGCGTCGTCGACGGCGTGCAGCAGCCGCTCGGCGAGGTCGGCGGCGGCGGTGTCGCGGAGCGGAAGGATGACGACAGTGTCGTACGGGTCGGGGGCAGTTCCCTCGGCAGCGAAGGGCAGCCGGAGCAGCGGGACGTGCCCGTCGCGGCGCCGGATCTCGTCCCCGAGCCCCGGGCTGTGGCGGGCGGTCTCCGTCGCCAGCTCCCGGGCCTCGGCGAGCGACCACCGCACACCGCCGTGCCGCCCGACGACTGCGGGCTCGTCGGTGACGGCGAGCACGGCGGCGAAGCCGACGCCGAACCGGCCGACGGCGGCGGTGTCCCGCTTGGCGGAGGCGCGCAGGGTGGACAGCGACTCGACCCCGGCCGCGTCCAGCGGCGCACCGGTGTTGGCGGCGAAGAGCACCCCCTCACGCAGGGTGAGCCGAAGCCGCCCGGGCACCCCGGCCCTGGCGGCCGCGTCGGCGGCGTTCTGAGCGAGCTCGACGACGAGCCGGTCCCGGTAGCCGCCGAGGACGAGGTCCTCCTCGGCGTTGGCGTCCTCCCGGAAACGGGCGGGGCTGGTGGCCCAGGCGTCCAGCACTCCACGGCGCAGCCGGGCCGTACCGAAGGGGTCGGCACCTTCGGGTGCGGGCCGCACGAACTTGCTCACGTCACTCTCCTCATCGCCGTCGCGATGAAGGTACCGCCTGCTGAAGGGACGCGGGCACGCCGACGGCCCGGGGCGCCGGGCGAGGTGCTCCAGGCGTGGTCGGGCACCATGGTCGGAGATGGCTGGATGCCCTCACCCCGCCGACCACGGCCGGGTGATGTTCTACGCCGACCTCCTCGCCGACTTCGACGGCATACTCGACGAGCCCTACAGCCGTCACCTTGAAGGCAAGGTACGGGAGTTCCGGTTCCGCCTCGGGCGTCAGCACCACCGGCACGAGCGGAGCCCTGCCCGCAGCCCGTTCCGCGTAGAGGCTCCCGCACACGGGGTGCGCATCGACGTAGCCGCTGGCACCAGACTCCTGGACGCCCTGCAAAGCGCCGGAGTGGAGATGATGTACGACTGCCGCCGCGGCGAATGCGGCCTGTGCAGAGTCTCGATACTCGACGTGGCCGGCAAGGTCGACCACCGGGACGTGTTCCTCGGAACGTCAACGCCGACGGCCGAACGATGTGCGCGTGCGCCTCCCGCGTCGCAGGAGCCTCCATCACCATCGACTGCTGAACACACCAAGCAGCCCGGGGGCCCGGCCGGGCGCCTGCCCGGACACTGTTTCGAGGGACACTGACTGCCGCTACGCGAGAACGCTTGTGCGCCCAGGTTCCCCGGAGGCATGCGCAAGCGGGAGGTCCTGCTCCGTCCAGATGCACTTGCCGTCCTGGAGATAGCGGGCGCCCCAACGCCGGGAAAGGGCGGCAATGAGTTGCAGACCGCGCCCGCCTTCGTCGGTGTAACTGGCGTGGCGGATGCGGGGGGTGGTGAGGCTGCCGTCGTAGACCTCGCATATCAGTGAGCGGCTGCGCAGCAGGCGCAGGCGGATGGGGCCCTTGGCGTGCCGGACGACGTTGCCGATCAGCTCGCTCACCAGTAGCTCCGTGGTCAGCGCGAGATCGTCCAGCCCCCATGTGTCGAGCTGTTCGCGGATGTATTCGCGGGCCTGTCCGGCTGCCCGGGGATCGTCGGGAAGGATGCAGGAGACGACATCACGGGCGGCGGCGCACCGGGTATGGACGACGAGGAGGCCGGCGTCGTCATTGGTCTGCCCCTGGTCGGGCAGCAGAGCCGAGACGACCCTGTCGCACAGCTCCTCCAGGCACCGGACATCGTCGTCCTCGTCAGCGGTCTCGAAACAGGCGGTGTGGGCCGTGCCCTGGGAGAGGATCTGCCGCAGTCGAGCGAGTCCCTGGTCGACGTCGCGGGTGGCGGATTCGATGAGCCCGTCGGTGCACAGGACGACAAGGCTCTCGTCTGGCAAGTGCAGCAGATGAGTGGCGAAGGGCGGGCTGGCGGCCCCCAGCGGAGGGTCGGGGGTCCCGTCGGGGCTGTGTACGGTGCCATCGGGGTGGACGACGACCGGCGGGGGGTGACCGGCCAGGCAGTACGTGCACGTGCGCGCGACGGGGTCGAAAATGGCGTACAAGCAGGTGGCGTAGAAGTCCTCGCCAAGCTCGGAGACCAGGTCGTTGAGACGGCTGAACAACTCGTCGGGGGGCATCTCCAGGTCGGCGAGGGTGCGTACGGCGGTACGCAGCCGACCCATGGTGGCCGCCTCGGTGATGCCGTGCCCCATGACGTCGCCGATCACCATGGCGACCCGGTCGGCGGACAGCGGAATCACGTCGTACCAGTCGCCGCCCACTTCCTCGCCCCGGCCCGCGGGCAGGTACCGGGCGGCGGCGCTGGCGGCGGGCAGGCGGGGCAACGTCCTGGGCAGCAGTCCACGCTGCAGTTCCTGGGCCCGGGCGTGCTCCAGGTCGTAGAGGCGGGCCCGCTCAAGGGACTGACCGACCAGGCCGCTCAGAGCCGTCAGCAAGGTGCGCTCCTCGTCGCTGAAGGAACGCGGCTCACTGAAGGACACCACACACAAGCCGACGGCGCGTCCGGAGGCCATCATGGGCAGGATTGCCCACGCTTCCTTCGGTGACAGCTCGTGCAGATGCCTCAGCGCCGGATAGCGTCCGGCAGCCTCGGCCGTCGACTCGAGGAACCGAGGAGTACGAGTTTCCACCACATCGTGGAAAGAGGCATGGGCGGCGAGCGGGATCCCGTCGACCAGACTGAGGAATTCCTGCGGATATCCGGCGGCGCCGACGACTTTCAGGCGGCCGCGTTCCAGCATCTGAAACACCAGCCCGTCGGCACCGAACGGGGGCAGGACGAACTCAGCCATTGCCTGCACAACGTCGTGGGAGGTGACGGCCTCAGCCAGCGCGGCGGTCAGCTCACCCATGCGTACAGATCGCTCGGCCCCGGCCACCGGACCAGGGCCGGGCGACGTGGCCGCCCCGCCGCTCAGGCGCGCACCGGCCCACGCCGCCAACGCATGCAGTAGGGACCGTTGCGCCTCATCTGGCTCACCGGGCCCTGCCGTGAGCACGGACAGCACGCCGATCGGCCCATCGGCGCCGGGGAGAGGTATTGCCGCCGTGCCGGCCGCGCCGATCCCCAGGCTGTCCCCGGCAACGCAGACGAAGGCACCACGCCGCACGGCGTGCGCGGGCGCCACGTCCTGCTCGTCGGGCAGATCCGCCCACTCCCCCACGCCTGCCCGGGCAAGCCCACTGGCCGCGACCAGGCGCAGCCGACCGGCGGCAGGATCATGCCGGTGCACCAGGGCGCCCAGGCCGTCCAGGCATGTCGTCGCATGCTGGAGGACGAGGTCCAGCGTCTCCGTGACCGGCGCTCCTTCCCCCCAGGCGCCTTCGCCAGGGGCTGCCGAGGAGCCGAACAGCAGCAGCTCGGGCGGCTCTGCGTCGCTCACGGGGCCAGCCTTGTCAGCCGTCACCGCGCCTCCTGCTCACCCGCACACGGTGGGGGCGGTGAAGCCTCCACCACTAAACAAATCGGTCATATGACCTATATTGGCAGTATTGGTGCTACTCAGCAGGCCCCCCTCCGTTGCGTTCGTCGCATTCGGGGGGCTTTGTCGTGTCCAGATGCGTCTCCGGGCGTCCGGACGTGGACGCCCGGACGTCGGCGGATGTCCGGACGCGGACGCACGTCCGGACGTCGGGGCGGTTTCCGCGGAGTCACCGGGGGTTGCCCGCACCAACCCCCTTGCACTTCACACTTTGAATCTGGCAGACTTGGAGCTCCAAAGTTCAACGTGGAGGTGCCACATGCCCAAGCCTATGCGGACCATCGAGGTCGACGACGAGGTGTTCGCCTACCTGCAACGTCACAGCGAACCCCTTGTCGACACCCCGAATGACGTGCTGCGTCGTCAACTCCTGAACGACAAGAAGCCGTCTGCCGACAAGGCGGGCAACCGCAAAACCGGGGCCCTAATGCCCATCATCGAAGCCGGCCTGGCCGCCGCCGGGGACAAGCTCCGCCACCACCAGTCGCGACGCCAGCGCACCCACGAAGCCACCATCACGGCTGACGGCTGGGTCGAAATCCCCGACGGCCGGGCCTTCCCCCAGCCCTCCCCCGCGCTGAAGACGCAGACCGGCAGTGAAATCAATGGCTGGGGTCAGTACACGCACGTCCCCAGCGGGCGCCGCCTGCAGGAACTGCGCGAAGAGGTCGCGAAGCACCAGGCGTGACGCCGGAAACCAGAGCCGGGTCCTCTCGGGCGAGCCTGTCAGGGACCGCCCGAGAGGACCCGGCGACGACCAACCATTGCCGATCATGGAACCCAGGCAACCCCGCCCACATCAATCACCAACACGGTGGCGCCCAAACTCACTGCCTGACTGGCGCCCAAATCACCTGTCGAAAACACCCCATGGTCAGCTCGCCCCACGAGGCGATGCACCCCATCCTCCAGGAGTACCCGGAGCTCTTCTCCCGGGTCTCCGAGACGCTGGGCATCGACTTCGCCTCGCCCACCTCGGTCACCGTCCTGCCCAACGACCTCACCGAGACCAGCCCGGTCGAGCGCCGGGTGGACACGCTGCTGCGGCTAGAGACGGAGGACGACGAGCCCTTGCTCCTCGCGATCGAGGCGCAGGGCGGGAAAGACCCGAACAGGCCCGCCAGCTGGGCGTACTACGCTTCGTATCTACATCGACGTCAAGCCGCATGATCAGCGGCCGGCCAAGGTGGCGGGCAAGATCCAGGGGTCGACCGCTACTCCCGACGAGGGTGCTGGGGCCGGTGTCGACCCGTTCCAGCCGAAGCGTCGCCGGGCTGCCGATCGGCTTGCCCGCCAGCAGGCGTAGACAGCCGTGGCTGCCACACTGGCGCGATGAAACGAGCCCTTCCCGCACTCCTGTTGGCCGCGGTCGCTCTGTTGTCGGGCTGCACAGAATCGTCGAGGAGCGATGCCGATGGCCCGCCGACCATCAGCGCATCCCCAGCCAGCGCCGACAGTGACCTGGCAGCCCGCTACCGGAATGCCGGCGGACACCGGGATGTGTACGGCCTCAAGTACGCGAGCCGGCAAGGCGTGCTGGAGCTGACGGTGTGGACCCGCAAACGCTCCGACTACGGGCCCGGTTTCGACGACTTCGACAAGACGTTGACGTCCTTCCTCACCGGGCAGGGTGTCAGCCTCGCTCAGGGATACGTACTGAACGTGTACGGCCATGACGGGACCAGATTGCACCACTACGACACGACTGTGGAGAAAACCTCTTGATACGCAGACCCCTTGCCTCCGCCCTCTTAGCCGCAGCCTCTGCTGGTGCTCTCCTGCTGGGCACGGGCCCGATGGCGCACGCAGCAGAGGAACCCACCGCGGAACCGACGGCCACGGCATCCCAAGATCCGACTGCGGATCCGACGCCGTCGGTGAACCCGGTGATCGCCGAGTACGACGGGCGGGGGATCAACCTCGCCGAGTCGTGAAAGGGCGCCAACATCTGCACCGAGCTTCCCAACGGGGAAGTCCATTGCTACGACACGAACGAGGAATCCCTCGCGGACCCGGGTCTGCCGGAACAGGTTCGTGAGGAATCTCTGAAGGCCGCCAAGCTTCGGGCTTCTGACCCACGCGACAAGTGCGCCGCCGACTACGGCCTCGGTACTGGTGGGCTCGCGTATTCAACTGTCGCCAATTCCCCGCGGCCCCCAGCCTGCTGGTGACGGTGTGTGGTCGTCAGGGGTGGCCTACAGGGGCCGGCGGAGCAGTCCCCGAAGGCGGATCCGCCGTTCGCTTGACTCGGTATGCGGGGCCGTCACCATGGGAGATCGGTGCCGGAGCCAAGAGGAGGGAATCCGGATGAGAGACCAGAAGGCCCTGGCCCAGCGGGGTGGGCGGCGCGGGCGGCGTCAGTCAGCAGCGGACCGGGCATCCTAGGCTCCATGGAGATCGCGGCACCGAAACTGCCCCGGTGTCCGACGGTCTTATCCATCGGACACCGGGGCGGGGCGTGGTGTCGTTTCAGCGCCGCGGCGGCCTGGTGCGCCATGTGGCGAAGAGCCCCACCCCGACGCTGGTGACCGCGGTAAACGCCGCGGGACCGGCCAGGATGAAGACCAGGGCGGCGAGCGCCATCAGGAGCAGGAGCGCGATGAGGTCCAGAACTCGCTCGCTCAGTGGGCCATGTGCCGGTTCCTCGGGCCGACGGCCGGCGGAGGTGGACGTGGGCTTGGTGTTTGCATTCTTGTGAGTCATGGCATCGAGCACACCCCGGGGAAGCCGGTTCCTCCCAGACTCCCGAACGGGTCCGGAGAAAACAGATCAATGCAGGTCAGCGGCCGAACGCAAGCGCAGTTCGGGCGAACGAGGACACAGTTCGGGGATGTTCGCAGAAGTTCGGAGCGGCGCCGAACCGGCTCCGTTACGCTTCGTCTTCCTGGCGATGACGGTTCGTCACCTTCCCAGGGCATACACAGAGGACGAGGGGGAAGATTGCCTGATTCGGGGGATACGCGCTTCATGGTCGAGTTGAAGCGCTTAGGTGAGGACCTGCAACGCCTTCGGCTCTCGTGCGGTGAGCCGACCCTTGAGCAAGTGTGCGATCTGGCCGAAGCGCACGGTCGAGCCGTCGCGAAATCGACGGTCAGTGAACTCCTTGGGGGAAAGCGCCTGCCGGGTGTCGACGTCTACATGGCGATCGTGCGGGCTGTGCTCGCGTACCCGCTGCAGCGTACGGAAGAGAGGCAAGACGGGCAGCCTCGGCAGAAAGGGACTGAGCTACCCGGACAGAGTCGGCGCATCCCTCGAGTTGTGGCCCACGACGACCATCGGCTGAAGCAGTGGCGTGATCGTTGGGAGAGACTCAAGGCGCTGCAGAAAGGGCTCGTGGGCCCCTCGGAGGCGAACGGCGCCGATGATCCGGAATCTGCGGAGTTAGAACCGAAGGGCCAGGAGCTGCCGGACCGGGAATCGGAAAGGCTGGCAGGCGAGACAGGGCCGCTCACGCCTGATGCGCTTGCGGAGGCGCTGGGGCGACAGTTGACCTGCCTGCTGTCCGACGACGAGCAAGCCCTTCTGGAAGCCCTGGCTTTCCCCGCTTCCGGTGTGCGCAATGGCCGGACTGACCTGGGCCGATTAGCCGACACCGCTGCCACCTGTCTGCCCGGAGCGAGCGTGGGCCACGTCATCTCCGCGCTCCGCTCACTGATGGCACGTGGCTTCCTGCAGACGGGGGCAGGCGGCAGCACTCGTCTCCCCCATCCGCAACTTCAGCCTGCAGCTCTCCTCCACCCCACGCGGTGCCCGCCTCGCCCGTCTCCTCGCCACCGAACAACTCCGCAACTGGGGCCTGCCGTTGGACCCGGCGGCACACGTGGTCGCCGAGCTGGCGGCCAATGCGGTCACACACGGCCGGATCCCGGGACGGGACTTCCTGCTCCTCGTGTACGTCGTCTGCGACACCCTCCGTATCGAGGTCACCGACACCCGAGCCGATCGGCTACCGCACGCTGAACAACCCGCCCTCGACGCCGAGTCGGGCCGTGGCCTCACGATCGTCGACGCCCTGGCCGACCGTTGGGGCGTCGCACCGGGGCTGCCGCCGCGCAAGACGGTCTGGGCCGAGGTCGACGTCCCACCGGCAGCCAGGAACCCGTACTCCGGTGGCACGGGCGGTCACCCATAAAAGAACCCGCTGGTGAAAGGACCTCACCAAACCCCACCCCTCCCTCCCGCCGCGCAAACTCACCCAAGCGGGTGAACATCACCAACTCGGCTGGATTCGGGAGCTGTTGCCTGCCCTACGCTCAGCGCAGCACAACCGCAGACATGCATCCAGACATGCAACGGCCCTCGCCGGGACTGGCATCCCAGTGCGAGGGCCTGACCACCAAGGAAGTCGGACCTTCCCGATGGACACCCAAAACCCTAGCGCGCCCACGCGCGCCCAGTCCCGTATCGCGGGCAAAAACCACTCCCACGCGGGCGGCCTCGTCCACGACAACACTCGCCACACCACCCGCTTCACGGTGATCGGCAACCACCTCGCCCAGCACCCGGAGCTATCGGGCCTGGCCATCGGACTGGCCGTCTACATCCAGTCCCTCCCCGCCGGCGCCCGCGCCGACATCAAGACCCTCGCCGAGCGCTTCCCCGAGGGCACGACCCGTATCGCCGCCGCCCTGCGCGAACTGGAGGCCCACGGCTACCTGCGCCGCGAACGCCAGCGCACCCCCGCCGGCCGCATCGTCACCCGCACGATCTCCTGCAACCAGCCCGGCCGCCACGCGCAGAACCACCCGGCCCCGGCTCCGACCCGGAAGAAGCGCACCCCGGCCCCCCGCAAGCCCCTCCCCGCCGTACCGAAACCCGCCTACCCGGCCCCCACCCTCCTCCAGACGGCCACCGACCTCCTCGCAGACCTCCGCCGCCACGACCCCCGCCTACTGCTCTCCGTCTCCGATACGGCCCACCTGGCCCCCGGCGTAGCCGCCTGGCTGGAACGCGACATCACCCCTACCGCCCTACGCCACGCCCTGACCACCGACCTCCCACCCGAGCCCCTGTGCCGCCCCGCAGCCCTCTTGGCCCACCGCCTCACCACCCAGCTGCCACCCCCACCCCCGTTCCGCGCACCCGCACCACCATCACCTGTCCGCCACCCGCTCACGAACTGCGACGGCTGCGACCGCGCCTTCCGCTCCCCTGTCCCCGGCCGCTGCCGCGACTGCCGATCCGATCTTCTGGAGGCCGCCTAGCATGAACGTGACGATCCTTGCCCCTGGGCACAGACGACGAGGAGCGAGCGCCATGACCATCGCCCCGGACAACGCGCGGCAGGGTGCTTCCCACCTGTATCGGGCCATGCGTGACTTCGTGGAGTCCACGGACGGCACCCTCCCCGGCAAGTTCGAGATCACCAAGGAAGGGATCGTCCTCGACATGATGTCGCCTGTCCGGCCGCATGAACTCACCGCGCTCCGTCTCCGGAAACGCCTGGAGAAGGTCATGCCTGAGGAGATCGTGGCCCACACGGGCGAGCCCGACGTCGAGATGGAGCCCGAGGGCATCATGCGCCGCCCCGACATCATGGTGATCACCGAGGCGGACATGGAGGGAGACGGGGCCTTCGACCCGCATACGCTCATCGCCGCCATTGAGATCGTCTCGCGCTCCAACCCCGACAACGACTGGGTCACCAAGATGCGCGACTACCCGCTGATCGGCATCCCCGTCTACGCGGTCTTCGACCCCCGCACCGCCACCGGCGCCGTCCTCACCGACATCCACGCCACCCCCGACGGCCCCCGCTACGCGACCCGCAAGGACTTCGTGTACGGCGAAGACGTCACCATCGGGGAGTGGACGATCTCGACGGAGAACCTGCCGCAGTACAAGGCCGAGGGCGAGGGCCAAGCCAGCCCGTCAGCGTGATTTGGCGCCCAAGAGTGACGCGGTTTACTCGCCCTCGAGTTGGTGATCGGCCCAGACATAGCTTTCGGGCAGCAACTCGGTGATGGGGATGGTTCGGATGTGATCGCCTTCGCCGACGATGACCTCAAGGGCGGGGAAGTAGTCGAGCAGGACCTGACGGCACCGGCCGCACGGAGGAACGACCCCGCGGTCGCGGTCGCCCACGGCGACGATGGTCTCCAGCTCGTAGGCGCCCTGCGCGGCTGATGTGCCGATGAGGACCAGCTCGGCGCAGGGGCCTCCCGTGAAGTGGTAGGCGTTCACCGCGGTGACGATCCGGCCGTCGCCGGCGCGGGCCGCGGCTGCCATGGTGTGGTTGTCGCCCCGGCAGCGTGTGCGCGCGACGTGCGCCGCGGCCTGGATGAGCTCTTGGTCGACAGGGTGGGTCCGCGTGGTCATCTTCTCTGCCTTCGTCAGGTGTCAGGCGACGTTGACCTGCGTGACCAGGGTGCGCAAGCGAATATCGGCTAGACGTCCCTGACGAACACGATGCCGTCGCAATCCTCCAGGTGGGCCGGATCGAGCGGGGCGTAGCCGAACCAGGGGGACACGCGGGGCGCGGGCCGGGTGGCGTCGAGGGCGGTGGCCAGTCGGCGGGCGTCGATGAGGTAGTGGTCCTCCGGGAGGGTGTAGAGGAGTCCTTCTACGGTGTCCGGTGGCGGCGCGTCGACTCCCTGGTGCCGGATCGTGCCGAGGGCCGTGGCCACGAAGGCGTACTCCTCGCCCAGGTGGGCGCTCACCAGCGCGCCTGCGCTCCACCACTCCACCGGTCCCTGCCACATCCGCATCGCGCTCCTGCTCCGCTGGAGGTGGCCGTTGTTGGCGTGGACGAGGGCCGGGCCCCGTTCGGCGAGGGCGAGGAGGTTGTGGGCCATCATCTGGTCCCGGACCGCCACCAGCCGCGCCATGCGGGCCGGTGAGGTGTCGGCCATCCAGTGGTGGTAGCGCAACAGGCCGGTCGCGGTACGCCCGTACAGGCGCGCCCGGTCCCAGTCGTCTCGCGAGGTCGCCGTGATCAGGTGCGGCGTCTGCGTGTCGAGCAGCGCCACCAAGTCGTCGGCGAGCAGCCGCAGCCGAGCGGCCTCGGGCGACTGGCCCACGGACCGGGTGGGGTCCATCATCGCGGCGGGGTCGGTCCACTGGTCGTCCGCGCCGAGCAGGCTGTCGAGCGTTTCGCCGGTGCAGGGGAGCAGGTCCGCGTCCACGTGGGCCGCGAGGTAGCCGTGGAGTGCGGTGAGGGCATGGCGGGGGCCGGCGGCGGCGGTGATCTCCAGTGGGCCGTCGAAACCGGCGAAGCGGAGCCGCTCGGACGGGGGCCGGCCGTCGTTGTACGCGCGCATCCAGCGCACGAGTTCCCGGTTGCCGCCGAGCGCACCCCATCCGTGGCTGACTCCGCGCTCCATGACCTCGTCGAGGCCGCCCGTGCCCAAGGTGACGTAGTCGTCCACGACCAGGCCCATCATGCAGTCGCTCTCGATCGCGATCGTCCGGAAGCCCTCCTCCTCGACGAGTTGCCGGAAGAGCTCGTTGCGCAGGTCGAGCAGGGAGTCCTCGCCGTGGGTGGGCTCGCCCAGGGCGAACAGCCGGGGCCGGGCCCGGAGCAGCCCCATGACGGCGGCAGCCTCGACGGCATGGGCGGTGTCCTTGATGTCAGTCGCCATGCCTTCAACGCTATCGTTGAACCTTCGATAGAAACTTTTCCGCGATATCGTCTGGCTCTATGGGGGCTCTATGGGACAAAACCTTCAAAGCGGGGATCGGCTCAGGCCGGTTGATCTGGCGCGTGCGCATGGTCTCTCCACGCAGGCGATCCGGAACTACGAGGAGGCCGGCATCCTTCCGGCCGCCGGTCGCACATCCCACGGCTACCGCACCTACACCTCGCTGCACGCGGGCGCCCTGCGCGCGTTCCTCGCCCTGGTGCCCGGGCACGGTCACCAGACGGCGGCGTCGATCATGCGGGCGGTGCACCGGGGCGCGGTCGACGAGGCGTTCCGGCTCATCGACGAGAGTCACGCCCAGCTCCTCGACGACCGGCGCACGCTCGAGGCCGTGGAGAGCGCACTCGGCGACCTGGAGCCCACCACGGCGCCGGAACCTGGTGGTGACTCGTTCATCGGGCCGCTGTCGGACAGGCTCGGCATCCGGCCCGCGACGCTGCGCAAATGGGAGCGCGCAGGGCTGCTGCACCCGCGCCGCGATCCACGGACCGGCTACCGCGTCTACGACGAGGCCGCCGTACGCGACGCCCGGCTCGCCCACCAGCTCAGGCGGGGCGGCTACCTCCTGGAGCAGATCGCCCCGCTGATCGCCCAGGTACGCGCGGCCGGCGGACTGGAGCCGCTGCAGACCGCGCTACGCGACTGGCACGGCCGACTGTCCACCCGCGGACGCGCGCTGCTGACCGGAGCGGCAGAACTGGAGGCCTACCTCCAGAGCCGGAGACCGCCCACCTCCACGAACGCGGATGAGACGCCCCCGACCGCCACCCCCTGACACCGCCGGCCCTCCGCCGCCCCGCAGCCGCGCGGTACTGACCGCCCCCTGACAGCCTGCCAACCCCTACGAGTGCCCCAGTTCCGCCGACTCCTCATCCCCCGTCACCGACACCGAACCCGAATCCGCCGCCGGTCGCAGTGGGAACGGGTCCACCCGTGTCTCGTCGATCACCGGCGGAGCCGGCCGCGGTGGCTTCGGCATCACCGCGGCCTCGGAGTGGCCGCCGCAGCCGTACGTCAAGGACACCACCCGGCCGTCGGCGGGGGAGAACTCGTTCGCGCAGACTCCGAAGGCCTGGCCGAGGGAGCCGCCGATGGGGGTCAGGAAGCCGCAGGTGACGCAGGAGGCGGGGGCCGCCTGGGCCATGGGGGTCTTCGCGCCGAACGCCTCCTCCCAGCGGTCCGCCGCGACATGGAGGCCGTAGCGGGACAGGACGCGGGCCCGGCGCATGCCGAGTTCCTCCGCCACCGCCGCGATCGAGCCCCGGGACGGGGCCGCCGGCAGGTTCGCGGGGGCGCCCGCGGTGACCTCCGCGTCCTCCGCCTCCACCAGCTCCGCCATCTCCTCCGAGACGGCCGAACTCGGCACCGGCTCGTCCTCGCCCGAGAACCCGGGCTCCAGGCGCAGGTCCTCGGCGTCGGTGGGCAGCAGGTCGCCCGGCCCCATGTCACCGGGGCGCAGGCGCTCGCTCCACGGCACCCACTCGGGGGCCAGCAGGGCGTCCGGGCCGGGCAGCAGGACCACCTCGTCGAGCGTGACGACCTTCGCGCGCGAGGCCCTGGCCACCGTCACCGCCCAGCGCCAGCCGCGGTACCCGAGTTCCTTGCACTCGAAGAAGTGCGTGACAACGCGGTCGCCTTCGGAGAGCAGGCCCGCGTGCTCGCCCACTACGCCGGGCGCGGCGGCCTCCTCGGCGGCGCTGCGGGCGAGGTCGACGGCCTCGGCGCACAGACGGTCGGGGGTGCGGCTTCGCGTTGTCGCTGCGCTCACAGGTATCGCTTCTCTCCTACGCCGTCTCTCGGGTGCGGTCCTCAAGGGCAACGGAACGGACGGAGCGGACCTGTGGGCCGCGTCGACGTCCGCGTCCGAATCGCGCTCGGGCGCACCTACGTCATCCATTGTGCGGGATGGCTGAGATACGCACGCTACCTGTTCGCGAGCGCTGGGCCTACACCGACGGCCCTTTCAGCCCGCGCCGAACCTCGCGCCAAGCTGAGACCTTGCCCATAGCTTGCCCTCCATACGCGCCGTAACCGCACTACCCACCCCCATCTCGGGGCACTATTGCGTCGTGGCAACCGCGAGGCCGCCCCAAGGAGCCACCGGCGTCGGTGGGGCCAAGGGGGGCCGCAGCCGAGGTGGCGGGTCGGGCCGGATGGGCGGCTCCCTCCGCGCGGTCGGCCGTGCCCTGCACTTCCCCTTCACCGGCACCGCCCGCGGCATCCGCAAGGCCACGCACGCACAGGGCGCCGGGGAGTCCGGCCTCGGCAAGCTGATCGAGCTGCACGGGGTGAACGGCGCCGGCGACATGATGATCACCATCGCGCTCGCCTCCACCGTCTTCTTCTCCGTCCCGACCGACGAGGCCCGCGGACGCGTAGCGCTCTATCTCGGCATCACCATGGCGCCGTTCACGCTCCTCGCCCCCGTCATCGGCCCCCTCCTGGACCGTCTCCCGCACGGCCGCCGGGCCGCGATGGCCGGTGCGATGCTGGCCCGGGCGCTGCTCGCGCTCGTCCTGTCCAGCGCCGTCATCAGCGGCGACCTGCAGCTCTATCCGGCCGCGCTCGGGGTGCTGGTCGCCTCGAAGGCGTACGGGGTCGTCAGAAGCGCCGTGGTGCCCCGTCTGCTCCCGCCCCGCTTCTCCCTGGTGAAGGCCAACTCACGGGTCACCCTGGGCGGCCTCCTGGCCACCGGTGTCGCCGCGCCCATCGGCGCGGGGCTCCAGGCGATCGGGCCGCGCTGGCCGCTCTACGGCGCCTTCGTGATCTTCATCGCCGGTACGTTCCTGTCCTTCACGCTGCCGCACAAGGTCGACTCGGCCAAGGGCGAGGACACCGCGCTGCTGGCGGCCGACGAGCAGCATCTGCACGGGCCGCACCTCAAGCCCGTCAAGCGCCCCGGACTGCGCACGGTCGGCATCGCCGTCACCCACGCGCTCGGCGCCAACGCCGCCATCCGCTGCCAGTCCGGCTTCCTGATCTTCTTCCTGGCGTTCCTGCTGCGCGAGCACCCGATGTCCGGCCAGAGCGCCGCCGTCTCGCTGGGCATAGTCGCCGTCTCGGCCGGCGTGGGCAACGCGCTCGGTACGGCCGTCGGGGCGTGGCTGAGATCCCGGGCGCCGGAGATCATCATCGTGACGGTCGTCGGCTTCGTGCTGAGCGTGGCGATCACGGCGGCGATCTTCTTCGGCGCGGTCATGGTGGCCTTCCTCGCGGCGGTCGCCGGGTTCGCGCAGGCGCTGGGCAAGCTGTCGCTGGACGCGCTGATCCAGCGGGACGTGCCGGAGCTGGTCCGTACGTCGGCGTTCGCGCGCTCGGAGACGCTGCTGCAGATGTCCTGGGTGCTCGGCGGCGCGATCGGCATCGTGCTGCCGCTGAAGGGCTCGTTCGGCCTGCTGGTCGGCGCGGCGATCGTCGCCACGGGCTGGCTCTCCACCGTCAAGGGCCTGATCGGCTCGGCCCGGCACAGCGGACACGCACGCCCACGGGTCACCTAGGGCATGGCCCGCGATGACACGCCCCCACATGGACAGAGCGTCATACGCGCCCGATAGCCTTCCGCCATGACCACGCTGCAATCCGCTTCGCGACGCCGCCGCGCCGTCGCCGCCGCCGGCGCCGTATCCGCCGGACTGCTCGTTCTGTCGGCCTGCGAAAAGCCGACGCCGCTGGCCACGATCACCACCGGCACCGCGTCCGTGCACTCGGAGGCCACCTGCGGTGGTGAGGGCGAAACCCTGAAGACCGAGGCGCTGGCGAAGTGCCTGAAGGACAAGGACATCGAGTCCATCAAGGTGGACCCCGAGGAGACCGTGCGCTTCGGTGTCGACCCGGAGATCGCCGACGAGGGCTGGACCATCCTCATGAACGGCCAGCCGCTCACCGACTCCAGCAAGAAGACCTACCGCACCGTCCCGGGCAGCGTGTTCTTCAACGCCCAGTACGGTGCCAGCGGCAGCTCGACCCTGGTGACCATCAAGGAGGGCGAGCAGGATGTGACCGGCCTGTGGTCCTTCAAGCTGGAAAAGGACGCCTGATCACGTCCGTCGTACGCGTCCTGGTGGCCACCGCCGTCCCCGCCGAGCGGGACGCGGTGGCCCAGGTGCTCGGACCGCCCGGCACCGAGGTGATCGCCGCCGGAGTCGGCCCCGCGCTCGCCGCCGCCACCACCGCCACGGCCCTCACCAGGGCCGCCCTCGAAGGCGCCCCGTACGCCCTCGTCGTCTCGGCCGGCATCGCGGGCGGCTTCGCACCCGACGCCCCCGTCGGCTCCCTCGTCGTCGCCGACGAGATCACGGCCGCCGACCTCGGCGCCCAGACCCCCGACGGCTTCGTGCCCGTCACCGAGCTGGGCTTCGGCACCGTCACCCACCGTCCGCCGGAAGCACTCGTACGAGAGGTCGCGGCCGCCACCGGCGCCCGCCCCGGCGCCGTCCTCACCGTCTCCACCGTGACCGGCACGGCCGGGCGCGCCGCGCGCCTGCGCGAGCGTCACCCCACGGCCCTCGCGGAGGCCATGGAGGGCTTCGGCGTCGCCGAGGCCGCCGCCGCGCACGGGGTGCCGGTGCTGGAGATACGGGCCGTCTCCAACCCGGTCGGCCCCCGCGACCGCGCCGCCTGGCGCATCGGCGAAGCGCTGGCCGCCCTGACGGAGGGCTTCGGGAAGCTGGCACCCGTCCTGGAGAGTTGGAACCCACATGACCGCCCACATGGCCAGTGAGCCGCTGCAGATCGCCTACTCCCCCTGCCCGAACGACACCTTCGTCTTCGACGCCCTCGCCCACGGCCGCATCCCCGCCGCCCCCGCGCTCGACGTCACCTTCGCCGACATCGACATCACCAACGGCATGGCCGAGCGGGGCGAGTTCGACGTACTGAAGGTGTCGTACGCGGTGCTGCCGTACGTCCTCGACGAGTACGCGCTGCTGCCGTGCGGGGGTGCGCTGGGCCGGGGCTGCGGACCGCTGGTGCTGACGCGGGAGGAAGGGGTGGACCTCACCGGCCGCACGGTCGCGGTGCCGAGCGAGAAGTCGACGGCGTATCTGCTGTTCCGGTTGTGGGCCGCTGACACGGTCCCCGGCGGGGTGGGCGAGATCGTCGTCATGCCCTTCCACGAGATCATGCCGGCCGTGCGGGACGGGAAGGTCGACGCGGGGCTCGTGATCCACGAGGCGCGTTTCACGTACCAGAACTACGGGCTGCACAAGCTCGCCGACATGGGCGAGCACTGGGAGAACACCACCGGCCTGCCGATCCCGCTGGGCGCGATCATCGCGAAGCGGTCGCTGGGCGCGGACGCGCTGCGGCTGCTCGCCGACTCCATCCGTACGTCCGTGAAGGCCGCCTGGGACGACCCCGGGGCCTCCCGCCCGTACGTCATGGAGCACGCCCAGGAGATGGACCCGGCCGTCGCCGACCAGCACATCGGCCTGTACGTCAACGAGTTCACGCACGACCTCGGCGAGGACGGCTACGCCGCGGTGCGCGGGCTGCTCACACGTGCGGCGGCCGAGGGGCTGGTGCCGCCCCTCGGCCCGGATGCGCTGGACTTCCCCTGAGGCTCTACAGCTGCACGGCTGTACGGTTATACGTCGAGCTGGTCGGCGACCGCCCGCAGCAGGCCGGCGATCTTCTTGCCGGCGGCCTTGTCGGGGTAGCGGCCCCGCTCCAGCATCGGCGTGACGTTCTCGAGCAGGGTCGTCAGATCCTGGACGATGGACGCCAGCTCGTCCGGCTTCTTGCGCTGGGCGGCCGCGACGGACGGGGTCGGGTCGAGAATGACGACCGAAAGCGCCTGGTCACCGCGCTGACCGGCGACGACTCCGAACTCCACTCGCTGTCCCGGCTTGAGTGTGTCAACTCCGGCGGGGAGGACCGAGGAATGGACGAAGACGTCGCCGCCGTCGTCGCGGGAGAGAAAGCCGAAGCCCTTCTCGCTGTTGAACCACTTGACCTTGCCGGTAGGCACGTCTGTCCTCGTCCTCGTACTCGTCGGAAAACTGCTTCTGAAAACGGCTCTTGATAGCACTACAGCGGGTCGACCACGACCCGCCGGTACCAAGGCTAATGGTCCCCGGGCCGGTGACAAGACGTCGCCCGGTTCTTCCCTCGCGCTGGGAACTACCCTGGTCCGGTGCGTGACAAAACCCAAACGAATTCCGCCGCTCCCGGTGACCGGCTGATCCGTGCCGGAGCGGTCGTGTTCTTCATCGGTGCAGTGGCCACTCTGGTCACGGTGGCCCCGTTCCTGCTCGGCACGACACCATTTCCGACCTATATGTTCGGACTGAGCATGCTGATGGGCGTCGGATTCCTCGTCGCCGGTGCCGGTGTGCTCCAGTCGGTCGCGGCCGGGCGGCGTCAGGCGCGGGGCGCTTCGCGGTAGCCGGCGAGCCAGTCGGGGAACGCGGTCAGGTCCGCGAGGACCACGTCCGCGCCCAGTTCGCCGAGCTGATCGGCGTCGAACGGGCCGGTGGCCACGGTGACCGACAGGGCGTCCGCCGCGCGGGCGGCGCGGATGTCTCCTTGGTGGTCGCCGACGTAGACGCTCGCGTCGTGCTCGCGCAGGGCCGCCGCCTTCTGCTCGGCCCACAGGTTGCCTATGACCGCGTCGGGCTGGATGCCGAGGTGCTCCAGGTGCAGCTTGGCGTTCGGCTCGTACTTCGCGGTGACGACGATCGAGCGTCCGCCCGCCTGCCCTACGGCGGCTATCGCCTCGTGGGCACCGGGTAGGGCGAGGGTGCCGGTGATCGCGTGCGCCGGGTACATCGCACGGTAGAGCTCGGCCATGGCCGCCACCTGCTCCGTCGGGAACCAGTTGACCAACTCCTCCTCCAGCGGCGGGCCGAGCCGGGTGATGGCGAGGTCGGCGTCGATGTGCGTTCCTGTGCGCTCGGCCAGTGCCGTGTAGCAGGCGTGGATGCCGGGGCGGGAGTCGATGAGGGTCATGTCGAGGTCGAAGCCGACGGTGAGTGCCATGGGGGTTATTGTGCCGTCCGCCCAGTAGCTCGGTTCAGTTTGTTGTGTGGCGGCTGCGGGCCGGTGGGGGTTGATCGCGCCCACGCGGCGGAGCCGCAAATCGACACAGCCCCGCGCCCCTGGGGACGTATCCGCGCCCCCGGCCAAGGACTACCGCTGTTTTTGTGAACGCCAGACGATGAACAACGCCGATGCCAGTGCCGCGCCCCGGACCACCCACGGCCAGGTCTCGGTGATCGCGGCGTTTGTCTGGCCCTCTACGAGGTCGGCGCCCCAGCGGTCGGTGGCGCGGCCCCAGAGCCAGGTGATGCCGGCCGTGACGGAGAGGCCGGGGATGATGATGACCGCCCACTTGGTCTCGGTGTCGGTCAGGCGGCGCGAGCCCCAGGCGATGAGCCAGCCGACGAGCAGGACGATGAGGTTGCCGAGGATGGCGCCGGCGACGAGGAGGGCGGCGGAGAACAGGAGAAGGGGGTTGCTCCAGCGGCCGGAGGGCAGGGTCGGGCGCCGGATGAGGCGGCGGCGGGAGGGTTGCGGCTCTTCCTCCTCCTCGGCCTTCTCCACGGCGGCCGGGGCCTGCGGCTCCTCCTCGGGTTCCTTCTTCCTGAGCGGTGTCTCGTCCTTCGCGGGCGGGCGCCTGAGCATCTCCGGGATCTCGATGCCGCCGACGAAGCCCGGGACGTCCTCGCCGGGGCCGAAGGGGCTGCGGTCCACCCGCCACCAGTCCGGCTGGAGCGCGCTGCCACCGAGGTCCGCGGTGCCGGCGAGGTGGGGCGGCGGGGGTGCGTCGTCGGCGACGGGCGCCGAGGGCTCGGCGGGGCGGGGGCGGGGCACGAGGCGGCGCAGACGACCCTTGGGGCGTTCCTCGGCCGTCCCGTCGGTGCCGCTGTCCGGCTGTACGGGCACGGGGGTGATCGGTGCCTGCGGGGCGGGGGCGGTGCCTCCCCCGGCGGCCTCGACGACCTCGTCGGGGGTGCCGAGGCGGGCGATGATGCGGCGGACGGCGGCGGGGCTGTCGACGGGGGCCTTGGCGCGGCGGCGGTCGATCTCGCCGCGCAGCTCGTTCACCAGGCGCATGCGGGTGGACGACGGCAACTGGCGCTGCTGGGCCACGTCGCCGACGCGGCTCAGATACTCGTAGACGACCTGGTCGCTCTCGATCCCCACGAAGTCCCCTCCGGGGTGGGTGCGTTGGATACCGCTCGGGATGACGTTAGCGCAGGACAGGGTGGGTGGGTCGGGTCGGATCAGCGGGTGGGTCGGGCCGGATCGGCGGGTGAGGTGGGTCGGGTCGGATCAGCGGGTGAGGTGGGTCGGGTCAGATCAACGGGTGGATCGGGCCGGACCAGCGGCTGAGGTGGGTCGGGTCGGATCAACGGGTGCGTCAGGTCGGACCAGCGGGTGAGGTGGGTCGAGCCGGATCAACGGATGGATCGGGCCGGATCAGCGAGTGAGGTGGGTCGGATCGGCGAGTGAGGTGGGTCGGATCGGCGGGTGAGGTGGGTCGGCGGGCGGGGTCGGGGGGCCGAGGGCGACGCCCCTGGTCGGCCCAGCCGCCGGGGGCAACCCGCTAACGTGGGCAGGATGAGCGACCCGGCCACCCCGCCCCGTTCCCTCGCGGAAGCGCTTCGCGTGCGGGACGACGCCTCGCTGGCCGTGCTGCTGCGCAGCCGGCCCGATCTCATCACCCCTGTCCCCACCGACCTCACCCAGCTCGCGACCCGCGCCGGCACCCGGGCCTCGGTGGTGCGCGCCCTGGAGCGGCTGGACCGCTTCGCGCTGCAGACGGCGGAGGCGCTGGCCGTGGCGGCGGATCCGGCGACGTACGACGAACTGCTCGCCCTGATGGCCGGCGACGAGGGCGACCCGGCGGTCGCCGGGGCCCTGCCGCACGCCCTCGGCACCCTGCGCGACCAGGCCCTGGTCTGGGGCGCCGACGACCGGCTGCGTCTCGTCCGCACGGCACGCGAGCTGCTGACGCCCTCGCCGCAGCACCCGTCGCCGACCGGCCTGGGGCCGACGGTGCGGGAGGCGGTGGCAGGCATGTCGCCGGGCCGTATCCAGGAGATCGTCACGACGGCCGGGCTGCCCACGACCCACGACGCCGTGTCGGCCGTGTCGTCGCTCACCGCGCTGTTCACCGACCGGCGGCGGATGACGGCCCTGCTCGCCGACGCGCCGCAGGAGTCCCGGGAGGTGCTGTCCCGCCTGGTGTGGGGTCCGCCGTACGGCCAGGTCACCGCCGATCCCGCGCCCCGGCTGCGCTGGCTCCTGGACCGCGGTCTGCTGCTGCCCACGACGCCCGGCACGGTCGTACTCCCCCGCGAGGTGGCCCTGCACCTGCGCGCCGGCCGCGCGCACCGCACGACCGAGCCGTTGCCGCCGCCCGTCGAGCCGAGCGCGACGCACCGTCCACAGGTTGTGGACACCACGGCGGCCGGGCAGGCGTACACGGCGCTGGCCACCGTCGAGGAGCTGCTGAAGGACTGGGACGAGGGCGGGCCGGCGGTGCTGCGCGCGGGCGGCCTGAGCGTGCGCGACCTCAAGCGCACCGCCGTCGCCCTCGACGTGCCCGAGCCGGTCGCCGCCTTCTGGGTCGAACTCGCCTACGCCGCGGGCCTGCTGGCGTCCGACGGCGAGGCCGACGAGCGGTACGCGGCGACACCCGCCTACGACGAGTGGCTGGAGCAGCCCGCCGCCGAGCGCTGGGTCCGACTGGCGGAGGCGTGGCTGACGGCGACCCGCACGGCCGGGGTGGTCGGCGGCCGGGACGCCAAGGACCGCACCCTGTCGGCACTGGGCCCGGGCCTGGACCGCTCCGCCGCGCCGGAGGTACGCCACCGGGTGCTGACCCTGCTGGCCGGGCTGCCCGAGGGCACGTCCCCGACGGCGGAGTCGGTACTGGCCCGGCTGCGCTGGGAACGGCCGTTGCGGGGCCCCCAACAGGACGACGACCTGCGCAGCCGCCTCGCCCAGTGGACGCTGAACGAGGCGGAGATGCTGGGCGTGACGGGGCGGGGGGCGTTGTCGGGGCATGGGCGGGCGTTGCTGGGGGTGCCGGCGGTCGCGGCCGGGAAGTCCGGGGGGCGGGGAGGCCGTGCCGGGGGGCGCGGCGACCATGCCGGGGGTCCGTCGGCGGAGGGGCCATCGGCTACTGGGCCGACGGCCGCGGGCCCGTCGACGACCAGGCCAACGGCCACAGGGCCATCGGCCGCAGGCCCGTCGACAACCAGGCCAACCGCCACAGGGCCATCAACCGCAGGCCCATCGACGACCAGGCCAACCGCCACAGGGCCATCAACCGCAGGCCCATCGACTGCGGGTCCGTCGGAGACTGGGTCATCCGCCACCGGCCCGTTTGCGACTGGCCCGTCGGTCACCGGTCCATCAGCCACCAGTCCATCAGCCACCAGTCCGTCAACCACCGGTCCATCTGCCACCGGTCCGTCGGCGACCACCCACGACGCCGCACCTCCAGCCACCGGCCCTTCAGCAGCCACCCACGACACCACCCCCTCGGCACCGGCCACGCCCGCCGACGCCCCCACCGACCCCACGAGCCACGGCCCCGTCGGCCCCGCCGGCCTCACCCCCACCAGCCCCGTCGGCCCCACCGCCCCCAGTGCCCCCACCGGCCCTGGCGACAAGCTCCCCGTCCACCACGAGCACCCCCGCCCGGCCCCCGCGCCCGAGCCCCTCTCGCCCGCCGAACAGGCCGTGGCCTCCGCCGCCGCCGCGCGTCTCCTCGCTCCGCTGCTGCCCGAGCCCCTCGACCACGTGCTCCTCCAGGCCGACCTCACGGCCGTGGCGCCCGGTCCGCTGCGGCGGCCGCTCGCCGACATGCTGGGGGTGCTCGCGGACGTGGAGTCGAAGGGCGGGGCGACGGTGTACCGGTTCACGCCGGGCTCGGTGCGCCGCGCCCTCGACGCCGGGCGCAGCGCCTCCGATCTGCATGCCTTCCTCGCCGAGCACTCGCGTACCCCGGTGCCGCAGCCGCTGGCGTATCTGATCGACGACGTGGCCCGTAAGCACGGTCATCTGCGGGTGGGCGCGGCGTCGGCGTACGTCCGCTGTGACGACGACGCGGTGCTGAACGAGATCCTCGCCGACAAGCGGGCCGCCGGCCTGCACCTGCGCCGCCTCGCTCCGACGGTGCTCGCCGCCCAGGCGGACCCGGCCGGGCTGCTGGAGGGCCTGCGCGCGATGGGCTTCGCGCCGGCCGCCGAGTCGGCGGAGGGTGATGTTCTGATCACTCGCGCCGACGCCCACCGCACCCCGCCGCGCACCGCCCCCGAGCCGGTCCCGGACGGCCCGCCGACGCCGGACGCCACGCTGCTGGCGGCCGCGATCCGCGCCATCCGGGCGGGCGACCTCGCCTCCACGACCCCGCGCAAGCCGAGCGCGACCGCGGCCCCCGTGACCGGCGGTGAGCTGCCCCGGACCACGTCCGCGGAGACCCTCGCCACCATGCAGGCCGCCGTCCTGACCGGCGAGGCGCTGTGGATCGGGTACGTCAACGCCGAGGGCACCGCGAGTCAGCGGGTGATCGCGCCGGTGCGGGTCGAGGGCGGGTTCGTGACGGCGTACGACCACACCGCGGACGAGGTACGGACGTATCCGCTGCACCGGATCACCGGCGTCGCGGAGCTGGCGGACGACCAGATCTGACGACGGCCCGGTCGGCTCACCCGTCCGGGCGCACGCGGCGATTCATGCACGCCACGCCGGGCCTTTCCAACTCTTGAGGGACTTTTCCGATCTCTCCGCATTCCGCCGCGGAGCGCAGGGCAGCCACCCGTTGTCCTGATCACGCTCAAGTGAGCGCAGCAGAGAGGTAGTTGTCCCATGCGCACTGCTCGTCGCATCGCCACCGTACTGACCGCCGCCGCCACCATGATCGGCGCCTTTACCGCCCAGGCCGCGGCGATCGGCATCGACTTCGGCGGGGGCGTGACGCTCTGACGCGTCCCGTGCCCTCCCGGGCCGGTGCCAGCCCCGCTGGACCGGCCCGGTCGTCAGGTTCCAGTCAGCTCCCACCGGTTCCTGTCAGCTCCCACTGGTTCCCGTCAGCTCCGTGCAGCAGTCCCAGCCAACGCCGCCGACTTGTGAAAGGCCGTCATACCCATGCGCACCACCCGTGCCCGCCTCACCCTCGCCGCCGCCGTCCTCGTAGGCATCCTCGCCACCGGGGCCGCTCCGGCCGCCGCCGCCCTGCCGCTGCCCATCCCGGCGGCCGGCGCCGGGCCCCTGGTCACCGAGGGGCTCACCATCGAGGGGCCGCTGGTCAACAACCTCAATCTGCCCACGCTGACGAAGTAGCGCGGCGCAGCCGGTAGCTGTCGCCCTCGATCCGTACGACCTCGGCGTGGTGGGCCAGCCGGTCCACCATCGCCAGGGCCGAGGGGCCGCCGAAGATCTCGTCCCAGCGGCCGGGCGGACGGTCGCTGGTCACGATCAGCGAGGCCCGTTCGTAGCGGTGCGCGACCAGTTGGAAGAAGAGCGCGGTGGTCTCGTCGTCGAAGGGGGTGTAGCCGACCTCGTCGACGATCAGCAGGGGGTGCTCGTCGAGCGCGGCCAGTTCCCGCGCGAGCCGCCCGGCGTCCCGCGCCGCGGCCAGCCGCGCGGCCCACTGCGCGGCGTTCGCGAACAGCACCGAGTGCCCGGCCTGGCAGGCCCGCACGCCGAGGCCCACGGCCAGGTGCGTCTTGCCGGTGCCGGGCGGCCCCACGAAGACCACGTTCCGCCCCGCCCCGACGAAGTCCAGCTTGCCGAGCCGGGCCACGGTCTCGCGGTCGAAGGAGCGCGGGTACTCGGAGTCGAAGTCCTCCAGCAGCTTGCGCGCCGGAAACCCGGCGGCACGCACCCGCTCCTCGGCGCTCGGCTCGTCCTCCCGCGAGGCGGACTGCGCCGGCACGACGGCCTTCTCGGCGACGGTCGCCTCGGCGCGGCGCTCGTGCGGTGCCGCCGGCTGCGAGGCCGCCGCCCGCTCACCGTGCGCGGCCATCGGCCCGGACATATAGGCGAGGATCGCCGCCGACACGATGAACGCCATGTGGATCACCGTGCCCCACAGCAGCGAGTGGCGGGACGTGTGGTGGACGTCGACGAACATCTGCAGCAGATGGACCGAGGAGATCCCCACGATGGCGGTGGCGAGCTTGACCTTCAGCACGTTGGAGTTGACGTGCGAGAGCCATTCGGGCTGGTCACGGTGGCCCTGCAGCCCGATCCGCGAGACGAACGTCTCATAGCCGCCGACGATCACCATGATCAGCAGATTGGCGATCATCACGACGTCGACGAGCTTGAGCACGGCGAGCATGACGTACGTCTCCGTCGCCTGCCCGGTCACACACCGGAGAACTAAGGTCCAGAGCTCGTTGAAGAACTTGTAGACATACACCCCCTGCGCGGCCACCAGGCCGAAGTAGAGCGGCGCCTGCAACCAGCGGGTGGCGAACAGCGCGTACCCGAGGGTGGTGGTCGGCGGAGACGGTTCATGGCTGATGACCTGCACGCTCGGCATTCTTCGCAGCCGCCGCCGTACAGGTGAAACCGCGCCACTCACAGGAATGAAAAGACATCCTGTAGGACTTCGGAATCGATCAGTCACAGTCACAAGTAGCGCTGCAACGCCTCGACACCATCAGGTACGAAGGCCCACCGCCGGAGCGCGAGGCGAAGCTCACTCTCGGTGAGCCACGCGTGCCAGGCGATCTCCGCCGGATCGGCGGTGATCTCCTCGGCCACCCCCAGTTCCTCGGTGAGTTCGCGTGCCGCCGCCTCCTCGTACGACTCTCCGACCTCCGCCGCTCCCCCGATCAGCCAGTTGTACTGCCCGGGGAACCGGGAGAGGTCCTTCTGCCGCCGATGCACCAGGATGCGGCCCCGCGCGTCCCGGCAGACGGTCGTCGCGACGCGGTGCAGCCAGCGGTTCTCGATGGCCTCGCCCCGGTCCACGACTCCGATCACCAGATCCGGCCGCATCGGATGTGACCTGCTCCCCACCGCGAAACAGGCCAGGTGCGGCACACTGGACGTTTGGTCGAGTGGTGAGCGGAAGGACGGACCCACGTGAACGGACCACTGATCGTCCAGTCGGACAAGACCCTGCTCCTCGAGGTCGATCACGAGCAGGCGGACGAGTGCCGTCGGGCGATCGCGGCGTTCGCGGAGCTGGAGCGGGCGCCCGAGCACATCCACACCTACCGGGTGACGCCGCTGGGGCTGTGGAACGCGCGGGCGGCGGGGCACGACGCCGAGCAGGTCGTGGACGCGCTGGTGACGTACAGCCGGTATCCGGTGCCGCACGCGCTGCTCGTCGACATCGCCGACACGATGGACCGCTACGGCCGGCTGACCCTGAGCAAGCACCCGGCGCACGGCCTCGTCCTCACCACCACCGACCGGCCGGTGCTGGAGGAGGTGCTGCGCTCGAAGCGGGTCGCGCCCCTCGTCGGCGCCCGCATCGACCCGGACACCGTCGTCGTGCACCCCTCCGAGCGCGGGCAGATCAAGCAGACGCTGCTGAAGCTGGGCTGGCCGGCCGAGGACCTCGCCGGGTACGTCGACGGCGAGGCGCACCCGATCGAGCTGGCCGAGGACGGGTGGGCGCTGCGGCCGTACCAGAAGCAGGCCGTGGAGAACTTCTGGCACGGCGGGAGCGGGGTCGTCGTCCTGCCGTGCGGTGCGGGCAAGACGCTGGTCGGCGCCGGGTCCATGGCGCAGGCGAAGTCGACCACCCTCATCCTCGTCACGAACACCGTGTCCGCCCGGCAGTGGAAGCACGAGCTGGTGAAGCGGACTTCGCTGACGGAGGACGAGATCGGTGAGTACAGCGGGACGCGGAAGGAGATCCGGCCCGTCACCATCGCGACGTACCAGGTGCTGACGACGAAGCGGAAGGGTGTCTATCCGCACCTGGAGCTGTTCGACTCCCGTGACTGGGGGCTCATCGTCTACGACGAGGTGCACCTGCTGCCCGCGCCGGTCTTCAAGTTCACCGCGGATCTTCAGGCGCGGCGACGGCTCGGGCTGACGGCGACGCTCGTGCGGGAGGACGGGCGGGAGTCGGACGTGTTCTCGCTGATCGGGCCCAAGCGGTTCGACGCTCCCTGGAAGGAGATCGAGGCGCAGGGCTACATCGCGCCCGCCGACTGCGTCGAGGTCCGGGTCAACCTCACCGACTCCGAGCGGCTGGCGTACGCCACCGCCGAGCAGGAGGAGAAGTACCGCTTCTGTGCGACGACCGACACCAAGCGCAAGGTCACCGAGGCCATCGTGCGCCGGTTCGCCGGGCAGCAGATCCTGGTCATCGGCCAGTACATCGACCAGCTCGACGAACTGGGCGAGCATCTGAACGCCCCCGTGATCAAGGGCGAGACCTCCAACGCCCAGCGCGAGAAGCTCTTCGACGCCTTCCGGGAGGGCGAGATCAGCGTCCTCGTCGTGTCCAAGGTCGCGAACTTCTCCATCGACCTGCCGGAGGCGACCGTCGCCATCCAGGTCTCGGGCACATTCGGGTCGCGGCAGGAGGAGGCGCAGCGGCTGGGGCGGGTGCTGCGGCCGAAGTCGGACGGCCATCAGGCCCACTTCTACTCGGTCGTCGCCCGCGACACGATCGACCAGGACTTCGCCGCCCACCGCCAGCGGTTCCTCGCGGAGCAGGGCTATGCGTACCGGATCGTGGACGCGGACGAGATCCTCGCGGAGGGCTGAGCAAGGCCGGTGGGGAGGCGACACCGGGCGTCACTTACGGCGAACGCCCGCCTCCTCGCCGTACTCACCGAGGATGATCACGTCGAAGGCGGCGCCTGCGAACACCCTGATGGCACGCAGGGCTTCGCCGAGTCGATGATGATGGCTCCCCTGGAGCGCTGTGGCTCCCCGGGGGCCCGTTGGGGCTGGGTGGATGGTTGCTGCGCTCATGTCTCCATGATGGGTTCGCAGACATAAAGAGGGCATCGGCCTGCGGTCCCAAGCCGCATACCGCCTCCGTACATCTCGGGGCGGACCCCTTGCCCCCAGGGAGGAGGACGGCCTCCCCTAGGGGGCGGACGGGGAGGGGATGGACGGGGGGATGGACGGGGGCAGGCAGGGGACGGGCCAACGGGCCCGGAAATTCGTTGGCATCCGGCATACCCGCTCACCTAAAATCTCCGCCCTTGCCCGCCTCCGTTCACGGAGTGCCGCCGTCCGGACGGAAACCGGTCGGCTCTCTCGACCACCCACCCGAAGGTCCTCCGGAGGCACCCCCTTGTCCACCCCCGTCGACGACCCGCTGTCCCGTGAGCGCTCCCACCTCGCCTCCTCCCGTGCCGCCCTGCGCGCCATGCGCGAGGACGTCGAGTCGCTCGACATCAGCGACGTCACCGCGAACTGGGTCAACGCCGAAGTCCTCTCCCGCCAGATCGACGACCGCATCAAGGCCCTGGCCGACCTCAGCGACACCCCGCTGTTCTTCGGCCGCCTCGACTACCTGCACGCACCTGGAGCCGAGGAGGCGGAGGGAGCGGAGGGCGAGCGCTTCTACATCGGGCGCCGGCATGTGCACGACGCCGAGGGCGACCCGATGGTCATCGACTGGCGCGCACCGGTGTCCCAACCCTTCTACCGGGCCTCCAAGAAGGACCCGATGGACATCGCGCTGCGCCGCCGCTTCGGCTACACCGGCGGCGACCTCACGGCGTACGAGGACGAGCACCTGTCCGACCCGGCGGAGGCGGCCCGCACCAGCAAGCTGCTCCAGCAGGAGATCGAGCGCCCGCGCGTGGGCCCGATGCGGGACATCGTGGCGACGATCCAGCCGGAGCAGGACGAGATCGTACGGTCCGGGCTCGGCGGCACGGTCTGCGTACAGGGCGGCCCGGGCACCGGAAAGACCGCGGTGGGCCTGCACCGGGTGGCGTATCTCCTCTACGCCCACCGCGAGCGCCTCGCCCGCACCGGCACGCTCGTCATCGGCCCGAACAGGTCCTTCCTGCACTACATCGAGCAGGTGCTCCCGGCGCTGGGTGAGCTGGCGGTCCGGCAGGCGACGGTGGACGACCTGGTGGCCCATGTGGAGGTGCGCGGCACGGACGACGCGGCGGCCGCGATGGTGAAGGGCGACGCGAGGATGGCGGAGGTGCTGCGGCGCGCGGTCTACTCGCATGTGACGATGCCGACGGAGGCGGTGGTCGTCGTACGCGGATCGCGGCGGTGGCGGGTCCCGGCGTACGAACTCGAGGAGACGGTGCGCGAGTTGCTCACCCGCGACATCCGGTACGGCGCCGCCCGCGAGGCCCTTCCGCAGCGCATCGCGCATGCCGTGCTGGTGCAGATGGAGCGGTCGGGTGAGGCGCCGGACGACCGGGTGCAGGACGCGGTGGCCCGCAACAGCGCGGTGAAGGCGGCCGTGAAGGCGATCTGGCCGCCGGTGGATCCGGCGAAGCTCGTGCTGCGGCTGCTGGCGGACGCGGACTTTCTCGCCGAGCACGCGCAGGGGGTGCTGAGCGAGGACGAGCAGAAGACGATCCTGTGGGCGAGGCCGGCGCGGTCGGCGAAGTCGGCCAAGTGGTCCGCGGCGGACGCGGTGCTGATCGACGAGGCGAACGACATCGTCGCGCGCACGCCGTCGCTCGGCCATGTCGTCCTCGACGAGGCGCAGGACCTCTCGCCGATGCAGTACCGGGCGGTGGGCCGACGCTGCACGACCGGTTCGGCGACGGTCCTCGGCGACCTGGCGCAGGGTACGACCCCTTGGGCGACCCGGAGTTGGGACGAGGCGCTGGCCCACCTCGGCAAGTCGGACGGCGTCATCGAGGAACTGACGGCCGGCTTCCGCGTCCCGACGGACGTCATCACGTACGCCTCCCGCCTCCTGCCGCATATCGCGCCGGGCCTGACGCCGGTGGCGTCGGTCCGTGAGAACCCTGGGTTCTTCGAGGTGCGTGCGGTGTCGCGGACGGCGGAGGTCGTGGCGGCGTGCGAGGAGCTGCTGCGCAACGAGGGCTCGATCGGCCTGATCGCCGCGGACGCGCGCGTTCCGGCACTGTTGGAGGCGCTGGCCGCGGCGGGGTTGCCACACCTGGCCCCCGGCGAGGAGACAACGGACCAGACCCGACTGACCCTGGTCCCGGCGTCCCTGGCGAAGGGCCTGGAGTACGACTACGTCGTCCTGGACGAGCCCCGGGCGGTGGTGGATGCCGAGCCGGACGAACGGACTGGGCTGCGGCGGCTGTACGTCGCACTGACGCGAGCGGTGTCGGGGTTGCTGGTCACACATGCGGCGGGGTTGCCGGAGCAATTGGGGTGAGGGGCGGGGGCTTGGGGTGGTGGCGGCTCGTGGGCAGGCTGCGGGTGGGTGACCTGGTGCTGGTCGCGCCCACGCGGCAGAGCCGCATATCGACACAGCCCCGCGCCCCTGGGGACGTTGCAGCCGACGTAGGTCCGCCCCTTCGGCCCACCAAGCCACGGGCATCCGCCCCACCAGCCGCGAACATTGCCTCCGCCCCGCCTAGCCCCAGGCATCCGGCCCGCTCAGCCAAGCCCCAGGCATCCGGCTCCCTCAGCCAAGCCGCGGGCACCCGACCCACTCAGCCAAGCCCCAGACACCCGGTCCCGCCCCGTCAAGCCCCAGGCATCCGGCTCGCCAGCCTGGCCGCGGGCATCCGGCTCGCTCAACCTAGCCGCGGGCATCCGGCTCCCTCAGCCAAGCCGCGGGCACCCGGCCCACCCAGCCAAGCCCCAGACACCCGGTCCCGCCCCGTCAAGCCCCAGGCATCCGGCTCGCCAGCCTGGCCGCGGGCATCCG